>NZ_LT629751.1:1936666-2237222 GCF_900104805.1 Pseudomonas oryzae | reverse complement strand
GAGGCGACCCGGCTCAAGTCCGACTTTCTCGCCAACATGAGCCACGAAATCCGCACGCCGATGAACGTGGTCATCGGCATGGCCCACCTGGCCCTGGACAGCGATCCGCCGCCGCGCCAGCGCGGCTATCTGGAGAAGATCCATGTGGCGGCGCAGAACCTGCTGGGCATCATCAACGACATCCTCGACTTCTCCAAGATCGAAGCCGGCAAGATGCATTTCGAGGAGGTCGAGTTCTTCCTCGAGGATGTGCTCGGCAGCCTCACCGATCAGGCGATGGTCAAGGCCCAGGAGAAGGGCCTGGAGCTGCTGTTCGACATCGGTACCGATGTGCCCACCGGACTGCTGGGCGACCCCATGCGCCTCGGGCAGGTGCTGAGCAACCTGCTGAGCAATGCGATCAAGTTCACCGAGCGCGGCGAAATCACCATCGCCATCCGACGCGAGCAAGCCGACGACAGCGAGGCTGCTTGCTGGTTGCGTTTCGAGGTGCGCGATACCGGTATCGGTCTAAACGAGGAACAGTGCGGCAAGCTGTTCCAAGCCTTCACCCAGGCCGACTCCTCCACCTCGCGCAAGTACGGTGGTACCGGGCTGGGCCTCACCATCTGCAAGCGTCTGGTCGACCTGATGGGCGGCGAGATCGGCGTGCGGTCCCGGCCGGGCCTGGGCAGCACCTTCCACTTCCGCGTGCCGTTCCGCCTGCAGGACATTCAGCGCGAATTGCTGGTCAACGGCGACGACCTGCTCGGCATGCCCGTCCTGGTGGTCGACGACAATGCCAGCGCCCGGGAAATCTTCCAGGGCATGCTACGGGCGCTGAAGTTCGAGGTGGCCACGGCGGGCGATGCCAGGGACGCCATCGCGCAACTGGAGCAGGCCCATCTCGCCGGGCGACCGTTCCGGCTGGTGATCATGGACTGGATGATGCCGGGGATGGACGGCGTGCAGGCGATCCGCACCATCCGCAACGACAGCCGGATCGGCGCCACGCCGCTGTTCGTCATGGTCACGGCCTACAGCCGCGACGAGCTGCTCGCCCGGCTCGGCAATAATCGGGTCGAGGGGGTGCTGGTCAAGCCGGTTACCCCCTCGACGCTGCTTGACAGCATCCTCAACGCCTTCGGCAAGGAAAGCACGGCGCGCCCGCGCAAGCTGGAGCTGCATGCCGAGTATCGCGAGGCGCAGAAGGCCCTGCGCGGGGCGTCGTTGCTGCTGGTGGAGGACAACCTGGTCAACCAGGAGCTGGCCACGGAGATCCTCAGCCGCGCCGGAATTCGCGTGACGGTTGCCGGCAACGGCGCCGAGGCGCTGAGCATGCTTGCCGAGCACAGTTACGATGGCGTGCTGATGGATTGCCAGATGCCGGTGCTGGATGGCTTCGAGGCGACCCGGCGCATTCGCCGGCAGCCGGCCCTGGCCGATCTGCCGGTGCTGGCGATGACGGCCAATGCGATGGCCGGTGACCGGGAGAAATGCCTGGCTGCCGGCATGAACGACCATATCGCCAAGCCCATTGATGTGACCCAGCTGTTCCTCACCCTGCACCGCTGGGTCAAGGTTGGCCAGGCGCAGCAGCAGGCGGCGCCAGTGGCGCCGGTGGAGGACTGCGAATTGCCGGCGGTTGCCGGGTTGCAGCAGGAGGCCGCCCTGCAGCGCCTGGGAGGCAACCGGGCGCTGCTGCGCAAGTTGCTCGAACGTTTCTGCGAAACCCAGGGCGACGCCGCCGTGTGCATCGGCCAGGCCCTGCAGGCCGGCGACCGGGAGTTGGCGCTGCGCGCCGCGCACACCCTCAGGGGGCTGGCGGGCAATATCGGCGCCCAGCTGCTGGCGAGCATTGCCGCCGAGCTGGAGGCGCACTTGCGTCAGCCGGACGCAGTGGACTGCGGGCAGCGCCTGGCCGACCTGCAGTGCGAGCTGCAGGCACAAATCGAGCGCATCGGTGCGGCACTGGCGCGCGCCGCTTCGCCGCTGTCGGCCCCGGCGGCGCCGGCGGCCGAGGTCGATCTTGCCGGGCTCGGCGCAGGCCTGCAGCGCCTGGCGGGTTTGCTGCGCGACGACGACGGGGAGGCCGGCAAGTGTCTCGAGCAGCTGCTCGATCCGCTGGCCGGGCTGGGCCTGCAGGAGACTGCGGCGCAGCTGCAGCGTCTGATCGGTCGCTACGAGTTCGAAGCGGCGCTGGAACTGCTGCAGCGCGATCCGACGCTGGCCCGTGCCTGTGCAGGCGCGTAGTCTTGGATGTACGACACCACATCAGGGAACAGATATGAGCTCAGATCAGGCCCAGAGCACCATCCTGCTGGTGGATGACGTTGCCGAAAACATCGACATCCTCAACGAAGTGCTGTCGCCCCACTACCGCATCCGGATCGCCCTCAGCGGCGAGAAGGCGCTGAAGATCGCCGCTTCGGCCACCCCACCGGACCTGATCCTGCTCGACATCATGATGCCCGGCATGGACGGCTACCATGTGTGCCAGCAGCTCAAGAGCAATCCGGATACCCGCGACATTCCGGTGATCTTCGTCACCGCCATGAACGAGGTGGAGGACGAGCAGCGCGGCCTCGAGCTGGGCGCGGTGGACTACATCGCCAAGCCGATCAGCCCGGCGATCGTGCTGGCCCGGGTGCGCACCCATCTGGCGCTGTATGACCAGAACCGCGAGCTGGCGCGTCAGGTCAGCGAGCGCACGGCCGAGCTGTTCAACACGCGGCAGCAAATCATCCGCCGCCTGGGTCGTGCAGCGGAGTTCCGCGACAACGAGACGGGCAATCACATCATCCGCATCAGCCACTACTGCCGGCTGATCGGCGCTGCCTTCGGACTGGGGGAAAAGAGCCTGGACATCCTGTTCAATGCCGCCCCCATGCACGATGTCGGCAAGATCGGCATCCCCGACTGCGTCCTGCTCAAGCCGGGCCGACTGGATGCCGATGAGTGGGCGATCATGCGCCGTCACCCGGAGATCGGGGCGGAAATCATCGGCCAGCACAGCGACGAACTGCTGCAGGCGGCACGCACCATCGCGCTGTGCCACCACGAGAAGTGGGACGGCAGCGGCTATCCGCAGGGCCTGAAAGGCCAGGAGATCCCCCTGATGGCGCGTATCGTCGCGCTGGCCGACGTGTTCGACGCCCTGACCAGCACCCGCCCTTACAAGAAGCCCTGGACGCTGGAGGAAACCCTCAACCACATCGAGTCCCAGGTCGGCCTCCATTTCGATCCGGGGCTGATCGGGCCGTTCAAGCAGGCACTGCCGCAGATCCTGCGCATCCGCGAGCAGTTCGCCGACCACCTGGGCACGCTCGAGGATGGCTTCTGGACCGTGGCTGCCAGCCCGGCTGATTCCGCGGTCGCCGCCGCAGAGGCCTCGATGCCCAGCGCGCAGCTGCAACCGGCCTGATTCTGCACGGAACCTGACGATGCTGCTCAATCTGTTCAACGAACTGCGTGCGGCCAAGGTGCCGGTGTCGCTGCGCGAACTGCTCGACCTGCTCGAAGCGCTCGAGCGCCAGGTGGTGTTCGCCGACATGGACGCCTTCTACTTCCTGGCGCGTACCGTGCTGGTCAAGGACGAGCGCCATTTCGACAAGTTCGACCGCGCCTTCGCCGCCTACTTCCAGGGGCTGCAGAACCTCGATGCGGCGCTGCAGGCGCTGATCCCCGAGGACTGGCTGCGCAAGGAGTTCGAGCGCTTCCTCAGCGAGGAGGACAAGGCGCAGCTCAAGAGCCTGGGTGGCCTCGATGCGCTGCTCGAGGCGTTCAAGCAGCGTCTGGAGGAGCAGAAGGAGCGGCATGCCGGCGGCAACAAGTGGATCGGTACCGGCGGCAGCAGCCCGTTCGGTTCCGGCGGCTACCATCCCGAGGGCATCCGCGTCGGCGACGCCGGCGAGCGTCAGGGGCGGGCGGCCAAGGTCTGGGAGCAGCGCCAGTACCGCAACCTCGACGACCAGATGGAGCTCGGTTCGCGCAACATCCAGCTCGCCCTGCGCCGGCTGCGCAAGTTCGCCCGCGAGGGCGCGGCCGAGGAGTTCGATCTCGACGGCACCATCGAGCACACCGCGCGCGACGCCGGCCTGCTCAACATCCGCATGCGTCCCGAGCGGCGCAACGCGGTCAAGCTCCTGCTGCTGCTCGACATCGGCGGCTCCATGGACACCCACGTCAAGGTCTGCGAGGAGCTGTTCTCCGCCTGCCGCACCGAGTTCAAGCATCTCGAGCACTTCTACTTCCACAACTTCGTCTACGAGTCGGTGTGGAAGGACAACCAGCGCCGCCACAGCGAGCGGATCGCCACCTGGGACCTGCTGCACAAGTACGGCCCGGACTACAAGGTGGTGTTCGTCGGCGATGCCTCGATGGGGCCCTACGAGATCACCCACGCCGGCGGCAGCGTCGAGCACTGGAACGAGGAGCCGGGCTTCGTCTGGATGCAGCGCTTCATGGACACCTACAGGAAGCTCATCTGGATCAACCCCTATCCGCAGGACGCCTGGAAGTACAGCAGCTCCAACGCCCTGGTACGCGAACTGGTGCAGGAGCGCATGTACCCGCTGACCCCGGCCGGCCTGGAGGAGGGCATGCGCTTCCTCGCCGCCAACTGAAGTCCCTTCCCGGCGGCCTGCCCTCGGGCCGCCCCGCCGTACTCCCTCCTCGACCCTCCGACATGGCCGCGAAATGACGCGAACAGGCATTCGCCTGGTCGCAGGCGGGTAACCGGCGTCAGCGCCCGGCGCCGCATCATCGGGGCGTAGCCAAGCAGAAGAACCTTCCTCGCGATCCCGCCGCCTCCGTGCCGGGGCGCGCTCATGCCTGAGGAGTTGCCCATGTCTGCCAGTCGCCGCGGTATGGATGCCTTCGCCCTGCAGTTGATGGTGCTGCTCTGTTCCCTGTGGGGCATGCAGCAGGTGGCGATCAAGCTGGCGGCGCCGGACATGTCGCCACTGCTGCAGGTCGCTCTGCGCTCGGCGATCGCTGCGCTGCTGGTGGGGCTGTTCATGCTCTGCCGTCGCCAGCCGTTCAGTCCGGGCGACGGCACCTGGCGTGCCGGGGCGCTGGTCGCCGTGCTGTTCACCCTCGAGTTCATGTCCGCGGCCGAAGCGCTGCGGTACGCCAGTGCTTCCCATGTGGTGGTGCTGCTGTATACCGCACCGATCTTCTCTGCCCTGGGGCTGCATCTGCTGTCGCCCGGCGAGCGTCTGCGCCGCCTGCAGTGGGGCGGCATCCTGCTGGCTTTTGCCGGCATCTTGCTGGCCTTCGGCGCCGGCGCGCTGCGCCAGCGGTTGTCCGTGCAGGTGCTGCTGGGCGATCTGTGGGCCCTGCTGGCCGGGCTGTGCTGGGGCATGACCACGGTCGCCGTGCGCTGCTCGCGACTAGCCGAGGCGTCGGCCTCGAAAACCCTGCTCTACCAGCTGGCCGGCTCGGCCGTGCTGCTGCTGCCACTGGCCTGGCTGACCGGCCAGGCCGCCGGGGCGAGCTTCACGGCGCCGGTATGGGGCAGCCTGCTGTTCCAGGGCGTGCTGGTGTCCTTCGCCAGCTATCTGGCCTGGTTCTGGCTGCTGCGTCGCTACCTCGCCGCGCAGATCGGCGTGTGCTCGTTCCTCACGCCGCTGTTCGGCGTGGCCTTCGGCGTGCTGCTGCTGGACGAGCGCCTCGATGTCTTCTTCGTCGCCGGCGGGCTGCTGGTGCTGCTCGGCATCAGCCTGGTCAGCGCCGATGGCTGGTGGCGGCGGGTGCTGGGCACTTCGGCGTCGGCGCGCGGGCAGGTTCGCGAAGGCTGCTAGGCGATTTTCCGGTGGTCACCGTGCGACAATCAGCACCATGTCCCGAGCCCGTTGCCCGCGCTGTGCGCGACCGCTGACGCATTGCCTGTGTCCGCTGATCCCTCATCTCGAAAACCGCACCCGGGTGCTGATCCTCCAGCACCCGGACGAGACGCGCCATGCGCTGAACACCGCCCGCCTGGCGGCCCTTGGCCTGGCCAATGCCGACCTGCGCGTGGGCGAGCATTTCCCCGAGCTGGAGATGGAGCTGGCCGGCCGCGAGGTCTGGCTGCTGTTTCCCGGTGAGCAGGCGTGCAGCGTCGAGCAGCTGGCGGCGGCCGATGCCGGCCCGCAGGGCGAGCGCTGGCTGATCGTGCCCGACGGCACCTGGCGCAAGGCACGGCGCATCCTGCACTGCAATCCCTGGCTTGCCCGGTTGCCGCGGCTGACCCTGGAGGAGGCGCGGGCCAGTCGCTATCGACTGCGCAAGGCGCCCGGTCCGGGCGCGTTGTCCACTCTGGAGGCCATCGTCCACTGCCTCAACACGCTGGAAGGGGCGGGGCGCTTCGATGCGCTGCTGCGACCGTTCGAGGCGCTGATCGACGGGCAGATCGCGGCGATGGGCGAGGACACCTACCGGCGCAATCACCTGGGCGAAGGCCGCCCGGAATGAACTCGGGGGCCAGCGGCCCCCGAACTGCGCAACGTGTCGGCTTCCGGTGGCGGCGATTCAGCGCTCGCGCAGGGCTTCGGTGCGCGCCTTGAGCACCGGCTTGAGCAGGTAGTCCAGCACGCTCTTGTGGCCGGTGATGATGTCGACGTTGGCCACCATGCCGGGAATGATCAGCAGCGGCTTCTCCTCGCTGCCCAGGTGGCTCTTCTCGGTGCGCACCTGGATCAGGTAGAAGCTGTTGCCTTCCTCGTCGGTGATGGTGTCGGCGCTGATCAGTTCGAGCTTGGCCTTGAGGCCGCCGTAGATGGTGTAGTCGTAGGCGGTGAACTTGACCATCGCCTGCTGGCCGGGGTGCAGGAAGGCGATATCCTGCGGGCGGATGCGCGCCTCGATCAGCAGGCTGTCCTCCAGCGGCACGACTTCGACCAGATCGCTGCCCGGCTGTACCACCCCACCGATGGTGTTGACCTTGAGCTGCTTGACGATGCCATGTACCGGCGAGACCACCGAGGTGCGGCTGACCCGGTCCTCGATGGCGAGGCTGGAGGCGGTGATCTTGCTCAGTTCGGTGCGCACCTCGTTGAGCTCCTTCAGGGCCTCGGTGCGAAACCGCAGCCTGGCCTCCTCGATCTTGCGTTCCACCTCCTTGACCCCGGCTTCGGCGCGCGGGATCGCCAGGGTGGTGGCCTCCAGCGCGCCGCGGGTTTCCACCGCGCTGCGGCGCAGGCGGAGGATTTCCACCTGGGAGATGGCGCCACTCTTCACCAGCGGCTCGGACATGTTCAGCTCACTCTGGATCAGGCCGAGGCTGGAGCGGTACTGCTGGGCCTTGGCTCGGAACTCCGCCAGCTCCTGGGTCTTCTGCCGCAGCTGCTCATTCAGGATGTTGACCTCGCTGGTCAGGCCCTGCTGGCGCGAGCGATACAGCGCCAGCTCGTCGGCGGCCAGCCCCGGAGCTGCGCTGGCGATCTCCTCCGGCAACCGCAGTTCGCGGCCCTCCGCCTCGGCGCTGAGGCGTTCGACCCGGGCGAGCAGGGCGAGGCGGTCGGCTTCGCTCTCGCTTTTGTTGGAGACGAAGCGGGTATCGTCCAGGCGCAGCAGCATGTCGCCCTTGTTCACCACCTGGCCTTCACGGACGAAGATCTCCGCGACTATGCCGCCCTCCAGGTTCTGGATGGTCTGCAGCTTGCTCGAGGGAATCGCCTTGCCTTCGCCGGTGGTCACCTCGTCGAGCACGGCGAAGTGCGCCCAGACCAGCGCGGTGAGCAGCAGCAGGGCGATCAGCCATACGGTCAGCCGGGTCAGGCGGGTGGAGTCCTCCACCAGCGCGCCCTGCACCTCGGGCATGAACTCGATATCGTGCTTGTCACGCCGCATGTTCAGGTAGTCGCCGGCATTCTGCAGAGCGCCCATGATTGCCTCCTCAAACCGATGCGGGGCCGACGCGGCCCTTGCGCAGGGCCTCGATCACGGCTTCCTTCGGGCCGTCGGCGACGATCTTGCCGCCATCGAGCACGATCAGGCGATCCACCAGGCTGAGCATGGCGGTACGGTGGGTGATCAGCAGCAGTGTCTTGTTGCGGTTCCAGTCGCGCAGGCGATTGCGCAGCACTTCCTCGCTGCTGTTGTCCATCGAGCTGGTGGGTTCGTCCAGCACCAGGATCGGCGGGTCGAGCATCAGCGCGCGCGCCAGCAGCACGGCTTGGCGCTGTCCGCCCGAGAGCAGCTGACCGCGCTCGCCCACCGGTCGCTCGAAGCCCTGCGGATGCTGGCGGGCCAGGTCGCTGACCCCGGTCAGGTCGGCGACTTCGAGCAGGCGCTCGTCGCTGACGTAGCGAGCTCCCAGGGTCAGGTTGCTGCGCAGGGTGCCGGAGAGCAGCGGCAGGTCGTGGGCGACGTAGCCGATCTGGTGGCGCAGGTCGGCTACGTCGATCTGCCGCTGGTCGAGCCCGTCGAACAGGATCTGACCTTCGTTCGGCGCGTAGAAGCCCATCAGCAGGCGCGCCAGGGTGCTCTTGCCCGAGCCGCTGCGGCCGATGATGCCGATCTTCTCGCCGGGGGCGACGCGCAGGTTGACGCCCTGCAGGGCCGGGCCGCTCTGCCCCGGATAGCTGAAGGCCACCTGGCGCAGCTCGATGGCGCCTTTCAGGCGGGCATGCTCCAGGGGGCGCTGCTGGTTGTCGCGCTCCTGCGGCAGGGCCATCAGCGCGTCGGTGCTCTTCATGGTCAACTGGGCTTGCTGATGGCGGGTGATCAGGCTGGCGATCTGCCCGAGCGGTGCCATGATCCGGCCGTTGAGCATGTAGCAGGCGACCAGCGCGCCGACGCTCAGGCTGCCGGCGATGATGGAATAGACGCCGGCCACGATCATCGCCACCCCCGCCAGCTGTTGCAGGAACAGGGTGCCGTTCATGGCGATGGCCGAGAGCGTGCGGGCGTGGGCGTCGAGGCGGGTCAAGGCGCCGTGGGTGCTTTCCCACTGGTGCTGGCGCTCGCTCTCGGCCCCGCAGCTCTTCAGGGTTTCCAGACCGCTGAGGGTCTCGATCAGCAGGGCCTGGCGTTCGGCGCCCAGCGCCAGGCTGCGCTGCACGGTGTCGCGCAGGCGCTGCTGGATGATCAGGGCGAACAGGGCGGTGATCGGGAAGGCCAGCAACGGAATCACCACCAGCCAGCCGCCGAGCAGGCCGATTACCAGCATCATCAGCAGCGCGAAGGGCAGGTCGATAAGGCTGGTCAGGGTCACCGCGGTGAGGAATTCGCGCAGGCCCTGGAAGTCGTGGATGCTCTGGGCGAAACCGCCGACGGAGGCGGGGCGCGCCTTCATCATCATCCCGGTGATGCGCTCGAACAGGGTGGCGGAGAGCACCACGTCGGTTTTCTTGCCGGCCACGTCCAGCAGACGGAAACGCAGCACGCGCAGCAGCAGCTCGAACAGGGTGCCGAGCAGCAGGCCGATGGTCAGCACCCACAGGGTGGAGAGCGCCTGATTGGGCACCACCCGGTCGTAGGTCTGCATGACGAACAGCGGCACCATCAGACCGAGCAGGTTGATCAGCAGGCTGGCGAGGATGGCGTCGGTATACAGGCCGCGCGACAGCTTGAGGGTGTCGCGAAACCAGGACTGTACCCGTGGCACCAGTGGTGTGCGCAGCTCCTCCAGTTCATGGCGCGGGCGGGCGAACAGGGCCTGGCCGGAATACTCGCTGGCCAGCTGCTCGCGCTCGACCCATTGCTCGCCTCCGGCGGCCTCCGAAGGCAGGATCAGCGCGCGGCCTTGCTCGTCCCATTGGCGCAGCACCGCGCTGCGACCATCCTTGAGCAGCAGGAGTACCGGCAGGTTGAGGGCGGAAATGGCATCCAGCGGGCGGCGCAGCAGACGGGCCTGCAGACCGGCGCGAGCCGCCGCGCGAGGCAGCAGGTCAGGACTGAGCAGCTGGTTGGCGAGGGGCAGGCCGGCGCTGAGGCTGGCCCGGCTGACCGTCCGCCCATGCAGCCTGCCGAGGATCAGCAGGCCATCGAGCAGCGGGTCATCGTGAAGTTGCCGCGGATCGACCGCATTGCCCACCTGTTCCATGGTTGTCATGACGACATCCCCCATCCCGCAAGTGAGTCATTAATTCAAGTTGTCGAGATCTTCCATGAAGCGCGAAACCTGCAGGCTGGCGACCTTTTCCCCCGGGTCGCCACCGGCCTCTGCGAGCCGGCTGTGCCTGCAGGATCCACGTGTCCCCTGGTTCACTTCATGGCCGGCAGGCGTGCCTCGCTCTTCACCTCGGTCAGGGCCACGGCCTCGGTCGGCGCCACGATGTTGTGGGTGCGCAGCAGGTTGCCCAGGGTGGCCATCACCCGGTACATCGAGAATTCTTCGGTGTAGCGCACTTCGGTGTAGCGCCGGTTGGCTGTGAAGAGTTCGTTCTCGCTGTCCAGCAGGTCGAGCAGGGTGCGCTGGCCCAGGGAGAACTGCTGCTGATACGCCTCGCGAACCCGGGCGCTATAGTCCGCGTAGTCGCGGGCCCTGGGCGTTTGCAGGCGGGCGTTTTCCATGGCGTTCCACGACAGCATCAGGTTCTCGTTGAGCACCCGCAGCGCGTTGTTGCGGATGTCCATCGACTCGTTGATCTTGTGGGCGTTGGCCTGCAGCAGCGACTTGTCGCGCATGCCGTTGAACAGGTTGTAGTTCATCACCACGCCGGCATACCAGGTGTTGTAGTGGCCCTCGTCGCCCTGGATGTCGTCGTCGGCGGTGCCCGACAGCTCGACATCGAAGCGCGGGTAGAACTTGGACTTGGCGGCCTCGTACTGTTTCTCGGCCGCGTTGACGTCGGCCTGGGCCGACTTGAGCAGGGGGTTGTTGTCCATCAGCGTGTCGCGGGCGGTGGCGACGCTGTCAGGCATTTGCGGCTTGATCGAGGAGGGCGTCTCCAGCTGGTCGGGCATGCGGCCCACGGCGCTGAAGAAGTTCGCCTCGGCGTCGGCCAGATTCACCTGCTCGGTGTAGAGGTTGTTCTCGGCCAGGGCCAGACGGGCTTCCGACTGGTCGCGGTCGGCGGTGCTGCCGACGCCGCGCTGGGCGCGCAGGCTGATCTGGTCGTGGATGCGCCGGTGGGCCTGCAGGTTATTCTCGGCCAGGGCCACCATCTCGCGGCGCTTGAGGACATCCAGGTAAACCTCGACGGTGCGTAGTGCCAGGCTCTCCGATGCACCCAGCAGGCGATAGGCTTTGGAGTTCACCACCGCTTCGTTGCGAGCCACCTCGTTGGGGGTATAGAAGCCGTCGAACACCATCTGGCGCAGCCGCAGCTCGGCCGTGCGGGCATTCAGGGTTTCCTTGTTGTGGTCGCCGACGATGCGGGTGCTGGGGCTGTCGGTCTGCTCGCGCCCATAGCTGGCGAGCATGTCCACTGTGGGTAGGTAGCCCCCCTTGGCGATCTTCAGCTCTTCGTCAGCGGATAGGCGGCTGTTGGTACCGGAGTGAATTTCGGGGTGATTGTCGATCGTGCTCTGAATCGCTTCCGAAAGACTCATGGCCGAAGCCTGGTTGAATCCTGCCGCCATCAGAATACCGACCCACAGGGGTGAGAGGCGCATGGGTATCTCCTTTCCACTGTCCATTTTTAGCGGGTTGGTCAGGCGCCAAAAAAGTGGCATATCCTGCGCCTTGAGCTCGTCCCGGTTCTAAAGACATGTAAGAACATCCCTGTGGAAATGCTCAGAAGAGTTCTTCATAACACCTATGTCGAAACAGTCTTATGTGTTCTTACGAATACTGGCCATTTTTTAAGGAGGGAAAAATCCGCGTATGTGCGCGTATTCAGCGGGTTTTTTGAGGATTCATGTAGATCGGGCAGAAGGGAAAGGAGAGCACAGCCAGGGGGAAGCCGGTCGTTGTGGATTCATGGTCACTGGAATGACGATTTTCTGTCATTTGGTCTGCGGTGAGTGGCCCGAGCAACCGCATGCATCTGCACTCTTCACCTGATTGGCTGGCTTCCGACACCTCCTCTGCCTGACTCGGCGATGCACGCTGGCCGCTTGGAGCGGCTACTGGAGGATGAGTCATGGCTAGGTTGATCGGTGTCGTCAAAACGATTGTCGGCGAGGTTCATGCGGTAGCGGCTGATGGCAGCAAACGTCTGCTGGAGCAGGGCGATCGCGTCTACGCCGGCGAGCAGTTGCTCACCGGTGCCGACGGCGCGGTGGCCATTCGCCTGGTCAATGGTGAGGAGCTGACGGTCGGGCGCGAAAGCATCCTGACCCTGGATGACCAGCTGCTGGCCGGCGAGGAGGCCAGGGCCAGGATCGAGCCCTCCAGCTCGGCGGAGGCCCCCAGCAGCGCCCTTCTCACCGACGTTGAGCAGATTCAGAAAGCCATTGCCGCCGGCATCGACCCGACCACCGGCCTGCCGGCCACCGCCGCCGGCCCGGGAGCCGGCGGGGCGGGTGGCGCTGGTGCTGGCGGGGGCGGCATCTCCTTCGTACTGCTCGGCGAAACCGCGGATCGCGTCGATCCGAACATCGGTTATCCCACCGGGCCGCTGCCGTTCGCACCGTTGTCGCCGACCGAGTTTCCGGTCGATGCGGATGAGTTGCCGGACAATGGTGTGATCATTGACGGGCTGGGAGTTGTGGGGGGCGAAGTCCGACTCGATGAGGATGACCTGCCCAACGGCACGGATAGGTCGGATCCCCTGACCCAGAATGGAAGCTTCACCATCACGGCCCTGGATGGCATCGCCACGGTTAGCATCGCCGGCATCACCCTCACTTATGCTGAATTGGCCAATGCTTCAACCTATCCCCTGGTAATCGATACTCCCGCCGGGGAGCTCGTCATCAATGGCTATAGCGGCACCGAGACCGGCGGCACGGTTTCCTACACCTACACCCTGCAGGCCCCCGTGGATCATGCACCGGGAAGCGATCTGGCAGGGGAGAGCTTTCCTGTAGTCGTGACGGATACGGATGGTTCGAGCGCTTCAGCCTCGCTGGATATCGTTATTGCCGATGATGTCCCACTGGTATTCGCTGAACCGCAGCAAGGCCTTGCCGAAGGCGCCACCATCACGGGCGTATTCGACTTCACGGCAGGTGCCGACGGGGCAACGGTCACCCACATCAACGGTATTCAATTGGTCTTTGGTGCGGATGGTTTCTCGCAGGTAATCGATACCGGAAACGGGCTGATCAAGGTCAAGGCGGATGGCATCTACAGCTTCACAGCCGATGCCAGCGTGATCAGTCGAGAACCGGTAGTCGATAACCTCACCTTCACCGTTACCGATGGTGATGGCGATGCAGTGACACAAGATGCAAGCTTCAGCATCACCGATGCCAATGCACCAACGGCCGGCGATGCGAGGGCGGCGGTAGATGAGGATGGCCTGGAAGGCGGTAATGCTGCTAGCTCGGCGGGCGATATGGTGGTTTCGCCGGACCCAGATGGCAACGAGGCGACATTCAGTGGCACGCTGCCGCACGACTTCGGTGCTGATGGTCCCGGCGCAATCACCTTCATTGCGATGGACGGCAAGATCGGTACCGTGGGTACCGAAACCGTCACCTAC
Organism: Pseudomonas oryzae; assembly: GCF_900104805.1. Lineage (NCBI taxonomy): Bacteria > Pseudomonadati > Pseudomonadota > Gammaproteobacteria > Pseudomonadales > Pseudomonadaceae > Pseudomonas > Pseudomonas oryzae. Next base: position 2,223,723 of record NZ_LT629751.1, on the reverse strand, counting down.
AGCTGGAATGCCGACAGCAATACCCTGACGGCAACTGGTCCCCGTGGTGCACTTTTCACTGTGGTAGTCGATCCTCTCACTGGTAGCTACACCGTCACGTTGCTGCAGAATGTGCTGCACGAGTCGCTGGATGGGCAGCTCGGGGACAATTCGGAGAACGAGGCGACCGCCGATCTCATCTACTACGCGGTATCCGATGCGGACGACAGCACTGCCCAGGGCACCCTAAGCATCACTTTCGACGACGACATGCCCTCCGCTACGGAAGAGCCACTGCGTGTCCTCGATGAAGGAGACAGCTTCAGCGGCGTCTTCGATTTCGTGGCCGGCGCCGATGGCGCAAATGTCACCCATATCAATGGTCAGGCACTGATCTTTGGCCAGGATGGCTACTCGCAGGCGATCGATACCGGTCATGGGCTGATCAAGGTCAAAGCCGATGGCAGCTACAGCTTCACTGCAGATGCCAGTGTCCTGAATCCAGAAATTGTGACCGACAACATCACCTTCACGGTTACTGATGGCGATGGTGACGCCGTGACGGAAAACTTCTCCATCGGTATCCTGGATGCCAATGCACCGAGCGCAGGGAAGACTGCTGCGGCAGTGGATGACGATGGGCTCTCGGGCGGTAATCCGGTCAGTACGCTGGGGGATCTGCTCGTCGCGCCGGATCCTGACCTCGACGAAGCCACCTTCAGCGGCACGTTGCCGCACGACTTCGGCGGGGATGGTCCCGGTACCATCAGCTTCGCCAGCATGCAAGGCGAGACGCAGGCTATAGGCAGCGAAACAGTCCGCTATTCCTGGGATGACGACACCAGCACCTTGACCGCTATTGTCGAGGGTGGTGGTCGCGATGGCCTGCAGCTGTTCACCGTTGCGGTCAACCCGTTGACCGGAGCCTATACCGTCACGCTGTTGCAGAACGTGTTGCACGCGCCTCTGAACGGCGTGGCCGGTGACAATACCGAGAATGATGCTATCGCGGATCTGGTCTATTACACCGTGTCGGATGCCGACAATAGCGTCGCCCGCGGGACTCTGAGCATTACCTTCGACGACGACATGCCCAGTGCTTCTGACGAAGGGCAGCGCAGCCTGCTCGAGGGAACCACTGTTGTCGGGAGCTTCGACTTCGTCGCGGGGGCCGACGGAGCGAGCGTCACTCATGTCAATGGGCAGGCACTCAGCTTCGGCCAGGATGGCTACTCCCAGCAGATCGATACCGGTCACGGTCTGATCAAGGTCAAGGCGGATGGAAGTTACAGTTTCACCGCCGATGCTAGCGTGATCAGCGACGTAGCAGTGGTCGACAACCTGACGTTCACGGTGACTGACGGCGACGGCGATGCCGTAACCAAAAACGCCAGTTTCAGCATCACCGATGCCAATGTGCCGACCGCCGGGCAGACCTTTGCAGCTGTTGACGACGACGGACTCCTGGGCGGTAACCCTGCGAGCACGCAGGATGACCTTGTGGTGACTCCGGACCCGGATCTGAATGAGGCCACCTTCAGTGGCGTTCTCGTCCACGACTTCGGCCCCGATGGCCCCGGCTCGATCAGCTTCGCCGCAATGGATGGCAAGACGGCGACGGTTGGCACCGAGACGGTAACGTACAGCTGGAATGCCGCCAACAATACGCTGACCGCCATAGGGCCGCGCGGCGTGCTGTTCACTGTTGAGGTTGACGACCCCACCACTGGCGAGTTCACGGTCACCCTGCACGATAACGTGCTGCACCCCTCTCTTGACGGGCAGGTTGGCGACAACACCGAGAACGACGCTACGGTCGATCTCATCTACTACACGGTAGCCGATGCGGACGACAGCAAGGCCCAGGGAACGTTGACGATCACCTTCGACGACGATGGCCCGACCCAGACCGTGACGGCCAATGCGGGCGGTACGGCGGCAGTGACGGTCTCGCTGGACGAAACCACCGGCCCCAGCGACCACTACGCCGCTGGCGAAGCGGCCGACAGCTACGTCAATGACGATGTGCCCGGCGCGCTGGCGCGGGCGACCACGACGCTGAGCGGTGGACTGCTCGGCCTGTTCAACGTCAGCGGCAGTTACGGCTCGGATGGAGTGGGCGCGCTGATCACGGAGGTGAGCTTCCAGGGGGTACCTGCCGGCGGACTGGCCACCAACCTGGTGGCCACCGATGGCGGTGCGATCACCCTGATCGCCAGCAGCCCGACTCAACTGAGCGGTGTGGACGCCGATGGCGACACGGTATTCACCATCGCGATCGTCAACGTCGGTGGCGCGCTGCAACTGCAGACCACCCTGTACGAGGCGCTGGACAACGGCACCGACGGGCTGTTCGACGAGGCGGTGAGCCTGCTGCTGGAGCCGGGCAGCACGCTGTCGCTGCAACTGCAGGTAACCCGTACCGACGGCGATGGCGACACCATCGTGGCTTCCGACAGGGTGGTGCTGGCCAATAACACGACTTCGGCCTTCAGCTTCGACGACGATGGCCCGACCCAGACCGTGACGGCCAATGCCGGCGGTACGGTGGCAGTGACGGTTTCTCTGGACGAAACCACCGGCCCCAGCGACCACTACGCCGCTGGCGAAGCGGCCGACAGCTACGTCAATGACGATGTGCCCGGCGCGCTGGCGCGGGCGACCACGGCGCTGAACGGTGGACTGCTGGGGCTGTTCACCGTCAGCGGCAGCTACGGTTCGGACGGTGCGGGCTCGCTGAGCACGGCGGTGACCTTCCAGGGTGTGCCGGCCGGCGGGGTGGCCACCAACCTGGTGGCCACCGATGGCGGTGCGATCACCCTGATCGCCAGCAGCCCGACTCAACTGAGCGGTGTGGACGCCGATGGCGACACGGTGTTCACCATCGCGATCGTCAACGTCGGTGGCGCGCTGCAACTGCAGACCACCCTGTACGAGGCGCTGGACAACGGCACCGACGGGCTGTTCGACGAGGCGGTGAGCCTGCTGCTGGAGCCGGGCAGCACGCTGTCGCTGCAACTGCAGGTAACCCGTACCGACGGCGATGGCGACACCATCGTGGCTTCCGACAGGGTGGTGCTGACCAATAACACGACTTCGGCCTTCAGCTTCGACGACGATGGCCCGACCCAGACCGTGACGGCCAATGCCGGCGGTACGGCGGCAGTGACGGTCTCGCTGGACGAAACCACCGGCCCCAGCGACCACTACGCCGCTGGCGAAGCGGCCGACAGCTACGTCAATGACGATGTGCCCGGCGCGCTGGCGCGGGCGACCACGGCGCTGAGCGGTGGACTGCTGGGGCTGTTCACCGTCAGCGGCAGCTACGGTTCGGACGGTGCGGGCTCGCTGAGCACGGTGGTGAGCTTCACCGGCGTCCCGGCTGGTGGGTTGGCCACCAACCTGGTGGCCACCGATGGCGGTGCGATCACCCTGATCGCCAGCAGCCCGACCCAACTGAGCGGTGTGGACGCCGATGGCGACACGGTGTTCACCATCGCGATCGTCAACGTCGGTGGCGCGCTGCAACTGCAGACCACCCTGTACGAGGCGCTGGACAACGGCACCGACGGGCTGTTCGACGAGGCGGTGAGCCTGTTGCTGGAGCCGGGCAGCACGCTGTCGCTGCAACTGCAGGTAACCCGTACCGACGGCGATGGCGACACCATCGTGGCTTCCGACAGGGTGGTGCTGGCCAATAACACGACTTCGGCCTTCAGCTTCGACGACGATGGCCCGACCCAGACCGTGACGGCCAATGCCGGCGGTACGGCGGCAGTGACGGTCTCGCTGGACGAAACCACCGGCCCCGTCGACCACTACGCCGCTGGCGAAGCGGCCGACAGCTACGTCAACGACGATGTGCCCGGCGCGCTGGCGCGGGCGACCACGACGCTGAGTGGCGGACTGCTGGGGCTGTTCAACATCAGCGGTAGCTACGGCTCGGATGGCGCGGGCTCGCTCAGCACGGTGGTGAGCTTCACCGGCGTCCCGGCTGGTGGGTTGGCCACCAACCTGGTGGCCACCAATGGCGGGGCGATCACCCTATTCGCCACGGGTGCCGGCGTGCTGGAAGGCAAAGACGCCACCAACCAGACCGTTTTCAAGATCGAGATCGTCAATGTCGGTGGCTCGCTGCAGTTGCAGACCACCCTGTACGAGGCGCTGGATAACGGCACCGACAGTCTGTACGACGAGGCGGTGAGTCTGCTGCTGGAGCCGGGCAGCACGCTGTCGCTGCAACTGCAGGTAACCCGTACCGACGGCGATGGCGACACCATCGTGGCTTCCGACAGGGTGGTGCTGGCCAATAACACGACTTCGGCCTTCAGCTTCGACGACGATGGCCCGACCCAGACCGTGACGGCCAATGCCGGCGGTACGGTGGCAGTGACGGTTTCTCTGGACGAAACCACCGGCCCCAGCGACCACTACGCCGCTGGCGAAGCGGCCGACAGCTACGTCAATGACGATGTGCCCGGCGCGCTGGCGCGGGCGACCACGACGCTGAGTGGCGGACTGCTGGGGCTGTTCACCGTCAGCGGCAGCTACGGTTCGGACGGTGCGGGCTCGCTGAGCACGGCGGTGACCTTCCAGGGTGTGCCGGCCGGCGGGGTGGCCACCAACCTGGTGGCCACCGATGGCGGTGCGATCACCCTGATCGCCAGCAGCCCGACTCAACTGAGCGGTGTGGACGCCGATGGCGACACGGTGTTCACCATCGCGATCGTCAACGTCGGTGGCGCGCTGCAACTGCAGACCACCCTGTACGAGGCGCTGGACAACGGCACCGACGGGCTGTTCGACGAGGCGGTGAGCCTGCTGCTGGAGCCGGGCAGCACGCTGTCGCTGCAACTGCAGGTAACCCGTACCGACGGCGATGGCGACACCATCGTGGCTTCCGACAGGGTGGTGCTGGCCAATAACACGACTTCGGCCTTCAGCTTCGACGACGATGGCCCGACCCAGACCGTGACGGCCAATGCCGGCGGTACGGTGGCAGTGACGGTTTCTCTGGACGAAACCACCGGCCCCAGCGACCACTACGCCGCTGGCGAAGCGGCCGACAGCTACGTCAATGACGATGTGCCCGGCGCGCTGGCGCGGGCGACCACGGCGCTGAACGGTGGACTGCTGGGGCTGTTCACCGTCAGCGGCAGCTACGGTTCGGACGGTGCGGGCTCGCTGAGCACGGCGGTGACCTTCCAGGGTGTGCCGGCCGGCGGGGTGGCCACCAACCTGGTGGCCACCAATGGCGGGGCGATCACCCTATTCGCCACGGGTGCCGGCGTGCTGGAAGGCAAGGACGCCACCAACCAGACCGTTTTCAAGATCGAGATCGTCAACGTCGGTGGCGCGCTGCAACTGCAGACCACCCTGTACGAGGCGCTGGACAACGGCAACGACAGTCTGTACGACGAGGCGGTGAGCCTGTTGCTGGAGCCGGGCAGCACGCTGTCGCTGCAACTGCAGGTAACCCGTGTCGACGGCGATGGCGACACCATCGTGGCTTCCGACAGGGTGGTGCTGGCCAATAACACGACTTCGGCCTTCAGCTTCGACGACGATGGCCCGACCCAGACCGTGACGGCCAATGCCGGCGGTACGGCGGCAGTGACGGTCTCGCTGGACGAAACCACCGGCCACGCCGACCACTACGCCGCTGGCGAAGCGGCCGACAGCTACGTCAACGACGATGTGCCCGGCGCGCTGGCGCGGGCGACCACGGCGCTGAGTGGCGGACTGCTGGGGCTGTTCAACATCAGCGGCAGCTACGGCTCGGATGGCGCGGGCTCGCTCAGCACGGTGGTGAGCTTCACCGGCGTCCCGGCTGGTGGGTTGGCCACCAACCTGGTGGCCACCAATGGCGGGGCGATCACCCTATTCGCCACGGGTGCCGGCGTGCTGGAAGGCAAGGACGCCACCAACCAGACCGTTTTCAAGATCGAGATCGTCAATGTCGGTGGCTCGCTGCAGTTGCAGACCACCCTGTACGAGGCGCTGGATAACGGCAACGACAGTCTGTACGACGAGGCGGTGCAGCTGCTGCTGGCGCCGGGCAGCACACTGTCGCTGCAGGTCCAGGTCACCCGTGTCGACGGCGATGGCGACCAGATAGTGGCCTCCGATACGATCGTGCTGGCCAATAACACGACCTCGGCGTTCAGCTTCGACGACGACGGCCCGAGTCCCTTCACCCCAGACGATGTCCATGTAGTGCTGGGGATAGAGAACCCTCTCCCTACGACTGTTACCAAGTCGCTCAACTTCGCCGGAGCAGCTGGATCGGATGGTGTTGGTTCTATCGAGTTCACCATCACGGACGGTCAGGTCTTCCAGGATGTTGACGATAACGACCTGTTCCTGAACAACGAGCTGCTTTATCTCTTCTACCAAGGTGACAATCAGCACATTGTTGCGAAGACCGCTGATGGGGACGTGGCATTCTCGGCACAAATCAACCCCGGTGGTGATGTATCCATCACCATGTTCGAAGGTACCTTCATTTCCAATGAGTTGATTACCGTCGTCAAGGATCTTTCCGGGATCGGTGGCGGCAACGTTCCTTTCAAGGGATTGAACATCGGGACAACTCAGAACCCTGATCTCGACGGCAGTGATGACGTGCTGGTTTCTTCGGAGATCCTGCCGCTGGGTGGGAGTGCCGGAACCGTTAACAGTAACTCCACCGAACTCGGGGTAGGGCAAGGAAACGAGATATCCAATACCGAAGTGATCCGTTACGACCTAGTGACCAATCTCAGCGTGGTCGATTCGCCGAACAACAAAAGCTACAGTTTCAGTGGATACCAGAGCGACATTTATGCGTTCAAACAGAAGATTTCCATCTCTGGTGGCGGCAAGGATGCCGATTTCAGGCTGCGCATCTACGAAGTGACTGGTAGTGCAACCAATGCGACTAGCACCATGGTCGGGGGAGGGCTCGGTACGATCAGCCAGATCCCGTTGGCCCTCTTGGCCAGCGAGATCGTCATTTACGATGCGGCAGGCAATGTCCAGAGCAACGCCAATCACGTTGCCCAAGACGGTAATGGGGTGATTCTCTACAACATCGGGAACGACTGGACTTTCGAAATACACAGCGTCGATGCACAGGGTAATCCTGAAGACTTCAATGCGCTGGAGATCGAGGGGATCGAGTCCGTCAACGGTACAGTATCTGTGGATGGTACAACCACCAGCTTCAAACTGGCTGAGTTCTCTTTCGGTCAATCGACCGATATCCAGCCGGTAAGCTTCGAGCTACCAGTAACGGGATTCGATGGGGATGGGGATGCGGTCACTAGCAATATCGACATGACGGTCTATCCGGATACCAAGAGCATCTGGGGAACCGAAAGCGGGGAGACCCTCACCGGGACCGATGGCCAGGATTATATGTTCGGTTACGGTGGCAATGACACTCTGATCGGTGATCCTGGCGATGACATCCTGTTCGGCGGCCAGGGCAATGACACGCTGACTGGCGGTGCAGGCAAGGATACCTTCGTCTGGCAAGCCGATGATGTCGCAGCAGGTGCCATCGACACCATCACAGACTTCAGCAAGGGCTTCTCGATGGGAGGGGATCGCCTGGATCTCGCCGACCTTCTCAGCGGAGAGCATGGACATTCCGGGGATATCGGTAACCTCTTGGGGTACATCGACATCAGCACGGCAAATCTCGGCGGTACCGCGGCTGTCGACACGGTCATCAGGGTGAGTTCCAGTGGGAACTTTGATCCGGCCGCTGGGGCTGGAGTCGGGGCGATCCCTGTCGACCAGACCATCGTCCTCCAGGACGTCAACCTGCTGAGTGCCGCACCCGGTGGCTACGGCAGCAGCGAGGCTGATGTCATCACCGGCATGCTCGGCGACGGCACGCTAAAGGTCGACACCGTCTAATCTGAGCTGAACCAGCCAGCCCGCCACCATGACTGGTGGCGGGCTTTTTCATGGAGTGGAAATCATGGTTTACGTGCAGAGAGATGCCCAGGGCCACCTGTTGCGGGTCGAGCAGCAGCCTTTCGAGGGGATGACCGAGCAGCTGGCCGTGGGAAGCGAGGAGTTGCACGCCTGGCTCGCTCGCGAGGAGGTGCGCAGTCGCCTGAGCAGGCTGAAGGATTCCGACCTCGAGCTGATCCGCGTGCTGGAGGATCTGGTATCCGTGTTGGTCGAGCGCGGGGTGATCCGCTACACCGACCTGCCGGTGGCGGCGCAGCGCAAGTTGCAGGAGCGCGCGGAGGTGCGCGCCGGGCTCGGCGGGCTGAGCGGTCTGCTCGGCGACGAGGACGAGCATCACCTGATCTGAGGCCGGCTCGCCATTCTCCCGGTGGGCCGTCGGGGTTCAGCCCTGTTGCCAGGGCGCCGGGGGGCCGATCAGGCGGCCCATCACGCCGTGGATGCCCAGCTCGCGCAGGGCGCGGGCTTCTCCTTCCTGCTCGACCATCTCGGCGATCAGCGGCAGGTCGATGCTGTGCGTGGTGCGGCGGATGGCCTCGATGAACACGCGCTTGTCGGCTTCCCGGTCCAGCCCGCGGATGTAGCTGCCGTCGATCTTCAAGTAGGCCAGACCGAGGTGGGTAAGGTTGCCGATCAGGCTGAAGCGGCCGCCGAAGTGCTGCAGGGCGATGCGGAAACCCGTCTCGCGAATCGACTGGCACAGCGGCTGCAGTTGCTCGGCGGGCGGCAGGCTGCGCTCGTCCAGTTCCAAGGTGAGCAGTTCGGCGGCCAGCGGATGCTCGCGCAGGGTGTGCAGGATCATCGCCATGCTGACCTGGTCCTGCAGCGTGGCGCCGGACAGGCTGAGGGCCAGCGGCTGGCGATACTGGCGGACGTGCTCGAGGGCGTGCTCGAGCATCAGCTGGTCGAGACGCGCCGACCAGCCGAGGCGGGCGATCCAGGGCAGGAACAGCCCGGCGGGGATGGCCTGGCCCTGCGGGTCGAGCAGGCGGGCGAGCACCTTGTGCTGGAGGATCGCCGCATGGTCGGTGCTGCGCGCCACCGGCTGGAAGTACAGCTGCAGCTTGCCCTGCAGCAGGGCCTGGTCCAGCCACTGATGCCATTCGTGATGGTCGCGGCCGTTGCCGGCTTCGTAGCTGTCGAGGCGCTCCCAGGGCTTGTCCGGCCGCTGTTCGGCCTGGGCCAGGGCCTGGTCGGCGCGTGTCAGCAGCTGCTGTTCGCTTTCGCCGGGCTGGAACAGGGTCAGGCCGATGCAGGCCACCGGCACACAGTCGCTGGCGTCGGTGCTGCGCAGGTTTTCGCATTCCTCGCCGAGGCTGGCGGCGAGTGCGTCGGCTTCGCCGGCGGACAGTCCGGGGGCGAGCAGGGCGAAGTCGCCGCCGCGGATGCGTGCGGCCAGCCAGTCGGCGTGGCCATGTTGGGCGACCTGACGGTGCAGCAGGCCGGCGATGGCCTGGATCAGCTCGTCGCTGCGTGCGGCGCCGAGGCGCTGGTTGAGGCCGATCAGGTCGTTGATGCGCAGCAGCAGCAGATAGCCCGAAGTGTGCTGTTCGCTGGCGACCAGCTGGGCGTTCAGGCGGATATCGAACTGGCGGCGGTTGGCCAGGCCGGTGAGGCTGTCCTGATAGGCTTCGCTGCGCAGCGTTTCACTGCGCCTGGCTTCCTCGGCGAACAGGCTGCGCAGCTTCTCCACCATCTGGTTCATCGCCAGCACCACCCGGCGCAGCTCCGGGGTGCGCGGCACCTGCGGCAGGCTGTGGAACTCGCGGCGGCTGATGGCTTCGGCCTGCTGCACCATGCTGTCCAGCGGACGCAGCTGCACGCGCAGCAGCCAGCCGCCGAGGGCGGCGCTGAGCAGGCCGCAGAGCAGCAGCCAGGTCAGGCTGCCCAGCGCACTGTCCCACAGGCGGGCGAGGGCGAACTGCGGGTGGCTGACCACCTCGACCCGCGCGGCCTGCTCCCAGCCGCGCATCACCAGCGCCTCGCCGCCTTCGGGATGGAGGTCGACCAGGCGGGAGAACCAGCCGGGCACCTTGCCGTTGTCCGGGCTCATCCGGCGCTCGGCCAGCACCTTGTCGCCCTCGACCTGTAGCACGCGGATGCTGGAGAAGTAGCCGCTGTCGAAGATCGAGCTGACCATCAGCTCCACCATCGCCGGATCGTCGATGTGCGGGGTGAGCGACAGGCCCAGCGCGGTGGCGGCATCCTGGGCGTGCGAGCGCAGCTGGGCGATCATCTGCGTGCGCGAGGCTTCCAGGCTGGTGACGAAGCTGCCGGTGAAGGCCAGCAGCAGGAACAGGCAGATGGCCAGGAACAGTTGCTTGAGCAGTGACATGGAGCCCTCCTAGCCCTCGGTCGGGGCGAAGCCTTCGGCACGCATCTTTTTCAGCAGGTCCTGCCAGCGCGACAGGTTCTTGCTGTCGCCCGAGCGCCGGCCGCCGCCGGGGCCTGGCAGCCAGAGGCCTTCGGCATTGAAGGCGTACACCGGCAGCAGGTCGCGGCGTTGCGAGGCGGGGCGGATATCGATGGTCAGGTTGTCCAGCACCAGCGGGTCGCTGGTCGGTGTGGCGTACCAGGTCAGCACCATGTGGGCCTGGTTCAGCTCCAGCGCCTTGACGTAGGTGATGCGCAGGCGCTCGTTGTCGACGCCGAGGCGACGCAGGGTGAGGTACTTGGCGATGGCATAGTCCTCGCAGTCGCCGGCGCCCTTGACCAGCGCCTCCACCGGGGTCGCCCAGTAGTCGACCTGCCGCCAGTTGCGCTCATCGTCGATGAACAGCAGGGAACGGTTGAAGAAGGCGTTCACCGCGCGCAGCTGCTGCTCCTCGCTCATCTTGCCGCCCTGCTCGATCAGCGCGGCCCACTCCTGCAGGCGCACCTTGCCGGAGCCGAGGTCGCCGTAGCGCTGCTCGGCGAGGCGAATGATCCGCGAGAAATCCCAGCGTGCCTGTACCTGCAAGCCCAGCAGCAGGCTGGCGAGCAGGCAGGCGACGACCATGAGCCGCCGGCCCCTGCGCGCCTGCATGGGATTCCCTTGCCGCTGCTCCATCGCGATGCCTCGCTGCATTCCCGTTGAGTCTAGGCACAAACCCGGGCGCTTGCCGCCCGGCGGAAGTCACTGACGGTACAGGGTTTTCTGGCGGAGTATGTAGATGGTGACGAATACCGCGCTGGTCAGCATGAACAGGCGGGCATAGAGCAGCGGCACCAGGTAGCAGGACAGCAGGATGCTGGCCCACATCAGGCCGATGGCCCAGACCTTGCCCTTGAGCGGGATGCCCTGGCCTTCGAGGTAGTCGCACACCCAGGGGCCGAGGCGCGGATGGCCGACCAGCCAGTGATAGAGGCGTCGCGAGCTGCGCAGGAAGCAGGCAGCGGCGAGGAGGAGGAAGGGGGTGGTCGGCAGCACCGGCAGGAAGATGCCGAGCACGCCGAGCGCCACGCTCAGACAGCCGACCCCGACCAGCAACAGGCGCAGCCAGGGACGGCGGATCTCTTCGGGTTCGCGTGGCGCCATAGGCGCGGGCTCAGTGCTGGCGCGGCTTGAGCAGCGAGGGCTTCTCTTCGGGCGCCTGGCAGAGCAGGAACAGCGCGGTGAGCAGCTCGGGGATCTGCTCGACCATGTCGTCGACCAGATCGCGGTCGCGGGCGATTTCGTCGAACTCCGGCTGCTCGTCGAACAGGCCCGAGCCGACCATGATCGGCAGCAGCAGCTCGCTGACCTCTTCCTCGGCATCCTCGAACCACACGCTCTCGCGCAGGAACACGCCTTCCATGAAGCCGATGCACCAGCCGCGCAGGTCGGAGTCGTCCGGCTCGTCGCCGAGGTCGAGGTCGCAGGGCAGCTCCATGTCCTCGTCGCTGGCCAGCTGGTGGCCGATGTGCGCCTTGAGCTGGATCAGGGACTCCTCGATCTCGGCCTTCTCGGCCTCGCTGCGATAGTGCGGCGGCTCGGCGAACAGGGCATCGATCCACTCGCGCTCGGGTACCTGCACCGGGCAGATGGACAGGGCGGTCAGGTAACCGTGGGCAGCCACGTAGTCCAGGGCTTCCTCGTGCAGGTCATCGGCATCGAGAAAGGCTTGCAGGCGGGACAGTTGCTCGGCGAAGGACATCGGGATACTACCTCAGGACGTATGCGAGCCGGATTGTAGACGAGCCGGGGTAGTGCCGCTAGGCGAACAGCGCACGGTGGCCACCCGCGGCTGGCGTATAATGCCCGGCTTCATCCGGAGGCCCCATGCTCGATTCCGCCCTGCGCACCCTCAAAGACGTGTTCGGTTACGACGCCTTCCGCGGCAATCAGGCGCGGATCATCCAGCGCGTGAGCGAGGGCGGCGACGCCCTGGTGCTGATGCCCACCGGCGGCGGCAAGTCGCTGTGCTACCAGGTGCCGGCGCTGCTGCGCGACGGCGTGGCCGTGGTGGTCTCGCCGCTGATCGCGCTGATGGACGACCAGGTCGCCACCCTCGACGAGCTGGGTGTGGCGGCGGTGGCGCTGAACTCGACGCAGACCGCGGACGAGCAGCGCGAGATCGCCGAGCGCCTGCGCCGCGGCGAGATCAAGCTGCTCTATCTCGCCCCCGAGCGTCTGGTCCAGCCGCGCATGCTGGCCTTCCTGCAGAACCTGCCGATCGCCCTGTTCGCCATCGACGAGGCGCACTGCGTGTCGCAGTGGGGCCACGACTTCCGCCCCGAATACCTGCAGCTCGGCCAACTCGCCGAGCTGTTCCCGCGGGTGCCGCGCATCGCCCTTACCGCCACCGCGGACAAGCGCACCCGCGAGGAGATCGTCCAGCGCTTGCACCTGGAGAACGCCGAGCGCTTCCTCTCCAGTTTCGACCGGCCGAACATCTTCTACCGCATCGTGCCCAAGGATCAGCCGCGCAAGCAGCTGCAGCAGTTCCTCGCCGGGCGCAAGGGCGACGCCGGCATCGTCTACTGCATGTCGCGCAAGAAAGTGGAGGAGGTGGCCGCCTTCCTGGTCGAGCAGGGCTACCCGGCGCTGCCGTACCACGCCGGCCTGTCCAGCGAGCTGCGGGCGTTCAACCAGAAGCGCTTCATCAACGAGGAAGGGCTGATCATGGTGGCGACCATCGCCTTCGGCATGGGCATCGACAAGCCCAACGTGCGCTTCGTCGCTCACCTCGACCTGCCCAAGTCGCTGGAGGCCTACTACCAGGAGACCGGGCGCGCCGGCCGCGATGGCCTGCCGTCGGAGGTGTGGATGGCCTACGGCCTGCAGGACGTGCTGTTCCTGCGCCAGATGCTGCAGAACTCCGAGGGCGACGAGCAGCACAAGCGCGTCGAGCGCCACAAGCTGGAAGCCATGCTCGCCCTGTGCGAGGAGTCGCGCTGCCGGCGCCAGGCGCTGCTGGCCTATTTCGACGAGGACATGCCGCAGCCCTGCGGCCACTGCGACAACTGCGTGGACGGCGTGGAAACCTGGGACGCCACCGAGGCGGCGCGCCAGGCGCTGTCGGCGATCTACCGCAGCGGCCAGCGCTACGGCGTCGGTCACCTGGTCGACCTGCTGCTCGGCCGCGAGACCGACAAGATCCGCGCGCTCGGCCACCAGCATCTGTCGGTGTTCGGCGTCGGCAAGCACCTGGCCGAGGCCGACTGGCGCACCCTGTTCCGCCAGCTGGTGGCGCGCGGCCTGGCCGACGTCGACCTCGACGGCTTCGGCGGCCTGCGTCTGACCGACAGCTGCCGGCCGCTGCTGCGCGGCGAGGTCAGCCTCGAGCTACGTCGCGACCTCAAGCCGCAGCGCACCCAGCGCACCAGCGGCGGGCCGAGTCAGGCCAGCCAGCTGGTGCGCGGCGACGAGCGGCCGCTGTGGGAGGCGCTGCGCACCCTGCGGCGCAAGCTGGCCGAGGAGCACGGCGTGCCGCCCTACGTGATCTTCCCCGACGCCACCCTGCTGGAGATGCTGCGCAGCCAGCCGCAGTCGCTGTCCGACATGGCGCAGGTCAGCGGTGTCGGCGCGCGCAAGCTGGAGCGCTACGGCCAGGCCTTCCTCGACGTGCTCACCGACAGCCCCGAGGCGCCGGCCGCGCCGCCAGTGGTCACCGACCTGCGCCACGAGCTGGTCAGCCTGGCCCGCTCGGGCATGACCCCGACGCAGATCGCCCGCCAGCTCGACTGCAGCGAGAAGAACGTCTACAGCCTGCTGGCCGAAGCCATCGCCCGCCAGCAGCTCAGCCTCGAGCAGGCCATCGACCTGCCGGAGGAGCTGTTCGGCGAGATCCAGGACGCCTTCCTCGACGGCGACGGCGAGCTGCCGCCGGTGGCAGCGGTGGCCGAGCTGTTCGACGGCCGCGTGCCGCTCGGCGTGCTGCACTGCGTGCGTGCGGCGCTGGAGACCGAGCTGGGCGCCTGAGTTCCAGCGCGCCGCCTGGCGCCGGCATGGGCCGGCGGCGCATTCCCCCTTGGCTGACCTTCCATCATGCGCGGCAGAAAATAATTGCAGGCTAATAATTAGCGCGCTAATAATTAGCTTATTAATTTTTCTGGAGAGTCCAGCCATGGCCCATACCGATCACCGCCTGGGCGCCGAAGTCGCCCAGCTGGCCCGCACCTGGCGCGCCGAGCTGGATCGCCGGCTCAGCCACCTGGGGCTGTCGCAGGCGCGCTGGCTGGTGCTGCTGCACCTGGCCCGCCGCGCCGAGCCGCCGACCCAGAGCGAGCTGGCGCAGCTGGTCGGCGTCGAGTGCCCGACCCTGGCGCGTCTGCTCGACGGCCTCGAGGCCCAGCAGCTGGTGCGCCGGGTGACGGTGGCGGAGGATCGCCGCGCCAAGCGCATCGAGCTGCTGCCGCAGACCGCCGGCGTCATCGCCGACATCGAGGCGATCGCCGAGCAGTTGCGCATGGAGATCCTCGTCGACATCGAGCAGGGCGAGCTGGAGGTCTTCCAGCGGGTGCTCGGACGGATGCTGGCCAATCTGGAGCGGCTCTGATGGGGCATGACCTCGACGCTCTGCGCGCGCGCTTCGGCGGCCGCTATCCGGGCTGGCTGCTGGCCCTGCTGATCCTCTCCACCATGACCCTGGTGCTGGCGTCCACCAGCATCAACGTCGCCCTGCCGGCGATCATGGCCGACTTCGCCATCGGCCGACCGCTGGCCCAGTGGCTGATCACCGGCTTCCTCGCCGCCATGACCTCGGGTCTGCTGCTGTCCTCCTGGGCGCAGGCGCGCTTCGGTGCCCGGCACACCCTGCTCGGCACCTTCGCCCTGTTCCTCGCCACCTCGCTGATCGCGCCGCTGGCGGCGTCGATCTGGCAGTTGATCGCCCTGCGCATCGTCCAGGGCTTCTGCGCCGGCATCGTCCAGCCGCTGGCCATCGTGCTGATCTTCCGTGCCTTCCCCGATCGGGGCCGCGGCCTGGCGCTCGGCCTGTTCGGTCTCGGCGCGATGATGGCTCCGGCGCTGGGGCCGAGCCTGGCCGGCTACCTGGTCGATCACTTCGGCTGGAGCTCGATCTTCTGGCTGCCGGCGCCGATCTGCATCGTCAGCGTGATCGGCGGAGCCCTGCTGCTGCCGAGCTTCCGTTCGCTGACCCCACCGCGTCTCGACCTGCCGGGCTTCGCCCTGCTCAACCTGGCGCTGTTCGGCATCCTCGGCGGGCTGGCCGAGGCGCAGCGCTTCGGCTGGCTGGCCATGGTGAGCTGGCTGCCGGGCGGCATCGGCCTGGCCAGCCTGGCGGCCTTCCTCTGGCGCTGCAGCCGGCACGAGGCGCCGCTGCTGCCGCTGCGCCTGTGGCGCAACGCCAGCTTCCGGCGCACCAGCTGGGTGGCGATGGCGCTGGGCCTCGGCCTGTTCGGCGTCACCTACCTGGTGCCGCTGTATGCGCAGACCGTGCAGCACTACAGCGCCTCCGATGCCGGCCTGGTCCTGCTGCCCACCGGCCTGGTGCTGGGCGTGGCGGTGTTCCTCGGCGGCTGGCTGAGCGACCGCGTGGCGGCGCGCTGGCTGCAGGTCGGCGGTCTGGCGCTGCTGGCCCTGTCCGCCGCCGGCCAGGGGCTGCTGGGCGACGACGGCGGGTTCTGGGCCATCTGCGCCTGGGCTTCGCTCGGCCGCATCGGCGTGGGGGGCATCATGCCCGGCGTGAGCACGGCGGCGGTGCAGGACCTGCCCGCCGAGGAGCTGTCGCGCGCCACCGGCGCCACCACCTTCATGCGCCAGCTCGGTGGCGCGCTGGGCATCAACCTGCTGACCTTCTTCCTCGAGTGGCGCCACGAGGCCGAAGGCGGCGATGCCCTGGGCAATGCACTGGCCTTCGAGCAGAGCTTCTGGCTGCTGGCCGTGCTGTTCGCCCTGGCGATCGTGCCGGCCTGGCGCCTGCGCGACAATCGCTGAGGCGGCGGGCGGGGCGCTATCATGGCGTCCCGCTCGTTGCCGTTCAGGACCCCGCCATGCACACAGGCAAACCCGAAGTCGTGATCACCTACTGCACCCAGTGCCAGTGGCTGCTGCGTGCCGCCTGGCTGGCCCAGGAGCTGCTGTCCACCTTCGCCGACGATCTCGGTCGGGTCAGCCTGGAGCCGGGCACCGGCGGCGTGTTCCGCATCACCTGCGACGGCGTGGAGATCTGGGAGCGCAAGGCCGACGGCGGCTTCCCCGAGGCCAAGGTGCTCAAGCAGCGGGTGCGCGACCGCATCGATCCGCAGCGCGATCTGGGCCACAGCGACCGCCCGCCCACCCCGTGAGCCGCCGGTTGCTCCGGCCGGCGTCCGGCAAGGCCTTTGCTATGCTGCGAATTGGAGGCCGGTCAGGGCTGTAGTACCGGTTCGGCGCGTCACCGCCGATGGATTGTCATGTCGCCTTCATCACTGCCGACGTCCGAGTCAATCGCGCTGGAGGCTGTCGATGATGTGTCACCCATGTTGCGCGGCGGCGCGCTTGGCGCCTGCCGGCTGCTGGCCATGGTCCGTTGTCGTGTGGGCGCACCGCGGCGTGCGCTGCGAGCCGTCGGCATGCGGCTGCTGATCGTCAGCGACACCTGGGAGCCGCGGGTCAGCGGCGTGGTCACCTGCCTGCGCGCGCTGGTCGACGAGCTGGAGGCGCTCGGCCACGATGTGCGCGTGCTGTCGCCGCTGGAGTTCCACACGCTGCCCTGTCCGGGCTACCCGGAAATCGCCGTGGTGTGGGACGTCTGGCATGTCGCGGAGAAGATCGCCGAATTCGCCCCGGATGCCGTGCACCTGGCCACCGAGGGGCCGCTCGGCTGGGCGGCGCGGCACTGGCTGCGCAGTCGCGGCCTGGCCTTCTCCACCGCCATGCACACGCGCTTCCCCGAGTTCGTGCATGCCCGCTGGCCGGTGATTCCGCTCGGCCTCGGTTATGCCTGGATGCGCGCCTTCCACCGCAGCAGCGACGCCGTGCTGGTCAGCACCGTGCGCATGCAGGCCGAGTTCGCCGGGCAGGGGTTCGCCCGCCTGGCGCTGTGGCGCAAGGGCGTCGACATCCGCCGCTTCCGGCCGCGCCTCGAGCCGCTGCAGGGCGCGCCGGTGTTCCTGTATGTCGGCCGCCTGGCGCCGGAGAAGACCCTCGAGGAGTTCCTCGACCTCGATCTGCCGGGCGAGAAGCAGGTGGTCGGCGACGGCCCGCTGCGCGACGAGCTGGAGCGCGGCTATCGGCAGGTGCGCTTTCTCGGCTACCTGCGCGGCGAGGCGCTGGTCGAGGCCTACCGGGGCGCCAGCGTGCTGGTGTTCCCCTCGCGCACCGACACCCTCGGCCTGGTGATGCTCGAGGCCATGGCCTGCGGTACGCCGGTGGCGGCCTTTCCGGTCAGCGGGCCGCTGGACGTGCTGCGTCAGGGCGTCAGCGGGGTGATGGACGAGAATCTGCGCAGCGCCGCCCTGCAGGCGCTGCACCTGGATCGCCGCCTGTGCGCGGCCGAGGCGCGGCGCCAGTCGTGGCGCCATTCGGCGCTGGAGTTCCTCGCCCGTCAGCCGCGCCTGGACGGGGCGCCCTGCCTGCCGGCCGGGCCGCTCGGCGCGGAGCGCGCCACGCACTGAGCGCTCAGCGTCCCAGGCGCGCGCTCAGGAAGGTGGCCAGCACGATCAGCGCGCCGCCGCCGAGGGTACGCAGGCCGGGCACCTCGGCGAACAGCAGCCAGGCGAAGCAGATCCCGTAGACCGGCTCCATGGCGAACACCACCGCGGCGGTACGCGCCTTGAGCACGCGCAGGCTGGAGACGAACAGGCTGTGGGCCAGGCCGGTGCAGAGCACGCCGAGCAGGGCCAGCCACAGCCAGTCGAGCGCGGCCAGCGTGGGCAGCTGCGGCGCGACCCACGGCAGCAGGCACAGGGCGATGGTCAGGTTCTGCCACAGCGCCGCCTGCACCGGGCTGATGCCGCGGGCGCTGAGCCGGTTGGTCAGCGACAGCAGGGCGAACAGCAGGCCGGACAGCACCGCCCACAGCAGGCCCTGGGTGGCCTGGCCGGCCAGCTCGAACTGCGGGGTGACCAGCAGCAGACCGAGGCAGACCAGCGCGACCACGCCGTATTCGCCGGCGTGCAGACGCTCGCGGAACAGCAGCCCCTCCAGCAGCAGGGTGAAGGCCGGGAAGCTGGCGAAGCCGAGGGTGGCGATGGCCACGCCGCCGACCTTGACCGCCTGGAAGAAGGTCAGCCAGTGCGCGCCGAGCAGCACGCCACCGAGGATCAGCAGCCCCAGCTGGCGCGGGCCGGGGCGGGTATGGCCGCCGTTGCGCAGCAGGGCGGCGCACAGGCCGAGGGCGAGCACGGCGAAGGCGGCGCGGCCGCCGGTGATCAGCAGCGGCGTGGCGGCTGCCAGTTTGCCGAGCACGCCGGTCAGGCCGAACAGCAGGGCGCCGAGATGCACGGCGAGCAGGGCGTTGCGCGGAGTCATGACGGGCGTGTCCCGAGGTCCGGGCGCCGGAAGCGGATGGCGAAGCGCATGGGCGAGGTCTTTTCTGGAGGTTGCGCGCAGTCTAGATGGCGCACGCGCCCGTGTCTGTCGCGCGCCTCGCGGCCTTTGTCGCGCTACTCGCCCCGGCGGCGCAGCTCGCGCGGGGTGACGCCGAACTCGCGGGCGAGGGCGGCGGTGAAGGCGCTCTGCGAGCTGTAGCCGACCCGCGCGGCGATCTCGCCGACGCCGAGCGTGCTCTCCAGCAGCAGCTGGCGGCCCTGGCGCAGACGCCGGCGGCGCACGTAGTCCATCGGCGTCTGCCCGGTGGCGGCGAGGAAGCGGCTGTGGAAGTGCGCCACCGACAGGCCGCTGAGCCGCGCCAGGTCGGCCACCTGCAGCGGGTGGGCGAGCTGGCGGTCGATGTGCGCGTCGAGCGCCGCCAGCGGCAGCTCGCTCGCTGCGAGCGGCGTCGCCGGCACCGCGAGGCTGGCCAGCAGCAGGCGGGCGGACTGCTCGGCGATCAGCGCATCGGTCAGCGGCGCGCTGGCGATCCAGCCGACCAGCTGGCTCTGCACCGGGGCCAGTTCGACCCGCCCGGGCCGCTCCAGCAGGCGGCGCCCGGCGTCGAAGTGCGCGCCGAGGCTGTCGCGCAGCCAGTCCTCGTCCGGCACGTCGAGCACCAGACAGTGGCTGCCGTGGTGGCTGGCGCAGGCATGGTGTTCCTCGGGAGGCACCACGGTGAGGTCCTGCCGCTCGATCCGCGCGGTCCGGCCGCCCACCGCCAGTTCCAGGCAGCCGGACAGGCCGAACACCAGCTGCCCGTAGGCGTGGCTGTGCGCCAGCAGTTCGTCGCGGTAGTGGCGCAGGGTCAGGATGGTGGACATGGCGGGTTCCTCGGACAGGCCGCCAGTTTACCCGCCGGGCATCGCCTGTCATCGCCCTGCCGCCGTCCTGTCATGCCGGTTAAACGCCATGGCCGCAGCATCGAGGCAAATCCGCCGGAGGCCGTCGATGACCAGTGCCCAGCCGTTTACTCCCAAGCGCAAGCAGTACGTGCGCACCCTGTGGATCTCCGACGTGCACCTGGGGACCCGCGACTGCCAGGCCGAGCGCCTGGATGCCTTCCTCAAGCGCTACCGGCCCGACCGGGTGTACCTGGTCGGCGACATCATCGACGGCTGGAAGCTGCGCAGCGGCGTGTACTGGCCGCAGAGCCACACCAACGTGATCCGCCGGCTGATCGACATGAGCCGGCGCGGCACCGAGGTGATCTACGTCACCGGCAACCACGACGAATGCCTGCGCCGCTACGCCGAGCTGGTGCTCGGCAATATCCGCCTGGTCGACGAGGCCGAGCACCTGACCGCCGACGGCCGCCGCCTGCTGGTGCTGCACGGCGACCAGTTCGACGTGATCACCCGCTACCACCGCTGGCTGGCGTTCCTCGGCGACTCGGCCTACGAGGTCACCCTGACCCTCAACCGCTGGCTCAACCACTGGCGACAGCGCTGGGGCTACGGCTACTGGTCGCTGTCGGCCTGGCTCAAGCACAAGGTCAAGGGCGCGGTCAGCTACATCAGCGAGTTCGAGGACGCCCTGGCCCACGAGTGCACCCGCCGCGGCTTCCATGGCGTGGTCTGCGGGCACATCCACCATGCCGAGATCCGTCGCATCGGCGCCATCGAGTACCTCAACTGCGGCGACTGGGTGGAGTCGTGCACGGCGCTGATCGAGCACGTCGACGGGCGCATCGAGCTGTATCGGTTGGCCGCCGATCGGCAGTGCGACCGGCTGCCCGCGGCCGAGGCGGAGGTGCGCGCATGAGGCTGCTGATCGTCACCGACGCCTGGGCGCCGCAGGTCAACGGCGTGGTCACCAGCCTGCGCGCGCTGATCGAGGAGCTGGAGCGCCTGGGGCACACGGTCGGCGTGTTGTCGCCGCAGGACTTCCGTACCCTGCCGTGCCCGGGCTACGCCGCCATTCCGCTGGCCTGGAATGTCTGGAAGGTGGCGGCGCAGATCCGCGCCTTCGCCCCGGATGCCGTGCACCTGGCCACCGAGGGACCGCTCGGCTGGGCGGCGCGGCGCTGGCTGCGGCGCGAGGGGCTGGCGTTCTCCACGGCGATCCACACCCGCTTCCCCGAGTACGTGAGCGGGCGCTGGCCGTGGCTGCCGCTGGACTGGGGCTACGCCTGGCTGCGCGCCTTCCACCGGCCGAGCCGCGCGGTGCTGGTCAGCACCGAACGCCTGCTGGACGAGTTCGGCAGCCGCGGCTTCGCCCATCTGGCGCTGTGGCGCAAGGGCGTCGACCTGCGCCAGTTCCAGCCGCGTCTGCAAAGGGGGGAGGGCGAACCGCTGTTCCTCTATGCCGGGCGGCTGGCGCCGGAGAAGAACCTCGAGGCGTTCCTCGACCTCGATCTGCCGGGCACCCGGGAGGTGGTCGGCGACGGCCCGCTGCGCGAGGAGCTGCAGCGCCGCTATCCGCAGGTGCGTTTCCACGGCTACCTGCCGGCCGAGCAGCTGGCCGCGGCCTACCGTCGCGCCAGCGTGCTGGTGTTCCCCTCGCGCACCGACACCCTGGGGCTGGTGATGCTCGAGGCGCTGGCCTGCGGTACGCCGGTGGCGGCCTTTCCGGTCGCCGGCCCGCTGGACGTGCTGCGCCAGGGCGTCAGCGGGGTGATGGACGAGGACCTGCAGCGCGCCTGTCTGGCCGCGCTGACGCTGGACCGCCGCGCCTGCCTGGGCGAGGCGCAGCGCCAGTCGTGGCAGGCTTCGGCGCAGGAATTCCTCGCCCACCAGCCCAGGCTGGATGGCGCGCCCTGTGGCGGTGCCGAGGCTGCTCAGGGCTGAGGGAACAGCTCCTTGAAGAACGCCTGCATGTCGGCCCAGGAGCGCTGGTCGGCCTCCTTGTCGTAGGCCACGTCCAGGCCGTGGGCGGCGTGACTGCCGGCGTCCGGGTTGGTGAAGCTGTGCTTGGCGCCCGGATAGCTGATGAAGCGGTAGTTCGCTCCGGCGCGCTGCATCTCCTGCTTGAAGTCGGCGACCGTCTGTTCGCTGATGAAACTGTCGGCCTCGCCGTGGGCCACCACCACGCGCGCCTTCACCGAGCCCGGGGTGGCCGGGGTGGTGGTGGCGAGCGCGCCGTGGAAGCTCATCACCCCGGCCAGCGGCACGCCCTGGCGGGCCATGTCCAGTACCACCCGGCCGCCGAAGCAGTAGCCGATGGCGGCCAGCCGCGCCGGGTCGGTCTGTGGCTGCTGGCGGAGCAGATCGAGGCCGGCGAGGAAGCGCTGGCGCGACACCTCGGCGCTGGCGGTGGCCGCCTGCATGAAGGCCTTGGCGTCTTCCGGGTGTTCGGTGTTGCGGCCCCCGCCGTACATGTCGATGGCCAGGGCGCTGTAGCCGAGGGCGGCGAGGTCGCGGGCGCGACGCTTGGCGTAGTCGTTCAGCCCCCACCACTCGTGTACCACCACCACGCCGGGACGCGGCCCCTGCACGGTGTCATCCCAGGTGTGGTAGCCGAGCAGGCGCGTGCCGTCGGCGCTCTGGTAGGAGATTTCCCGGGTCTGGATCGCGGCATGGCCGAGGCTGCTGCAGGCCAGCAGCACGCCGAGCAGGAGGGTACGCATGGCAGGTCTCCGGTGGGCGAACAGAGTCCAAGCCTAGCCGCTGGCTCATCCCCTGTGAAATGGGCGTCCCGGGCGGACGCTGCGAGGACTGGCGAGAATCCCGCCGCCCGGGCGGCGGGATTCCGCCGGAGCGTACCGCGCCGAACGCCGCGATTCGTCCGCAAATGGCTGAAATACAAGGGGGTTATCGGGTTTTGGTGATTGGCGCGGGGCTATCGGCAACGGCGTGGCCAGCGTGGTGGTGGCCCGCTGGTGCGGTCAGCTGGACAACGAGCAGCTGCAGCGCGAGCTGGCCAGCCCGAGCCGCACGGCGGTGGAGCTGCCGCTGGTGGCCGAGCCGGTGCTCACGGCTGACGCATCTCGCCGCTGAACACCAGCGTCGCCCTGCAGCGTCGGCACAGGTAACGGCGCCCCCGCAGCACCAGCGCATGGCGCTGCGGGGTGAAGGGAAATTCTCCATCCGGACACCGGCAGTGGTACAGATAGTGCCGCTGCCGGCGTTTCACTTCATAGGTATGGCAGCGCTCGGCCGGCAGGCCGTAGACCTTGCCCATGATCCGTTGCCACTCCTCGCCATGCGGGCGGATGCCGGCGCCGAACAGCTGGTGGGCGACCAGATGGGCCACCTCGTGGGCCACCGTCTGACGCAGGAAGTGCTCGCGATTCTCCCGATACAGCTGGGCGTTGAAGCGCAGGCGATTCTCCGTGAGGTGGGCGACGCCGGCCTTGAGACCGCGCAGGCGCAGGCTGACCTCGGGGCGCGGGAAGCGGCGGG
This sequence comes from Pseudomonas oryzae, assembly GCF_900104805.1. NCBI lineage: Bacteria > Pseudomonadati > Pseudomonadota > Gammaproteobacteria > Pseudomonadales > Pseudomonadaceae > Pseudomonas > Pseudomonas oryzae. The sequence goes on along the minus strand of NZ_LT629751.1, from coordinate 2,200,503 downwards.
CGAAGAAGGCTTCGGCCTGCTGGTAGCAGGCCTCGACGCGGGCGAGCAGCTGTTCGGGCATGATCGGACGGGGCAGGGGGTGTGGCGCGATTATGCCAAGTGCGTGCGCCACAAACAGCAGGGCCGCCCGCAGGCGGCCCAGTTATGTTGGTCCGAGATTGTTTTACGCTCGACCGGACCTACGCCATCTGTTCGTCTAGCTGGCGTACACGGGGCCGACACCGAAGCCCCACAGCACCACCGAGATGGCCATCATCGCCACCAGCACCACCAGACCCACCGCCAGCACCGAGCTGGAGAACATGAAGCCCTCGTCCTTGGGAATGTTCATGAAGGCGGGGATGCCGACGTACAGCAGATAAGCCGTGTAGCACACCGCCACCGTCCCCACCGCCATGGCCAGCCACAGATTGGGGTAGAGCGCCGCCAGGCCGCCGATGAACAGGGGCGTGGCGCAGTAGGCGGCAAACACGATCGAGTCGGTCAGGCTGGGGCTGGCATCGTAGGTGCGCGACATCCAGTGGATGAACGCGCCCATCACGGCGACGCCGGCCAGCATGGCCAGGTAGGACAGCACGGTCATCTGCAGCGCGCTCGCCTGGGTCAGGCGTACCGCTTCGCCGCCGGCGATCGACCAGCCGACCTGGGTGGTACCGATATAGGCGGATACGACAGGAATGGCCGCCAGGATGAGTACATGGCTCAGATACATGTGACTGATGGTTTCTTTGTCGCCACGAATCTCTTGCCATTCTTGATCAGGATGGGTGAAGAGCCCCCAGACGTGGTGAATCATGATAGGACACCTCTTCTTCGTTATATGCGAATCGACCCCAACGAGGCGCCGGAGGCACGTGGCCCAGTGCCCTCCGGTGCCAGACCGCTATCTGCGACCTTATGACGCAGTATAGGCGCCGCAGGCCTGGATGCCCGCTGTGCAGTAGAGCGATTTGGTCCCTCAGGCCGGCTTGTAATAGCGATCGAGAATTTCCATGGCCTTGTTGATCGACTGCAGGCGGGTGGTGCTGCCGCCGCGATCGGGGTGGTGCTGGCTGACCAGCTGGCGGTAGCGCAGACGGATCGCCGGGTAGTCGGCGTGCGCGTCGAGGCCGAACAGCTCGAGCGCCGCCGCGCGCTCCTCGCCGCCGTGCATGCGCGTCCAGAAGCTCTGCAGCAGCTGGGCGACGTCGGCTTCGCTGGTGTCGCGCAAGCGGGTTTCGTCCAGATAGTAGTCGCGCAGCGGATCGTGCCCGGTCAGCGCCTGCTCGCCCTCCCGCCAGGGGCCCAGGCGGATCAGCAGGGGCGCGATCTCCAGGTGCGCGCTGCCCTCCTGCCAGAGGCGGTCGCGCAGGCGGTAGAGGGCGTTGAACAGCAGGAAGTGGGTGCGGAACAGCACCAGCTTGTCGCTCAGCGGCAGGTTGGGGATATGGGTGCAATGCCCATCCCTGAGCTGGCGGATGAGCTGGTGCTCGCCGAGGCCGGCGGGCGCCTGGCGCAGCAGGGCGAGCAGCTGCTCGGTGAGGTCGGCGGCGGGATCGAAGGGCGTGTTCATGCCGGCAAGGCTAGCACGGGCCCCGGCGGCACCTGTGTAGCGGCGGTTCCGCGCGTGAACCGCCTCTCAGCGCGGGGCGGGCGGCGTGGCGACGATGGGGCTGGGGCGCGCGGGCGTTTGCGCGTAAAATGGCAGGTTTTCGTACTCCCTTTTCGCAGATCCCCGGATTCCACACCACCATGGGCACCCTTTCGGTCAACCAGAACAAGCTGCAGAAACGCCTGCGTCGCCTGGCCGGCGAAGCCGTCACCGACTTCAACATGATCGAGGACGGCGACAAGGTCATGGTCTGCCTGTCCGGCGGCAAGGACAGCTACACCATGCTCGACGTGCTGCTCTACCTGCAGAAGGTCGCGCCGATCAAGTTCGAGATCGTGGCGGTGAACATGGACCAGAAGCAGCCGGGCTTCCCCGAGCACGTGCTGCCCGAGTACCTCAAGTCGATCGGTGTCGAGTACCACATCATCGAGAAGGACACCTACTCGGTGGTCAAGGAGAAGATCCCCGAGGGCAAGACCACCTGCTCGCTGTGCTCGCGCCTGCGCCGCGGCACCCTGTACACCTTCGCCGACCAGATCGGCGCGACCAAGATGGCCCTCGGCCACCATCGCGACGACATCGTCGAGACCTTCTTCCTCAACATGTTCTACGGCGGCACCCTCAAGGCCATGCCGCCCAAGCTGCTCTCCGACGACGGCCGCAACGTGGTGATCCGCCCGCTGGCCTACTGCAGCGAGGCGGACATCGAGGCCTACGCCAAGCTCAAGGAATTCCCGATCATCCCGTGCAACCTGTGCGGCTCGCAGGAGAACCTGCAGCGTCAGGTGGTCAAGGAGATGCTCCAGGAGTGGGAGCGCAAGTCGCCGGGCCGTACCGAGATCATGTTCCGCGCCCTGCAGAACGTGGTGCCCTCGCAACTGGCCGACCGCAACCTGTTCGACTTCCAGAGCCTGAGAATCGACAACGACGCCACGCCGCGCTTCATCGACGTGATGAGCCTCTGAGCCGACGCCCTGCGCACCTCCGCGCACGCCAAATGCATCGGTGCGCACAGCGCACCCTACGGGCGGTCAGCACCTGATCGCCGCCGTGCCGCTCTCGTAGGGTGCTCCCTGCGCACCGCCGGCCAGCTCTACGCGAGCAGCGGCTGCAAGGCCTGCCATAGCGCCTCGACGCCGGCGAACTCGCGCTCCACCGCCGGCAGCGTCGGGCGCGCGAGGATCAGCACCGGCAGGCCGCGTTCGCGGGCCACCTGCAGCTTGGCCTCGGTGGCCGCGCCGCCGCTGTTCTTGCTCACCAGCACATCGAAACCTTCCGCCGCGAACAGCGCGCGCTCGGCCTCCAGGTCGAACGGGCCGCGGGTGGCGATCACCCGTGCGCGGGCGTTGCCCGGATGCGCGTCGAGCACCCGCACGGTCCAGAACTGCCCGGCGGGAATGGCGTCGAGGTGCGCCAGCGGTTCGCGGCCGAGGGTGAAGAACGGCCGGTGGAAGGACTCCAGCGCCACGCTCAGCGCGCGCCAGTCGGCCACCTCGCGCCAGTCGTCGCCCGCGCCGGCCTGCCAGCCGGGACGGCGCAGCGCCCAGCAGGGAATGCCGGCGAGCTGCGCGGCCTGGGCCGCGTTGGCGCTGATCCGCGCCGCGTAGGGATGGGTGACGTCGAGCAGCAGGTCGATGCCTGCCTCGGCGATGAAACGCGCCAGGCCCTCGGCACCGCCGAAGCCGCCGACCCGCACCTGGCAGGCTAGGTCCTGCGGCACCTTGCCCAGCCCGGCCAGGCTGTAGACGTGTTCCGGACCGAGGCGCCGGGCGATGGCCAGGGCGTCGCCGACGCCGCCGAGCAGCAGGATGCGCCGGCTCACGGCTTGCGCACCTGCAGCAGGGTGATCGGCAGGGCGCTGCGCCAGGTGTCGAAGCCGCCGAGCGGCTGCGCTTGGGCCACGGCGATGCGGGTCAGCTCGCCGCCGTGTCGTTCGCGCCAGGCCACCAGGGTCGCCTCGCTCTGCAGGGTCACCGCATTGGCGATCAGCCGGCCGCCGGGCTTGAGCGCCTGCCAGCACTGTTCCAGCACGCCGGGGACGGTAACCCCGCCGCCGATGAAGATCGCATCTGGCGCCTCCAGTCCGTCCAGCGCCTCGGGCGCGGCGCCGGCCACCAGCTGCAGGCCGGGCACGCCGAGGGCGTCGCGGTTGTGGGCGATCAGCAGCTGGCGTCCGGCGTCCGCCTCGATGGCGATGGCCCGACAGCTGGGGTGGGCGCGCAGCCACTCGATGCCGATCGAGCCGCAACCGGCGCCGACGTCCCACAGCAGTTCGCCCGGCATCGGTGCCAGGCGGGCGAGGGTGATGGCGCGCACGTCGCGCTTGGTCAGTTGGCCGTCGTGGCGGTAGGCGTCGTCCGGCAGGCCGCAGGTCAGCGGCAGGCGCCGGGCGTCCACGCCGGCGACGCATTCCACCGCCAGCAGGTTGAGGTCGGCGACCTCGTCCACCGCCCAGCTTTCCGCCAGGCCGTCGAGGCGTCGCTCCTGCGCGCCGCCCAGGTGCTCCAGCACGCTCAGCCGGCTGGGGCCGAAGCCGCGCTCGCGCAGCAGGGCGGCGATGGCCGCCGGGCTGCGTCCGTCGTTGCACAGGATCAGCAGGCGCTGGCCGGCATGGATGTGCAGGTTGAGCGCCGCCAGCGGCCGCGCCACCACCGACAGCACGGTGGTCTCCTGCAGCGGCCAGCCGAGGCGCGCGGCGGCCAGCGAGCAGGAGGAGGGCGCCGGCAGCACCCGCAGCTCGTCCGCCGCCACCTGGCGCGCCAGGCTGGCGCCGACGCCGAACAGCATGGGATCGCCGCTGGCCAGCACGCACAGTGGCGTGCCGCGCCGCTCCAGCACCGGCGCCAGGCTGAACGGGCTCGGCCAGCTGTGCCGCGTGGCGCGGATCTCCGCCGGCAGCAGTTCGAGCTGGCGCCGCGCGCCGACGATCCGCTCGGCCGCCAGCAGCGCCCGACGCGCCGCCTCGCCCAGCCCGGCATAGCCGTCCTCACCGATTCCCACCACCGTCAGCCACTGCGTCATGAATCCGTCCTGCCTGTTGTCATGCGGCCCGACGGGGGCATGTCGCGGCGCCGCGCAAAGCGGGCATAATAGCGCCTTCGTCGGTGCCTGATGGGCTTGCCCATCGGCCTAAGAGGGAACACGGACCACCGTGGCTGCCCCCGCAACTGTACGCAGCGAGTCTGTCGCCCGAATGCCACTGGGAAACCGGGAAGGCCGCGACCGATGCCGACCTGCCAGCCAGGAGACCTGCCGACGACGCTGGTCGCGAGTGCCAACATCGGGCGGGGTGTACCGATGCCGTAGAGTCCTGCCGTGGGCGGGATTCGTCTGGTCCGGTCGCCGCGTCTTCGTTTCAGGTGACCCTCGTGCGCGACCCTTCCCCCTTCCCGGATCCATCCGGGCCACGCCCTTCCGCGTGCCCCGGCCTGCTGCGCATCGTCGCCGCGCTGGACGGCGGCATCTGCCGGGTCAAGCTGGCCGGCGGCCAGCTGTCCAGCGCCCAGGCGCGCGCCATCGCCGCCGCCGCTGCGGCCTGCGCCAGCGGCGTGCTGGAGCTGACCAACCGTAGCAACCTGCAGATCCGAGGCGTGCGTGCCGAGCGCCAGGACGAGCTGATCGCCGCGCTGCTGGCCGCCGGCCTCGGTCCGCGCACGCCCGCCGCCGACGACGTGCGCAACCTGCTGCTCAGCCCCGCCGCCGGTCTCGATCCCGCCGCGCTGCTCGACGTGCGGCCGCTGGCCGGGCAACTGCTCGACCTGCTGCAGGACACTCCCGCATTCCACGCCCTGTCGGCCAAGTTCGCCCTGCAACTCGATGGCGGCGAAGCCCTGGCCATGCTCGAACACCCCCACGACCTCTGGCTGAGCGCCATGCCCGGCGACGCGCCGCTGCTGACCTTCGGTCTGGCCGGCTGCCCGGGCGACGCGCCGCTAGCCGCCGTCGAACCGGCGCAGGCCGTAGCCTTGGTGAGTACCGTGCTGCGCCTCTTCCTCGACCTGGCCGGTGGCGAACACAGCCGCATGCGCCAGCTGCTGGCCGCACTGCCGGTCAGCGAGTTTCTGCAACGTCTGCAGGCGCGCCTGCCGTTCCCCCTGCGCCGCGACGAGGTCGTGCTGGGCTGGCGGCGTCCCGCTGTGGCCGCAGGCGTACCGCTCGGCGTCCATGCCCAGCGCCAGGCCGGCCGGCAGATGATCGTCGCCGCCGCCCCGCTCGGGCGCCTCGACGCCGCGCAGCTGGCCGGGCTGGCCGCGCTGGCCGATCGGTACGGCGCCGCCGGCCTGCGCCTGACCCCCTGGCAGGGCGTACTGCTGCCGGACATCCCGGCGCAATACGCCGCCAGCGTGCGGCACGAGCTGGCGGCGCTGGGCCTGCTGACCGATGCGGCCGAGCCGCTCGGCCAGCTGGTGGCCTGCACCGGCGCCGCGGCCTGCGCCCGGGGCCTGGCCGACACCAAGGCCGATGCCCGGCGCCTGGCCGAGCGGCTGCGCAGCGCCGGCGTGCGCCCGCAGGTGCACCTCAGCGGCTGTCCGCGCTCCTGCGCCGCCGCTCATGTCGCCCCCTTCACCCTGCTGGCCCAGCCCGGCGGGGAGTATCAGCTTTACCGGCGCGTCGCCGGCCAGCGCGGTTTCGGCCGCCTGCTGGCGCCGTCCCTCAGCATCGACGAGGCCGGCGCCTGGCTCGCCGCGCCGTCCGCATCAGGAATCTCCGCATGATCGACTACATCCGCGACGGGCAGGAAATCTACCGCCAGTCGTTCGCCACCATTCGCGCCGAGGCGGACCTGTCGGCCATCCCGGCCGACCTGGAAAAGCTCGCCGTCCGCCTGATCCACGCCTGCGGCATGGTCGACGTGGTGCAGGATCTGCGCTTCTCAACGGGCGCCGGCGCCGCCGGCCGCGCCGCGCTGGCCGCCGGTGCGCCGATCCTCTGCGATGCGCGGATGGTCGCCGAGGGCATCACCCGCGCGCGCCTGCCGGCGGGCAACGAGGTGATCTGCACCCTGCACGACGCCGGCGTGGCGGAACTGGCCCGCGAACTGGGCAACACCCGCTCGGCGGTGGCGCTGGAGCGCTGGCGCGAGCGGCTGGCGGGTAGCGTGGTGGTAATCGGCAACGCGCCGACCGCGCTGTTCTACCTGCTGGAAATGCTCGACGCCGGCGCGCCGAAGCCGGCGCTGATCCTCGGCATGCCGGTGGGCTTCATCGGCGCCGCCGAGTCGAAGGAGATGCTCGCCGCCGACAGCCGCGGCGTGCCCTACGTCATCGTGCGCGGCCGCCGTGGCGGCAGCGCCATGGCCGCCGCGGCGGTCAACGCTCTGGCCACGGAGGTGGAATAATGCGCAAGGGACGTTTGCTCGGCCTCGGCGTCGGCCCCGGCGACCCCGAACTGATCACCCTCAAGGCCCTGCGCTTGCTGCAGTCGGCGCCGGTGGTCGGCTACTTCGTGGCCAAGGCCAAGGCCAGCAAGGGCCAGGGCGGCAACGCCTTCGGCATCATCGAGGAGCACCTCACCGACGCCCAGCAGCGCCTGCCGCTGGTCTACCCGGTGACCACCGAGAAGCTGGCGCCGCCGCTGTCCTACGAGGATGTGATCGCCGACTTCTATGACACCTGCGCGGTGCAGATCGCCGCGCACCTGGACGCCGGCCGCGACGTGGCGGTGATCTGCGAGGGCGACCCGTTCTTCTACGGCTCCTACATGTACCTGCACGACCGCCTGGCCGCGCACTACGAGGTCGAGGTGGTCCCCGGCGTGTGCTCCATGCTCGGCTGCGCCTCGGTGCTCGGCACCCCGCTGGTGTACCGCAACCAGAGCCTCTCGGTGCTCTCCGGCGTGCTGCCCGAGGAGGAATTGAAGCGCCGCCTGCAGGGCGCCGAGGCCGCCGTGGTGATGAAGCTCGGCCGCAACTTCGACAAGGTGCGCCGGGTGCTGCAGCAGCTCGGCCTCGACCAGCGTGCCCACTACGTCGAGCGGGCGACCATGGACAACCAGCGCATCGTGCCGCTGGACGAGGTGGAGCCGATGTCCTCGCCGTACTTCTCGATGATCCTGGTGCCCGGGGAGAAGTGGCGTGGCTGAACTCGACCGTCAACGGCCGCCGGCCATCGTCATCCTCGGCCCCTCCGCCCTGGCCACCGCGCGGCGCTTGCAGGGCCTCTATCCGCAGGCCGCGATCCACGGCCTGCGCGCGCGGGTCGACGACGTCGAGCAGCCCTATGACGACTTCGGTGAGACCCTGCGTGCGCTGTACCAGGCCGGCCGGCCGATCATCGCCCTGTGCGCCGCCGGCATCGTCATCCGCAGCCTGGCGCCGCTGCTGGCCGAGAAGGGCGCCGAACCGCCGGTGCTGGCAGTGGCCGAGGACGGCAGCGCCGTGGTGCCGCTGCTCGGTGGCCTGGCCGGGGTGAACCTGCTGGCCCGCGAGATCGCCGCGCTCCTCGCGGTGGCGCCGGCGATCACCACCAGCGGCGAACTGCGCTTCGGCACCTGCGTGCTCAACCCGCCGCCCGGCTACGTGCTGGCCGACCTGGAGCAGGGCAAGCGGCTGGTCAGCGACCTGCTCGGCGGCCAGCCGGTGCGCGTCGACGGCGAGGCGCCCTGGCTGGACGCGGCGCGCCTGCCGCTGGACGAGCAGGCCGAGCGGTGCATCCGCGTCAGCCCGCAGCGTCAGGGCTGCGCCGACGAGCTGCTGATCCACCCGCGCCTGGTGCTGGCCCGCTGTAGCGCAGAGCAAGACGACCTGCCTGCAGCCGTGCGCGCTGCGTTGCAGCACGCGGACTTGGCCGAGGCGGCGCTCGCCGCCGTACTGGCCGACCCGGCCGACATCGCCAGTCCGCAGCTGGCCGCCGCGGCGGCCGAACTGGGCGTGCCGCTGCGCTTCGTTGCTGCCGACGCCGCGCTGCCCGTCGCCGTGCACGAAGAGCCCGGCCTCAGCCTGCACCTGGCGGCCAGCCCGCAGGCGGCGGCGAGCCTCGGCCAGCCGCGCGGCCGGCTCAGCGTGGCCGGCCTCGGCCCCGGCGCGGCCGAGCTGATGGCCCCGGCCGTGCGCCACGCGCTGGATACGGCCGAGGACGTGCTCGGCTACGACACCTACGTCAACATGGCCGGCCCCTTCCGCGCCGGACAGGTGCTGCACGGCAGCGACAACCGCGAGGAACTGCAGCGCGCCGCCCATGCCTTCGAACTGGCCGCGCAGGGACGGCGGGTGGTCATGGTTTCCTCCGGCGACCCCGGCGTGTTCGCCATGGCCGCCGCGGTGCTGGAGGCGCTGGAAGCCTCGAGCGACCCGCGCTGGCACGGCGTGGAGCTGGAAGTGCTGCCCGGCATCTCCGCCGCCCTGGCCACCGCCGCCAAAGCCGGCGCGCCGCTGGGCCACGACTTCTGCCTGCTGTCGCTGTCGGACAACCTCAAGCCCTGGACGGTGATCGAAAAACGCCTCGACCACGCCGCCGCCGCCGACCTCGCCATGGCCTTCTACAACCCGATCTCCAAGTCGCGCCCCTGGCAACTTGGCCGCGCCCTGGACATCGTCCGCCAGCACCGCACACCGCACACCCTGGTGGTACTCGGCCGCGACATCGGCCGCCCGGCCGAAAGCCTGCGCGTGCTGACCCTGGGCGAACTCACACCGGAGCAAGTGGACATGCGCACCCTGGTGATCATCGGCTCCAGCCAGACCCGCCGCTTCCCCCGCGCCGGGGACGGGGAGTGGGTGTATACGCCGAGGTGGTATCCGCAGGAGGGCTAAAAGGCCGGTCCTTGTCCTTGCCAGGGAGCGGCGAGGGGGCTGGCCGGTTGTGGAGTGGTAGTGTGGCTGACGCGCTATTGGCTGGAGCCCGGCCAGAAAGCAGCAGCTCGCCTTTGCACTTCAAGCCCCGAGATCATGGTTGCTGTCTGGTTTGTCTTTGCTCGTACCCCGGACTACCCTCAAAACATGGCGAATACTGGAAAAAAGGACTTTCCGTCATGGTGTATAACAGCTTTTTACCTCTGCCGCTTGCGCGAAATCTGCATTGCAAAGCGGTTTTTTTGCGGATGTCCTGGAGTTTTATCCGCCAATCTCGGTTTGGGGTATTATACACCGTCTGGTGCCTAATAATAGTTAGGGCTATGGAAAATACGATGAGCATCGACATTATCTTCTATACGCAAATTGGCTCAGCAATCGCGTTCATCATCGCTCTCTTTGTTCCTTATAAAGTCCTCGTTGCTCAGAAAGATTCTTTAGTCGATCTTCTCAAGCAAGAGATTGAGCCCCTTAATCGCAAACTAAAGGACGCAGAGTCCCAGTCGCCAGATGTATTAATAACCGCGCTTTCTGCCAGAGTTGAAATAGCCAAGGCAGAGATGTTGCGACTCAAAGAGGATTGAGATAGTCACCAGGTTGAGGTTCGTGAAAAAGAAAATCAGCTTCATCGGCTACAAAAACAACTCACTGTGCTGAATGAGCTTATTGAGGATAGTGAACTAGTCTGCCCAAAATGTAAGGCTCCCTTGGTGTCGCGCGGCACTCATACGATATATGGTTACATTAGTGGTCGGGAAGTTGATACAGATGTCGAATATCTCGAATATGAATGTGGCTTCTCGACTGACGGTGGTGAGGAAAAATCCCCATGTCGCACATCAATCAAAAAGTCCTGACAAACGGTTCAAATCGTTCGCCTCGCTCACTGGGACGGGCTAAAGCCCCCACTTAGCCAAGCGTTGGGCTTCATAGGGAGAAATTCAATGGTCTACCGAATAGCAGCCTTGGTCGTGTGCGGAGTGCTTGTGCCGCAAGCCATCTATGCAAAAGAGTGCTGGGCCTTGACAGATCTGAAAGGTCAAATCGCGCCGTCAACTAACGGGTATGCCTTTCAATCCGACGGGTTCTCCAATCCGATGGTGCTCTGCTTTGATGAAGACAAAGGAAGTGTTTCTGGTGATGACACGCAGCTGACGCGCTTTGGGAAATCGACTCTAGCGGGTTGGGGTGCAAACAAGGACATCGAGCTCTTTGAGGTCTACCAGATCGACCGCGTAAACGGCAAAGTCTTATTTACCAAAAGCAGAATTGGAACCAGCAGTCTGATCCCCGGAGCTCCAGACTTAGTCGGCGCCTTCGTGGGTAAAGCAACCAGATTGAAACAATGAAGCCCTACCAGGCGCTCCAGCGGATGGTCCTCGTTGCGCTCGGGCTTCCCTCGTCCGCCTCGCTCACTCGGCGCCGCCAAACGCCAGTGTTAGGAGTTAGTATGGAGCCCGTAAAAGTTCTCTACAGCATGCCCGAGATTTCTGGCACAAAGATCACCGTCTACGAGTGTGGTTCTCCTACCGTTGATGACTGCGGAGACTTCGATCCTGACGAATTGTTCAAAAGGACATTTGCAGCAGAAAGCACTGCAAAGGACGTTTTCTATGAGGCATACGTTGACGGCTCGAATACACCTTTCTTTAAGAGCAAGGCACCGCCGACCGATGAAGAGCTGTCGTTCCAGCTTGGAAGATCTCGGGAAGATGGATCAATGAAAAAAGTGATTTGGCTGGTCGTTGGTTTAATGGTTCTTTATCTTGTTTTCAAGTAAACCACGTCAAATTGAGCGAGCCATGAATGATCTTGTAAACGATCACCGCGGACACACCATATTTTGCCATGCTTCAGGTGTTATCAGTGGACCATTTGTTGCTTCCTTTTCGGCTTGGAGAGTCGAGCCCAACAGTTCGTGCCGTGCTATAACCCAAGGGACGCTTCCCGGTGTTTTTGATACGAGAGAGGTGGCGATTGCTGCGGCCTTGGCCGAAGCCAAACTCAGCATTGATAAGTTGCTTAGCTAGATAATGACTGTTACTCCTAACAGGCGGTTGAGAGGGCGGCCCAAGAGCTGCGCTTTTGGGTTCCCTCCGCGCTTCGCGCGCTGGTCGCCTCTAACCTCTACGCTATATGTCAAGGAGCAGCCTGCAGTGAAATACATCTCGTACAGATTAATCATGGCTTTGCTAGCATTTTCATCTGCGGCCACGGCGGAAAACTATGAAATTAGTGTAACAAGAAAAGGCAGCAATCTATACAAAATAGACATCAAGGACATATTCATTCATACTAAGTACTGTTACGAATATGTTTATGGCGAATCGTCTATTTTAAAAATGAAAGGTATGGTTGGTGAAATAATATTCACTGAGGCTGGCGCTACATGCCAAGTCAAGGCTGTGTATGGCAAATCAGAGCAAGTGCCTGGTAACTTTGTGGTCACCGTCAGTCGTGAAGATGATGACTGGTACGAAATTTTTGGCCAAGGCCTTTATGTAAAAACAAATACTTGCATCAGTTTGGCGCTAGGAACAGAAGCAGTGCTCACCATAATGGCAGGAGGTTATGGAACCCTGCACATAGATGGAAATCAATGTATGGTTGAGGGTGTTTATTCTCGGCTTCGGTTGTAGGTATATAAAGATGCGCTCAACACTGCTCGCTGGAGTCATAAAGGCTACGCTTTGCGCGCCAGTTATTTTGATATGTAAATTTGAATGGAATGGATAGGGCTATGGACGCTAGGCATTGGGTTGTTAGTCTAATATTTTCCCTTGTTATAGGTGGGGTTGTCACTCGCCTTTTTCTTGAATTCCTACGGAAAATAATGAAGCTGGGAGAAAAATCGAGCGCACCGAATGGGTTTGGTTTTTTGAGTGCTCCTCCATGGCTAACCGGCATGACTGAGCGGCTCTTTTTTACGGTTCTGGTCGCCTTCGCAGTTTCTGATGTGGCGACAACTATGGTTGCTTGGTTGGCGCTCAAATTGGCGACAAATTGGCATCGCTTCCAAGACGATTCAACCGCACGTTACTTTGGTTTTTCGGCGCTGCTCGCAGGTCTTGTGTCCATGCTGTTTGCGTTTCTCGGTGGGCTCATAGTTCGGGGGGATCTATGGTCACGACTGATAGTGTGCATTTGATTATGGGCGACGGCAAAAACTGAGTGCAGTCCGGGCTGTGCCATTTGTCTGGACAGGCTGCGGTTTGAAAAAACCTCTGAAAGCGCACCGATGGGTTCACTTTTTTGATTTTTATAAACCGCTGGTGGCAGTGTGATGCCGGCGTAAGCTGCGCTATTTCACGGCGATCTTGCCACAGCGGTTCGCCACCTTAGTTCCGCCCCTCCCCATTCCTCCGCAACAAATAGCTATCCATGATCCACCCATGCCGCTCGCGCAGTTCGGCGCGCAGGCGCTGGATGTCGTCGGCGACTTCGCCGAGTTTGCCGGCCACCAGCACCTCGTCGGGAGTGCCGACGTAGGCGCCCCAGTAGATGTGCATGTCCTGGTCGGCGAAGCGCTGGTAGCTGTCCTTGGCGTCGAGCATCACCAGCACGCTGTTCAGGCCCGCGGGGAAGACTTCGGCCAGGCGCCGCGCCGGGGTGACCTGGAAGGCCTGGCCGATGTTGTGATCGCTCCCACGCTCTGCGTGGGAGCTCATCACCGGACGCTCCGCGTCCGCTTCTGTGACGCAAAGCGTGGGAACGATCAAAGGGAACGATCAAGCCTGCGCGGCCTGATAGAAATCCCGGGCGGACAGCCTCACTCCCGCGCCGTCCCGCTATTGCGCAACAAGTAGCTGTCCATGATCCAGCCGTTGCGCTCGCGCGCCCGCGCACGGGTCGCGGCGATGCGTTCCGCCACCTCGTCCAGCGGCCCGGCGATCAGGATCTCGTCCGCCGTCCCCACATAAGCCCCCCAATAGATATGCAGGCGCTGGCCGACGAAACGCAGGTAGGTGTCCTTGGCATCGAGCATCACCGCCACGCTGTCCACGCCCTGCGGCCAGCCTTCGGCGAGCAGGCGGCCGGTGGTGATTTCCACGGCGCGGCCGATGCTGTTGAGCGGCACGCGGTGGCGGGCGGTGAGGGCCTGCAGGCTGGTGATGCCGGGGATCACATCAAAGCTGAGGTCGCTGCGCGCGGCGGCGATGGCCTCGATGATGCGGATGCTGCTGTCGTACAGCGAGGGGTCGCCCCAGACCATGAAGGCGGCGACTTCGCCATCGCTCATCTGCTCGTCGATCAGTTGCTCGAACACCGCCTGCTTGTCGCGGTTCAGGTCGTCCACGCTGGCGCGGTAGTCGGCGGCGTCGCGTTCGCGCTCCGGCTGCTGGCCTTCGGCGAAGCGCGGGCTGTGGCCATCCAGAAAGCGCGCGCAGATTTCACGGCGCAGGGCGTTGAGCTTGTGTTTGGCCGGGCCCTTGTCCATCAGGAAGATCACGTCGGCGCGGCGCAGGGCGTTGATCGCCTGTTGGGTGATGTAGTCCGGGTCGCCGGCGCCGATGCCGACCAGCAGCAGTTCTTTCATGGTCTGTTCCAGGTGGGCGCGCGGGGACTCGGCGCCAGTTCGTCGATATGGTGGTAGTCGGCGCCCAGCTCGGCGGCCAACTGACGGGCGCGGCCGAGGCGGATGGGCGCGCGCTCGATGTCCAGCAGCAGGCCGGGGCAGGGCAGCGCGGCCAGGCGCGGCCAGTCGCGCAGGCGGCCGTCGGTGAGCAGCAGCAGGCGCTGGCGTTCGCCCGGCTTGTAGCGCTGGCGGCGCACCAGCCAGAGCGTGGCCAGTTGCAGGGCTTCGATGATCGGGGTGCCGCCGCCGGCGCCGAGTTGCTGCAGCCAGCTGTGCAATTCGCTGGAAGCCTTCCGTCCCTGCCACAGCCAGCGCGGCTGGGCGCCGCCGGCTTCGAGCACGGCCAGGCGCGCGCGCTGGCGGTAGGCGCTGGCGAACAGCTCCGCGAGCAGGCCCTTGGCCTGGGCCAGCGCGCCGTGGCGGCGGGTGCTGGCCGAGGCGTCGACGATCACCAGCCACAGCTCGCCGGGGCGCAGCTGACGGGCGTGCCAGCGCAGATCGGCGTGGCGGCGCGGGCGGCCGTGGGCGAGGGTCGCCGGCCAGTCGATGCGCGTGGGCGCGCCGTTGCCGCGGGCGCCGCTGCGTCCGCCTGGGGCCTGGCCGGGGAGGGGTAGGGCATCCGCGCCTGTGGCCGGGCGCGGGCGGATGCTCAGGGCTTTTTTGGCCAGGCCGGCGGCGCGCGGCGCTCGCCGACCGCCACGGCCTGCGGCGGCAGCGCGCCCCACTGGCCTTCGCCCCGCTCCTGTTGGGAGGGCTGTTGTTCCGACTGGTTCGGTGCCGGTGGCTGGCTGGCGGCGGGTGGCGTTTGCCCGCGGCGGCGATGGGCGAGGACGAAGGGCTCCAGGGCGTCGATATCCTGCGCCTCGATCCGGCTCGCGCCGCGCCAGGCGGCGTGGGCGCGGGCGCCGCGCAGCCAGACCAGGTCGGCGCGCAGGCCGTCCACGGCGGCGGCGAAGCAGCGCTGGGCGATGGCGTCCAGGCTGGCGTCGTCCAGCGGGATTTCGCTCAGGCGTCGGCGCGCCTCGGCGCAGCGCTGGCGCAGGGCGTCCTGCTCGCGCTGCCATCGGGCGAGGAAGGCCTGCGGCGCCTCGTCGAAGGCCAGGCGGCGCCGGACGATCTCGGCGCGCTGCGCGGGCTCGGGCGTACCGCCGAGCTGCACCTTGAGGCCGAAGCGGTCGAGCAACTGCGGGCGCAGCTCGCCTTCCTCGGGGTTCATGGTGCCGATCAGCACGAAGCGCGCCGGGTGGCTGTGCGACAGGCCATCGCGCTCGACGTGGTTGATGCCGCTGGCGGCCACGTCGAGCAGCAGGTCGACCAGGTGGTCGGGCAGCAGGTTGACCTCGTCGACGTAGAGCACCCCGCCGTGGGCGTTGGCCAGCA
This sequence comes from Pseudomonas oryzae, assembly GCF_900104805.1. Classification (NCBI taxonomy): domain Bacteria; kingdom Pseudomonadati; phylum Pseudomonadota; class Gammaproteobacteria; order Pseudomonadales; family Pseudomonadaceae; genus Pseudomonas; species Pseudomonas oryzae. The sequence continues at coordinate 2,185,167 of NZ_LT629751.1, read as the reverse complement.
CGCCGGGGGAGAAGCGCGCGCGGCCCTCGCCGAGCGCGGCGTCGAGGTCGAGGGTGCCGACGATGCGTTCCTCGCTGGCGCCCAGCGGCAGGGTGACGAAGCGCCCGCCGTCGAGCAGGTCGGCCACGCCGCGCGCCAGGGTCGACTTGGCCATGCCGCGCGGCCCTTCGATCAGCACGCCGCCCAGGGCCGGATCGATGGCGGCCAGGCACAGCGCCAGTTTGAGGTCGTCGGCGGCCACCACGGCGGCCAGGGGGAAATGGGGCTGCATGGCGTTATCTCGGATCAAAGGTTGAAAGGGCACGGGGGGATCGGTTAGCGTGGCAGCCATAGTTTCGGAGATATCCATGTCGCCTCGTCCTTCCCTGAACCGCCTCGTTCGCTCCGCCGCTGTCGGCGTGGCCGGCGTGCGCGCGCAGGTCGCGGCGGCCGGTTATTTCTTTTACGGGTATTGGTTTAGCCAACGGCGCGCCTGATACCCCACAGGCGCCCCAGAGCAAAGGGTCGCCACCAGCCAGTTTCACGAAACCCCGGTCGGCCACCCGACCGGGGTTTTTGTTTTTCCGGCCCATAAGGCCAGCACGCTGCACACAGAGGATCGCAACATGACTGCTCATTACCGCACCTATTACCGCACCTACGCCTGGCGATTTAGCAGCGCTGCCGCGCACCACCGAGATTCCAGTCGAACACTCAGATAGCGCGCCGCGCGTGGCATGAGGCCACGCCGGGCGAGGACCACCGCCATGAATGCTTCCGTTACCGCTCTGCGCGCACAGCCCGTGCCGCCGCTCACCACTCGCCGCCGCGAAACCCCGCTGCCGAGCCCCACCGATCTGCGCCAGCAGCTGCCGCTGCCCGCCGCTCTCGCCGCCCAGGTGCAGGCCCAGCGCGAGGCCATCCGCGCCGTGCTCGACGGCCGCGATCCGCGCCTGCTGGTCGTCGTCGGCCCCTGTTCCCTGCACGATCCCGTTTCCGCCCTCGAATACGCCGACCGCCTGGCCGCGCTGGCGCCGCAGGTCGGCGACCAGCTGCTGCTGGTGATGCGCGCCTACGTCGAGAAACCGCGCACCACCATCGGCTGGAAGGGCCTGGTGTACGACCCGCAGCTGGACGGCAGCGGCGACATGGCGGAGGGCCTGGCGCTGTCGCGCCGGCTGATGCTGGCCATGCTCGAACGCGGCCTGCCGCTGGCCACCGAACTGCTGCAGCCGCTGGTCGCCGGTTACTTCGACGACCTGCTGGGCTGGGCCGCCATCGGCGCGCGCACCAGCGAATCGCAGGTGCACCGCGAGCTGATCAGCGGCCTGGATCTGCCGGTGGGCTTCAAGAACGGCACCGACGGCAGCCTGAGCATCGCCTGCGATGCCATGCGCTCGGCGGCGCACGCGCACCAGCACTTCGGCGTGGACGGCCTGGGCCGGCCGGCGCTGGTGCAGACCGACGGCAACCCGGATACCCATCTGGTGCTGCGCGGTGGTCACGGCGGGCCGAACTTCGATGCCGCCAGCGTCGCCGTGGCACGCGCGGGGCTGGCCAAGCAGGGCATCGCCGCGCGGATCATGGTCGACTGCAGCCACGCCAACAGCGGCAAGGACCCGCTGCGCCAGCCGGCGGTGCTGGCCAGCGTGCTCGACCAGCGCCTGGCCGGCGACGGCACCTTGCGCGGGGTGATGCTGGAGAGCCACCTGGAAGACGGCTGCCAGCCGCTGTCCGCCGAGCTGCGCTACGGCGTGTCGATCACCGACGGCTGCCTGGGCTGGAGCGGCACCGAGGCAATTTTGCGCGAGGCGGCGCAGCGCTTGCGCGCCGCTGGCTGAGCCGGCCATCAGCCTTCCTCCGCATCCAGCAGCAGGTTCTCCAGCGCCGCGCGGTACTCGCCGGGGTGCTCCCAGAGGCCGCGTTGCTGGGCTTCCAGCAGGCGTTCGAGGATGTCCTGCAGGGCGCCGGGGTTGTGCCGCTGGATGAAGTCGCGGGTGTCCCTGTCGAGCAGGTAGGCGTCGGCCAGCAGGGCGTACTGGTGATCCTCGACCAGTTCGCTGGTGGCGTCGAAGGCGAACAGGTAGTCGACGGTCGCCGCCAGCTCGAAGGCGCCCTTGTAGCCGTGGCGCTTCATGCCCTCGATCCACTTGGGATTGGCGGCGCGGGCGCGCACCACGCGGCTCAGCTCCTGCTGCAGGCTGCGGATGCGCGGGGCGTCCGGCTGGCTGTTGTCGCCGTGGTAGCTGGCGACCCGGGCGCCGCGCAGGGTTTCCACCGCCGCCAGCATGCCGCCCTGGAACTGGTAGTAGTCGTTGGAGTCGAGCAGGTCGTGCTCGCGGTTGTCTTGGTTGTGCAGCACCGCCTGCAGCTGCTCCAGCCGTTCGGCGAACTGCGCGCGTGCCGGGGTGCCTTCGGCGCCCTTGCCGTAGGCGTAGCCGCCCCAGTTCAGGTAGACCTCGGCCAGGTCGGCGCGGGTCTGCCACAGGCGTTCCTCGATGGCGTTCTGCACCCCGGCCCCGTAGGCGCCGGGCTTGGCGCCGAACACGCGCCAGCCGGCCTGGCGGCGTGCCTCGGCCTCGCCCAGGCCGCTATCCTCCAGGCGCAGCGCCTCGCGCCAGACCCGTGCCGACAGCGGATTCAGCTCCTCCGGCTCGTCGAGGTCGGCGACCGCCTGCACGGCGTCGTCGAACAGGCGGATCAGGTTGGCGAAGGCGTCGCGGAAGAAGCCGGAGACGCGCAGGGTGACGTCCACCCGCGGGCGGCCGAGCTGCTCCAAAGGCAGCACCTCGAAGCGCTCGACGCGCTGGCTGCCGGCCTGCCACACCGGGCGCACGCCGAGCAGGGCGAGCGCCTGGGCGATGTCGTCGCCGCCGGTGCGCATGGTCGCCGTGCCCCATACCGACAGGCCGAGCTGGCGCAGGTGGTCGCCGTGGTCCTGCAGGTGGCGTTCGAGCAGGCGCTCGCTGGCCAGCACGGCGATGCGCCAGGCGGTGGGGGTGGGCAGGTTGCGCACGTCCACCGAATAGAAGTTGCGCCCGGTCGGCAGCACGTCGAGGCGCCCGCGGCTGGGCGCGCCGCTCGGCCCGGCGGGCACGAAGCGGCCGGCGAGGGCGGCGAGCAGCCCGCCCATCTCCGCCGGACCGCAGGCGTCCAGCAGCGGGGCGATGCGCTCATGCAACTCGTCGAGAACCAGCGCGCTGGCCGGGCCGACGGCGGCGCCCTCGCGGCCGCCGATCAGCTGCAGGGCCAGCAGTTCCAGGCGCTCGCGGGTGTCGCCGGCCGTGCGCCAGGGACCCTCGCTCAGCGCGAGCAGGGCGGCGGGGCGCGGGCCGGTCCAAGGCTCGGCCATGGCGCAGTCGAGCGGGTCGAAGTCCAACGCCAGGTCACGGGCCAGCGCGCGCAGCAGGCTGGCGTTGGCGCCCTGGCCGTCGCCGCGGGGCAGGCGCAGCAGCGCCAGCAGGGTGTCGCGGCGCAGCGCGCCGGCCGGCGATTCGCCGAATACGTGCAGGCCGTCGCGGATCTGCGATTCCTTGAGGTCGCACAGGTAGGCGTCCAGCTGCGGCAGCCAGCTGTCCGCATCGTCGTTGAGCTGCAGGCCCAGCTCGCGGTCGAGGCTGGTCTCGCGCACCTTGCGCAGGATCTCGCCGCGCAGTTCCACGGCGCGGCGCGGGTCGAGCTGGCTGGCCTCGTAGTATTCGTCGGCCAGGCGCTCCAGGTCGCGCAGCGGGCCGTAGCTCTCGGCGCGGGTCAGCGGCGGCATCAGGTGGTCGACGATCACCGCCTGGGTGCGCCGCTTGGCCTGGGCGCCTTCGCCGGGGTCGTTGACGATGAACGGGTAGATGTTTGGCAGCGGGCCGAGCAGCGCGCCGGGCCAGCACTGTTCGGACAGGCCGACGCTCTTGCCCGGCAGCCACTCCAGGTTGCCATGCTTGCCGACGTGGATCACCGCGTCGGCGGCGAAGGTGCGGCGTAGCCAGAAGTAGAAGGCCAGGTAGCCGTGCGGCGGCACCAGGTCAGGGTCGTGGTAGACCGCGGCGGCGTCGAGTTGATAGCCGCGCGCCGGCTGGATGCCGACGAAGGTCTGGCCGAAGCGCAGGCCGGCGATCATCAGCCGGCCGCTGCGGAACATCGGATCCTGCTGCGGGCCGCCCCAGCGCTGCAGCACGGCTTCTCGGTTGGCAGCCGGCAGTTCATCGAAGAACTGCTGGTAGTCGGCCAGCGCCAGGCTCTGCGCGCAGGGACGCAGGTCGAGGTTGTCCAGGTCGTTGGTCACCCCGCCGAGCAACTGGTGGATCAGCGCGGTCCCGCTGTCCGGCAGGTCTTCGACCGGGTAACCCTGCTGCTCGAGGGCGCGCAGGATGTTCAGCGCGGCGGCCGGGGTGTCCAGGCCGACGCCGTTGCCGATGCGTCCGTCGCGGGTCGGGTAGTTGGCCAGCACCAGGGCGACGCGCTTGGCGGCGTTGGGCCGGCGCGCCAGTTCGCACCAGCGGCGCGCCAGCTCGGCGATGAAGTCCATGCCCGGCAGGTGGGCGTGGTAGCAGACCACGTCGCTCTGGCTGCGCTCGCTGCGCCAGGCCAGGCCCTTGAAGCTGATCGGCCGGGTGATCAGGCGGCCGTCCAGCTCGGGCAGGGCGACGTGCATGGCCAGGTCGCGCGTGCCGAGGCCCTGGGCGCTGGCCTGCCACTGTTGTTCGCTATCCAGGGCGCAGAGGGCCTGCAGGACGGGCACGTCGCGGCGGAAGGGGCGCAGCCCCGGCGCTTCCGGGTTGCTCATGGCAAAGCCGGTGGTGTTGAGGATCACGCTGGCGCCGGCCTGGTCCAGCCAGTCCTCGACCCGGGCGAGGCACGCCGCTTCCTTGAGGCTGGCCACGGCGATCGGCAGCGGGTTGAGGCCCTGCATCTGCAGGCGTTCGCAAAAGGCGTCGACGAAGGCGGTGTTCGCCGCCTGCACGTGGGTGCGGTAGAACAGCAGCGCCGCCACCGGCCGGTCCGCCTGCCAGTCGGCGCGCCAGTGATCGAGCGCGGCGTCGCTGTGGCGCGGGTGATGGATGCCGACGCGGGGCAGGGCGCGCGGCTCCCGCCAGGGGTAGTCGCGCTGCAGGTACAGGCTGGCGATGCAGTGGAAGAAGGCGCGGGCGTTGTTGACACCGCCCTGGCGCAGGTACTGCCAGAGCCGCTCGGACTCGGCCGCGGCGACGTTGCCCAGGCCGCTCAGCTCGGGATCGGGGCTGTCGTCGCCGGGCACCAGGATCAGCTTGGCGCCGCGCGCGGCCAGCTCGACCAGCCGCTCGATGCCGTAGCGCCAGTAGCTGACGCCGCCATGCACGGAAATCAGGATGACCTTGGCGTGCTGCAGCACCTGCTCGACGTAGAAGTCCACCGAGGCGTGGTTGGGCAGCTGCGCCGGGCTGGCCAGGCGCAGGCTCGGGTAGTCCTCGGGCAGCTCGCGGGCGACCGCGGCCAGCAACGACAGGTGCGAGTCGCCGGTGCAGAGGATCGCCAGCTCGGCCGGCGTCTGGCCGAGGTCGGCGATGCTGTCGGCCGGCAACGGGACGCCGGGCTGGGTGCGCAGCAGGTGCATGGGAGATCAGCCGGCCAGCGCCGCCTGCAGTTCGGCGGCGATGGCCGCCTGGTCCAGCGCCTGGCCGATCACCACCAGGCGGGTGAGGCGCGCCTCGTCGGCCTGCCAGGCGCGGTCGAAGTGCTTGTCGAAGCGCTGGCCAACGCCCTGCAGCAGCAGGCGCATCGGCTTGCCGGGGATGGCGGCGAAGCCCTTGATGCGCAGGATGCCGTGGCTGGCGACCGCGTCCTTCAGCGCTTGCAGCAGGCGCGTCTCGTCGGCCGCGGGCAGCTCCACGGCGAAGGAGTCGAACTCCTCGTGGTCGTGGTCCTCGTCCTCCTCGTCGTGGTGGGTGCGGCGGCCGTCGATGTGCAGCTCGGTCTCGCAGTTGAGGCCGAGCAGCACGTCCAGCGGCAGCTCGCCGCCGTGGGCCTCGACGACCTTGACCGCCGGCGGCAGCTCCTCGGCGACTTCCATGCGCACCGCGGCCAGCGCCTCGGCGTCGAGCAGGTCGGCCTTGTTGAGGATGACCAGGTCGGCGCTGGCCAGCTGGTCGGCGAACAGCTCGTGCAGCGGCGACTCGTGGTCGAGGTTGGGGTCCTGCTTGCGCTGGGCGTCGACCTGCTCGGGGAAGGCGGCGAAGGTGCCGGCGGCCACGGCCGGGCTGTCGACCACGGTGATCACCGCGTCGACGGTGCAGGCGTTACGGATTTCCGGCCAGTTGAAGGCCTGCACCAGCGGCTTGGGCAGGGCCAGGCCGGAGGTCTCGATGAGGATGTGGTCGAGCTCGCCGCGGCGGGCGACCAGCTCGCGCATCACCGGGAAGAATTCTTCCTGCACGGTGCAGCACAGGCAGCCGTTGGCCAGCTCGAAGACCCGACCGCTGGCTTCCTCTTCCGAGCAGCCGATCGCGCATTGCTTGAGGATTTCGCCGTCGATGCCCAGTTCGCCGAACTCGTTGACGATCACCGCGATGCGCCGGCCTTCGGCATGGCCGAGCATGTGGCGCAGCAGGGTGGTTTTGCCGGCGCCGAGGAAGCCGGTGACGATGGTGACGGGAAGTTTGGCGAGGGATTTCATCGAGGGCCCCGGAGCGTCGGTGGGAGTGACGGACGGGCAGGGGCGGGCCGCGCAGTCGAGCACGCGCAGGCCAAGCACCACCGGATCACCCCGCCCGGACAGTTGAAGTTCTTGCGAGGCAGGTCTCCTGGCTCACGGCTGGCGCATCGCGCATCCCCTTCACCTTCCCGCCGGCAGGCAGTGGTCCATCGAAGGGGCGTTGACCGTTCACAGTTGCGGGGGCAGCCACGGCTTCACCGTGTTCCCTCTTAGCTCCGGCCAGAGGGGGCCGGAGAACCTCGAAGGCGCGAAGGCTACGCAGTGGCTGCGGGCAGGTCAACCGTGGCGGTGGGGTAGGCGCATGAACAGTAGGGCGCCCGGTTCGCGGCGCGTAGAGGCGCATTCATCGGCTATGAGCCCGGAAACTTTTGCCAAGGCATCTTGCTGGGGTGGGCAGCCTCGTAGGGTGGGCTTTAGCCCACGCTGCCCTTTGGTGGGCTGAAGCCCATCCTACGGCCTCACGCAGGCATAACCGCTTCATTCGTCTAAAGGCCGCGCGCAGGCGAGTGAATTCTCCCCTGTATTCCCGGTCGGCCAACCGTCGCGGTTGACGCTGGCGGGGGCTGCGTGCTGTTCTAGAAAAAGCTGTTTCAGGTGTCTCGCGCCGCCGTGCGCGAGGTGAAACGGGAAGCCGGTGGGTCTCTGACGAGACGAGTCCGGCGCTGCCCCCGCAACGGTAAGCGATCGAAGGGTCATCCACGCCACTGTGCCTCGTGCATGGGAAGGCCGACCCGGTTCCTGCAAAGGCGTCGCAAGCCCGGAGACCGGCCTGAATCCTCGTTTGGCAACCCGCGGCGGGCGGGTGCGCGCCGGATCTGGCCCTGTGGGCCTGCTCGTGCTGCGTTCCTTCTGCGCCGTTTTTCACCTCATCAGAAGGTCAGCTCATGTCCAGCAGCGCACTATCGTCTTCCGCCTCCGTCACCCTCCCTCTCTCGCAACGCCTGCTCCTCGCCGTCGGCAGCTGCCTGCTCGGCGCGGCGCTGATCTTCGTCGCCGGCTTCTCGCACCTCGAAGTGGTGCACAACGCTGCCCACGACACCCGGCACAGCGCGGCGTTTCCCTGCCACTGAGCCATGCTCCCGCTCGGTAGGGGCGAATTCATTCGCCTTCGCGGGGGATTTTGGCGAATGAATTCGCCCCTACAGGCGCATGTGGTGGCTCTGTGCCATCGCGCCCCAGCCTCGAGAAGTTCTGTCGATGATCAAACGCATCGCCCAAACGGCCGGTTTCGCCGGCCTGTTCGCCGCCATCGTGCTGACCCTGCTGCAAAGCCTGTGGGTCAGCCCGCTGATCCTGCAGGCGGAAACCTACGAAACCGGCGCGAGCGCCGGACACGAGCCTGCCGCTGCTGAGGCTGCTCACGACCACGCGCATGCCGCCGGCCACGAGCACGGGGCAGAGGCCTGGGCGCCCGAGGACGGCTGGCAGCGCCTGCTGTCCACCGGGCTGAGCAATCTGGTGGTGGCGGTTGGCTTCGCCCTGATGCTGGCGGGCCTGTTCACCCTGCGCGCGCCGGGGCGCAGCTGGCAGGGGCTGCTGTGGGGGCTCGGCGGTTTCGCCACCTTCTCGCTGGCGCCGTCCGCCGGCCTGCCGCCGGAATTGCCGGGCACCGAGGCTGCCGATCTGCTGCTGCGCCAGTACTGGTGGCTCGGTACCGCCACGGCGACCGCCGTCGGCCTGGGCCTGCTGGCCTTCGGTCGCGACTGGACGTGGCGCCTCGCCGGCGTGCCCTTGCTGGCGCTGCCACACCTGGTCGGCGCGCCGCAGCCGGAGGTGCACGTGAGCCTGGCGCCGGCCGCCCTGGCGCAGGAGTTCGTCGTCGCCTCGCTGCTGACCAACGCGCTGTTCTGGTCCGCCCTGGGCCTGGCCGCGGCCTGGTTCCACAGCCGCGCGCGCAGCGCATGAGCGTGCGGCACGTCGTCGGCCTCGGCTGTCGGCGCGGCTGTTCGATGGGCGAGCTGCTGGAGCTGCTGGAGCAGACCTTGCGCCAGCAGGGCCTGCAGGCGGCTGACCTGGACTGCCTGGCCAGCAGCGCGCACAAGGCCGACGAAGCCGGCCTGCGCGAGCTGGCCGAGCACCTGGGCCTGCCGCTGGCGCTGCTGCCGGCTGCACGGCTCGCCCGCTACCACGAGCGCCTGAGCCGGCACTCCGTCCTGTCCCTGCGCATCACCGGCAGCGCCGGGGTGGCCGAGGCCAGCGCCCTGGCCCAGGCCGAGGCCCTCACGGGGGGCCGGGCCAGGCTGCTCTGCGCCAGGAGCAGCAGTGCCCGCGCCACACTGGCGATCGCCATAGTCTGATTCCTGGAGTCTCCATGACTGTCTATTTCATCGGCGCCGGCCCCGGCGACCCCGAGCTGATCACCGTCAAGGGTCAGCGTCTGCTGCGCAGTTGCCCGGTGATCCTCTACGCCGGCTCGCTGGTCCCCGAGGCGGTGCTGCAGGGGCATAGCGCCGAGCTGGTGGTCAACACCGCCGAACTGCATCTGGACGAGATCATCGCGCTGATCAGCGCCGCCGACGCGCGCGGCCAGGACGTGGCCCGCGTGCACTCCGGCGATCCGTCCCTGTACGGCGCCATCGGCGAGCAGATCCGTCAGCTGCGCGCGCTGGGCATCGCCTTCGAGATCGTGCCCGGCGTCACCGCCACCTCGGCCTGCGCGGCCCTGCTGGAAAGCGAGCTGACCCTGCCGGAGGTAGCGCAGACGGTGATCCTCACCCGATACGCCAGCAAATCGAACATGCCCGAGGGCGAGCAGTTGGGGGACTTGGCGCGCCACCGCGCCACCATGGCCATCCATCTGGGTGTCCAGCATCTCGGCCGGATCGTCGCCGAGCTGTTGCCGCACTACGGCAGCGACTGCCCGATCGCCGTGGTGCACCGCGCCAGCTGGCCGGATCAGGACTGGGTCAGCGGCACCCTCGCCGATATCGAGCAGCGGGTGCGCGCCAAGGGCTTTCGCCGCACGGCGCTGATCCTGGTCGGCCGGGTGCTCGGCGCCGAGGGCTTCGCCGACTCGGCGCTCTACCACCAGGACACCCGCCACCTGTTCAGGCGGGCCGGCGACGCAGGCAGTACAGACTCGCACTGACCTTGCCGCGGTTGTCGGCGATGGCGATTTCCGCGCCGCGCTCGTGTAGCTCCAGGTTGATCCGGCTGGCGAACAGCTGGCGGACGAAGGCGCGGTACTCCAATGTTTCGCCGGTCGCCAGCCGCGGAGCGAGAAAGGCATGCAGGGCCGGCAGGCTGAAGGTCCAGCTCGCCGGCGTGCAGGCGAAGCCCGCGGCGCGCAGCTGCTCGATCAGGGCGGCGTCGCCGTGCAGGATGCGCTGGCAGCAGTCGAGAAAGGTTTGCACGGCCGGGGTCATGGCAGCGGGGGGTGTCCGGGAGGGGGCGGGGCAGTGTTGCAGATCGCGGCGTCCGGCGACAGCCGAGGGCGATTCGCTGTAGGGGCGAATTTATTCGCCTGACGAGGCCGCGCCGGCGAATGAATTCGCCCCTACAGAGTGAAACCGACTCCGCTTGCCTTGCGCCGCCCTTGCCGGGCAACCTGTTGCCCTCAATTGGCCGGCCCGGTTGGCGGCGGGCCGGCACCCACTCATGCCAGGACGGGCAGATGCGCGACTACCAATGGCTCCACGAATACTGTCTGAACCGTTTCGGCTCGGCCGCCGAGCTGGAGGCGCGCCTGCCGGTGCCGAAGAGCGCCGACGAGCTGCGCGCGATCACTGACGACCGCTACCTGTCGCTGCTCAGCCTGCGGGTGTTCCGCACCGGCCTCAAGCACAGCCTGGTGGACGCCAAGTGGCCGGCCTTCGAGGCGGCGTTCTTTGCCTTCGATCCGCACAAGGTGGTGCTGATGGGCGCCGAACACCTCGAGCGGCTGATGCAGGACGAGCGCCTGATTCGCCACCTGGCCAAACTCAAGAGCGTGCCGCGCAATGCCCAGTTCGTCCTCGACGTGGCCCGCGAGCACGGCAGCTTCGGCGCCTGGCTGGCCGCCTGGCCGGTGGACGACATCGTCGGGCTGTGGCGTCAGATCGGCAAGCACGGCTGCCAGCTGGGCGGCCTGTCCGCGCCGCGCTTCCTGCGCATGGCCGGCAAGGACACCTTCATCCCCACCGACGACGTGGTCGCCGCGCTCAAGGCCCAGGGCATCGTCGACAAGGCGCCGAGCAGCCAGCGCGATCTCGCCGCCGTACAGGCGGCCTTCAATACCTGGCAGGCGCAGAGCGGTCGCCCGCTGTGCCAGCTGTCGGCGATGCTGGCCTTTACCGTCAATCACTGAGCGGGGCGCCGCCGCATGCCCTCCGCTGCGGCGCTCGGTCGCAGCCGGGCGGGCTGCAACCAGAGCGTCATCTGCGCCCCGTAGGCTGTGCCGTGCTACGCACGGTGTTCTACGGTCGATGAGCGCAAGCCTTCTATTTCGCGGGTTTCAGGGCTGCCGAGAGCAGCGGAAACGGCCAGACGGCGCTGCTAGCCTACAAAGTCACATCCCGCACGATAAAATTTGCAAATTGACTTGATAGCCGGCATAGTCGCCCACCATCGAATTTCAAAAACTTTACAACGACACGGTCGTGCCCATGCTCAAACGCTTCGCACCCCTCGTGCCAATTACCCTGGCCCTCCTGTTGACCGCCTGTGCCAGCACCTCCCAGCAGCACAGTGCCTACGATGGCTCGCAGCAAAGCCTGTCCTTCGAACTGGATGCCGAGGCCGCCGCCAAGGCGCAGGAATCCAGCATCGAAGAACAGCTGCTGGACGACAAGCCCTACGAGCTGCCGGCGCTCAGCGCCATCCTCGTGCGCGGCTTCTCGCTGATCGGCACCCCCTACCGCTTCGGCGGCACCTCGACCAGCACCGGCTTCGACTGCAGCGGCTTCATCGGCTACCTGTTCCGCGAGGAGGCCGGCATCAAGCTGCCGCGCTCGACCCGCGAGATGGTCAAGCTGCCGGCGCCCAAGGTGGCCCGCCACGATCTGCAGCCGGGCGATCTGATCTTCTTCGCCAGCCGCGGTCGGGTGAACCACGCCGGCATCTATATCGGCGATGGCGAGTTCATCCACTCGTCCAGCACCCGCAGCGGCGGGGTGAGGGTGGACAAGCTGTCCACCGACTACTGGAACAACCACTACCTGATGGCCAAGCGGGTCATCGACTGAGCAGGGCGCCGCTATAAGCGGCGCTTTGTCGTCATGCAGCTTGCATAACGGCGACCAGCGCAGCTAGGGTCAGAGTATTTAGCGCAGGGATTTGCCCACCATGACCGCCCCGGCTCGTCTCGCCTGCATCCTCGCTGCACTCTTTCTTGGCGCCTGTTCTTCCCGGGCGCCGCTTCCCCCTCCCAGTGTTTCCGTTCCCGCACCGTCGCCGCAGGCCGAGGATGTGCTGTTCCGCGCCATCGGTCTGGTCGGCACGCCCTATCGCTGGGGCGGCAATACTCCGGACAGTGGCTTCGACTGCAGCGGGCTGATCGGCTACGTCTACCGCGACGCCGCCGGACTGCAGCTGCCGCGCAGCACGCGCGAGATGAGCGCGCTGCCGGCGCCGCAGGTGCCGCGTCAGCAACTGCGCTCGGGGGATCTGGTGTTCTTCGCCACCAACGGTGGCCGGCAGGTCAGTCATGCCGGCATCTATGTCGGCGAGGACCGCTTCGTCCATGCGCCGAGCAGCGGCGGTACGGTGCGGCTCGACAGCCTCAACGACAGCTACTGGCAACAGCGCTATCTGGACGCCCGCCGCGTGCTGGCCGGGGAGCGTCTGGCGCACATGCCCTGACACCCGCCCGGCCGCTCCTTCAGTTGCGTTCCCAGGTCACGTCCAGGTGGGTTTCGTTCTCGGTGTAGGTGTACTTCACGCTGCCGTCGTAGGCCGCTTCCAGGGCGTGGCCGATGCGGTTGGCCAGGTGGATGCCCGTGGTGCCGACCATCACCTTGCCGTCTTCCTCGCTGATGCCGATCAACCGCTCCAGGGCGTGCTCCTTGCGCTCCATCTCCTCGGTATTGCGGATCAGGTTGAGGATTTCCTCGCGGTGCGCCTGCAGGAAAGCCCCCGACAGGACCACGTTGCCGGCGGCGTCGTTGGCGGCGATGCGCTGGCAGGCCGGGCAGGTGGTGTCTTCGGGCTGGCTGCCGGCCGTGCGCTGCCATGACCAGCGTCCGGCGTTGAAGTAGGCGTCGCAGCCGGTGCAGTGGGCGCTGCCCGCCAGGTGTTGGTGGGCCTTGTCGCGATCATGGTGCTGAGGCTGGTTCAGCGTCTCTTTGTGGCCCTGCTGGTGCTTGTCCATAACCGACTCCCGCTGAAAGGTTCTTCGGCCGGCCATGGATCTCCCATGGCCGTTGCATGTCCCTTGCAGTCTTGAAAAGCCCTGCGGGGGACGGGTTGATTATGGTCAAGCCTGTTCCGCCAGCCTTAGTCGCATTTGCTGTTGGTTCGCCGGTTCAGATAGCGATTCGTCCTCGACGGCTGCTCTTGCAGGTCCGCCCCGCGGGTATAGGCTTGCAGGACGAGCCCTTCGTGCATGCCCTTCGGCAGGAGTTCGCCATGAAGCACAAAGCGCAGATCGAGGTGCCGATTCCCGACCGGGTGGCGGCCGGCCAGACCCTGGCCGGACTGCTCGAGGCATACCGCAACCGACCCGACGCCATCGTCCTGGCCCTGCCGCGCGGCGGCGTGCCGGTGGCCTGGGAGATCGCCCGCGAGCTGGCCTTGCCGCTCGACCTGCTGCTGGTGCGCAAGCTCGGCATGCCGGGGCACGAGGAGTACGCCATGGGCGCCATCGCCAGTGGCGGGGTGCGGGTGATCAACGAGGAAGCGCTGCGCTTCAGCCGGATCGACCCGGCGGCGCTGGAGGCGGTGACGGCGCGCGAGCAGCGCGAGCTGGAGCGCCGCGACCGCCTCTATCGCGGCGAGCGGCCGCAGCCGGAGCTGCGCGATCGGCAGGTGCTGCTGGTCGACGACGGCCTGGCCACCGGCTCGACCATGCGCGCGGCGGTACAGGCGGTGCGCCAGCGGGGGCCGGCGCGCATCGCGCTGATCGCGCCGGTGGCCTCCCACGAGGCCCTCGCCATCCTCAGGCCGCTGGTCGACGAGATCGTCTGCCCGCTGGTGCCGGACTGGCTGTCGTCGATCGGCGAGTGGTACCGCGACTTCGGCCAGACCAGCGACCGCGAGGTGCAGGAGCTGCTGCGTCTGGCCTGGGAGCGGACGGCCTAGTCCGGGTTATTCCCAGCGGCCCGGCTGGTAGGAGAACACCGGCAGCGACCACGACCAGCGGATCGCCGCCAGGCGCAGGGCCAGGCCGAAGCCGAACGAGGCGAGCAGGGTGATGTCCTGGTCGACGCCCATGTCGTGCAGGGTCAGGTAGAGCATGGCCACCAGCATCGACACGCTGGCGTACAGCTCGTGGCGCAGCACCACCGGCACGCGCTGGCAGAGGATGTCGCGCAGGATGCCGCCGAAGATGCCGGTGATCATGCCGGCCATGACGATGACCGGCGGCGAGTAGTCGAGCTGCAGGGCCACGTTGCAGCCGATCACGGTGAAGGCGATCAGGCCCATGGCGTCGAGGATCAGGAACACCTTGTAGAGATGGTGCATGAAGCGCGCGACCAGCATGGTGAACAGGCCGGCGCCGATGGTCAGGTAGATGTAGGAGGGGTGCTGAGTCCAGCCGACCGGGAAGTTGCCGAGCAGCATGTCGCGGACGGTACCGCCGCCGAGGGCGGTGATGAAGGCGATCATCGCCACGCCGAACATGTCCATGTTGCGACGGCCGGCCGCGAGGGCTCCGGACATGGCTTCGGCGGTGATTGCGATGAGATAGATGTAGATCAGCAAGAGAGGACTCCTCAGTCCGAATCGCCTCTCCCTCTGTCCTGCTTACCTGAGAGTTTGCACAGCCGGTGGCTGCTTGCCCCTTCGGTGGACTGCTCGCGGCAGCCTCTCTCCAGATGGCGTCAATCGTGACTTCGCAGTTCCTGAGCCTGAGCGATTATGGGAGTTTGCGCCTTCGGCGGAGCGCCCGGGATCACCGTCGCGCTCACTCTCCTGCGAAGTGACACATTATACGCCCGTGAAGCGTCCTTGCCAGTAGCAGATGGTCTGCTCTGGTGCAGGGCAAATAGTTCTGCCTCAATTCAGTGCCCTGCGCAGGAGTTCGACGCAGAACTCCTCCTCATAGGGCGGCACGTTGCACTCGATGATGTCGGTGGGCGCGACCTGCAGGCGCACGCCGGTGATGTCGGCGCGCACCGGCTGTCGGGTGACGCAGCGGTCGACCAGCACCGCCGAGCGCACTTCCGCGGCGCCCAGGCCGGCCAGCCAGGCGCAGGCGCGCAGCAGCGAGTGCCCCTCGTAGAGCACGTCGTCGACCACCAGCAGGCTGCAGCGCGACAGGTCGCGGGCGGCCAGCTCGGGGTTCTCGGTCAGCGCGGTCTCGGCGTGCAGCAGGCTGAGGTCGTCGGCGTAGCGCTTCAGCCGCAGCGGGTAGAGCGGCCAGCGCGGCCGGCCATGGCGTTCCGCCAGGGCGTCCTGCAGGCGCTGCGCCAGCGGCTCGCCACGGCGCAGGATGCCGACCAGCAGCACCTCCTGACGCGCATCGAACAGCGCCGCCGCCTGCCGGGCCATGGTCTCGATCACCGCCTCCAGCTGGAGCGGCGAATACAGGCGGAAGCGTTCGCCGGCGGGCTTGCTGTGCATGACGGCACCTCGCGGGGGGAGTGGGCCGTTACAGCATAGATCCGCCGGCGGGCGCGGTCAGGCGGTCAGCGCCTCCAGGCGCGCCAGCCAGGGGGCCCGCTCGGCGTCGTCGACGAAGGCGGCCTCCAGGCTGTTGCGGGCGATGCGCGCCAGCTCGGCGCGGCTCAGGCCCAGCGCCTCGGCGGTCTGCCGGTAGTTCTCCAGCACGTAGCCGCCGAAGTAGGCCGGGTCGTCGGAGTTGATCGTCACCTTGAGGCCGGCGTCGAGCAGCGTCTTCAGGTTGTGCTCGGCGAGGCGGGCGAACACGCACAGCCTGACGTTGGACAGCGGGCAGACGGTCAGCGGCACCTGCTCACGGGCCAGGCGCGCGAGCAGTGCCGGATCCTCGGCGGCGCGCACACCGTGGTCGATGCGCTCGACCCCGAGCAGGTCCAACGCCTCGACGATGTAGGCCGGCGGGCCTTCCTCGCCGGCGTGGGCGACGAGGTGCAGACCCAGCTCGCGGCAGCGTTCGAACAGGCGGGCGAACTTGCTCGGCGGATGGCCGCGCTCGGAGGAGTCGAGGCCGACGCCGTGGATGCGCGACAGGTGCGGCAGGGCCTGCTCGAGGGTGGCGAAGCCGTCCGCCTCGCTGAGGTGGCGCAGGAAGCAGAGGATCAGCCGCGAGCTGATCCCGTAGCGCTGCCGTGCCTCGCGGCAGGCGCGCTCCAGGCCGTCGAGCACGGTGGCGAAGGGCACGCCGCGCGCGGTGTGGGTCTGCGGGTCGAAGAACAGTTCGGCGTGCACCACGCCGTCGGCGGCGGCGCGGGCGAAGTAGGCCATCGCCAGATCGTAGAAGTCCTGCTCGTGGAGCAGGGCCGCGGCGCCGGCGTAGTAGAGGTCGAGGAAGCTCTGCAGGTCGCTGAAGGCGTAGGCCGCGCGGGTCTCCTCGACGCTGGCCCAGGGCAGGGCGACGCCGTTGCGCGCGGCCAGGGCGAACATCAGCTCCGGCTCCAGGGTGCCCTCGATGTGCAGGTGCAGTTCGGCCTTGGGCAGGGCGCGCAGGTAGTCTTCAAGGTCCATGGGGATCTCCCGGCTCCGGTTGAGAGGTCTGTGTTCAGCGTAGGGCAGGGCGCTCAGAGACGCTCGGCCCGCTCCAGGGCGGCCAGCAGCGAGGCGTCGCGCTGGTAGAGGTCGGGGCGATAGTGCAGACGTCCGTCGGCGTCGACCTCCACCGTCCAGTAGGCCACCAGGACGGTCACCGGTCGCGGCAGGTTGACGTTTTTGGTCTCGCCGCTGGCCTGGATGGCGGCGATGCGCTCGCGTTCGGCCGGCGTGGCGTCGGCGAGCAGGAAGTCGAGCAACTGGTGGACCTGCTCGACCCGCACGCAGCCGGAGCTGAACACCCGCGGCAGCTTGTCGAACAGCTGCTGGTTGGGCGTGTCGTGCAGGTACACCGCGAAGGGGTTGGGGAAGCGGATGGCGACCACGCCCAGCGCGCTCTTCGGGCCGGCATCCTGGCGCAGCAGGATGCCATGCGGGTTGTACCAGTCGACCTGGCGGGGATCCAGCTCCTGGCCGGAGTGGTCGAGCACGCGCATGTGGTTTTCCGCCAGATAGCCGATGTCGCGGCGGATCTCCGGCAGCTTGTCCTGGCGGAAGATGGTCGGCGGCACCGTCCAGGTCGGATTGAGGGTCAGGTGGGTGATGCGCGACTTGAGCAGCGGCGTCGGGCGCTCGGCGCGGCCGACCTGGGTGCGTGCCTGCCACAGGCGCTGGCCGTCGTGGTAGTAGCTCACCGTGGCGCCGGCCACGTCCACCAGCACCATGCTCGGCTCGGCCTCGCGGGCCAGCCAGCGCAGGCGCTCGAGATTGACGCGCAGCTGGTCGCGGCGTGCCGCCGGGCTGACGTTGAGCTCGTGCAGGGTGGAGGGGCCGACGATGCCGTCGTCCTGGATGTGATGAAGGCGCTGGAAGGCCACCACCGCCTCCTCCAGCAGCGGGTCGTAACGGTCGGACTCCTGCAGTTGCGCGCGGTCCGCGACGGCGGCTGCGCTCAGGTAGCCCTCGGCGGCCAGGCGGCGGGCCAGCGCGGGAACGCGGACATCGCGCCTGCCGGGGCGCAGCAGCGGACCGGCGTCGATCGTCTCCCAGTGCGGCAGCGGCTGGCGGCGGGCTTCTGCCCAGGCGTGGCGCAGTTCGCGGTAGGGCCTGAGCTGCGGACGGGCCTGGGCGAAGGCGGCCGGCAGGTCGTCCACGGCGGCGAGCGCGAAGGCTGGCGGGGCGAGCGGGCGGACCGGCGGCGGGGTGTGCGGCGAGTGCCAGATCGGTTCCACGCTGCTCGCATCGAGCCGGCCCCAGCCGAGGTGCTGCAGCGCCTGCAGGTAGATGTGACTGGCCAGCACGTCGGCGCAGGGCGTCTGGCGCTGCTCGCGCGAGTGGCTCAGGCGGCGCAGGTCGGCGAGCCGGTAGCTGTCCGGGTCGAGGCCGTCGTCGGCCAGCTGCGCGAGCTGTTCCTGCAGTTGCTCGAGGCGTCCGCGCGCGTCCCAGATGGGGGCGAAGTTGCTCTGCCGGTAGAAGCCGCGCAGGGTCTCGCGCTCGGCGGGCGACAGGGGCAGCGCCGGTGTGGCGCAGGTCAGCTGCGCCTGCTCCAGCTGCAGATCGATGGCCGTCCTCGCCCCGGCATCCGGCGTGGCGGCGAAGGAAAGCGGGCTGGCCAGCAGCAGGATCGCCAACCAGGGTGTATGTTTTTTAGACAAGCGCTCAACTCCCGTGCACCCAATGCTTGCTAGAATGCCCGACTTTGCGGGCAATGGCATGGCAGGGATCCGGTTGTGCGTGCCCGATCATATGCAGGACGGCAGAATCAACGACAGGGCGTCGAGGACAGCTGCAGCGTGGCGACGCGGCGCACATGAATGTGGGCGCGGGCTTGCCAGGCTTGGCCAGGACAACAGAGGACCCCTTTCCCATGACCAGACTGCTCCGCTCGCTCTGGCTGGCCGCAGGTCTCGCGGCCTTCTCTTCTCCGCTGCTGGCGAATACTCCCGGCGCGCCGTCGCTGCTCGACAGCCTGGCCAAGGCCGCGCCCACCCTCGATCGCGAGGTGCTGCGCCATGCCCTGGCGGCCATGCAGTGCGCGGTCAACAACGGCTCCGCGCCGGCCGACCGCCTGGCGGTGATCGACTTCTCGCTGCCCTCCACCGAGCGTCGCCTGTGGATCTTCGACCTCGAGCGCCAGACCCTGCTGCTGCGCGAGCTGGTCGCCCACGGTCAGGGTTCCGGCGACAACTTCGCCACCCGCTTCTCCAACCGCGAGGGCAGCCACCAGTCGAGCATCGGTCTGTTCCGCACCTCGGAAACCTACGTCGGCCAGCACGGCTACTCGCTGCGCATGGACGGCCTCGAGCCCGGCATCAACGATCGTGCGCGCGAGCGGGCCATCGTTATCCATCCGGCCGAGTACGTGCACCCGACCTGGATCCGGCGCCACGGCCGCCTCGGCCGCAGCCACGGCTGCCCGGCGGTGCGTCCGGAAGTGGCCCGTATGGTGGTAGACAGCCTCAAGGGCGGCCAGTTCATGTTCTCCTGGTATCCCGACCGCCAGTGGATGCGCTCTTCCGCCTACCTCAACTGCAAGCCGCAGCGGGTCGCGGCGATCCTCGCTGCGCGCAAGGATTCGGAGGGCTGAGGTCTCCGGGCGGGGCGCTTCAGGCGTCCTGCCGCCCGTGGCGCAGGTAGGCCAGCCAGTACACCCCGGCTACCAGCAGGCTGCCGCCGAGCAGGTTGCCGGCGGTGCTCGCCGCCAGGTTGCGCGCCGCATCCAGGGTCGACAGCGTGCCCTGTGCGTCCAGCGCCAGGCCCAGCGGCAGGAAGAACCAGTTGGCGATCGAGTGCTCGAAGCCGAGGGCGACGAAGGCACTGATCGGCAGGAGAATGGCGAGGATCCGGTCGGTCACGCTGTGGCCGCCCATCGCCAGCCATACCGCCAGGCACACCAGGACGTTGCACAGGATGCCGCGGGCGAAGGCCGCACCCCAGGACAGCTCGGCCTTGGCGCGGGCGATCTGCAGTGCCGTCTCGCCCAGCGCGCCGCCGCCGAGGCTGGCGGTATCCGCCCACAGCACCAGGGCCACGGTGCCCAGGCAGCCGAGCACGTTGCCCAAATAGACCAGCAGCCAGTTGCGCAGCAGCGCGCGGGTGCCGATCAGCCGGCTGGCCCAGGCCATCGCCAGCAGGTTGTTGCCGGTGAACAGCTCGGCGCCGGCGATCACCACCAGCACCAGACCGAGCGAGAAACTCAGCCCGCCGAGCAGGCGGGTGACGCCGAAGCCCAGTTTGCTGCCGGTCACCACCACGGTGAAGAACAGTGCGCCGAGGGAGATGTAGGCGCCGGCGAGCAGCGCCAGCACCAGCAGGGTGAGGGCGTCGGCGCGCGCCTTGGCCACGCCCAGCTGCGCCACGCGCTCGGCGATCTGGCGCGGCTGGAAGGCGTCGGTGAACAGGTGTGCTCTGGGCATGGGCGGCCATCCGTGCGGGAACCCTGCCGGCAAGTCTAGACGGCGGCTTGGCTCACAGCGTCTGGGGCAGTGGCCGGTCGGGCGGCGCGCCCTCGTCGCACTTGCGGCACTCCAGCGCGTGGCCGAGCATCCGCGTGCGTCCCGCGATGCTGGTCACCCACGGCCGGCAGACCCACGGCGGGTTGTGGCGCACGTGCTGGTTGTGCCCGCAGGCCAGCTCGGCGACCCAGTGGTCTTCCTCGTCGCGATGATATCCGCAGATCGGCTGTTTCATCGCCGCAGGGTAGCAGCCGGCCGTTCTCCCGCGACACCCATTGTCGCACCCGGGTGGCACAATGCGCGTTCTGTCGGTGAAGGGAGCAGGACATGCGGGACAACGAGCTGACACCCGGATTGATGGTGGTGCACGGCAACCGCCTGGAGGAGCTGCGCGCGCTGGCGGTGGCGTGGATGCAGCGCCATCCGCTGGCGCCGCTGGAGAACGAGGTGGTGCTGGTGCAGAGCAACGGCATCGCCCAGTGGCTGAAGCTGGCGCTGGCCGGCCAGGACAGCTGCGGCATCGCCGCGGCGATCCAGGTCGAGCTGCCGGCGCGCTTCCTCTGGCAGAGCTACCGGGCGGTGCTGGGCGACAGCATTCCCCGCGAGTCGCCGCTGGACAAGGCGCCGCTGACCTGGCGGCTGATGCGCCTGCTGCCCGGCCTGCTGGAAGGCGAGGCCTTCGCGCCGCTGCGCCATTTCCTCGCCGACGACAGCGACCTGCGCAAGCGCCACCAACTGGCCGAGCGCCTGGCCGACCTGTTCGACCAGTACCAGGTGTACCGCGCCGACTGGCTGGCCGACTGGGCCGCCGGGCGCGATCAGCTGAACACCTCGCGCCATGGCGCGAGGCCCCTGGACGAGGCGGCGCGCTGGCAGCCGGCGCTGTGGCGCGCGCTGCTGGCGGATGTCGGCGGCGAGCAGCTGGCCGAGAGCCGCGCCGGGGTGCACCCGCGCTTCGTCGAGCGCCTGCGCGGCGTGGAGGCCAGGCCGCGCGGCCTGCCGCGGCGGGTCATCGTGTTCGGCATCTCCTCGCTGCCGGCGCAGACGCTGGAGGCGCTGGCCGCCCTGGCGCGCTTCAGCCAGGTGCTGCTCTGCGTGCACAACCCCTGCCGGCACCACTGGGGCGACATCGTTCCCGACCAGGACCTGCTGCGCCACCAGTACCGCCGCCAGCAGCGCAAGATCGGCATGGCGGCGGAGTTGTCCGTCGAGGCGCTGCACCAGCACGCCCATCCGCTGCTGGCTTCCTGGGGCAAGCAGGGCCGCGACTACATCAACCTGCTCGACCGGCACGACGACCCCGAGCACTACCGCCAGCGCTTCGCCGCCTTCGGCCAGCGCATCGACCTGTTCGACGACGAGGAGCGCCCTGCGCCCGCGCACCTGCTCGGCCAGCTGCAGGACGACATCCTCGAGCTGCGCCCGCTCGCCGAGACCCGCGCCACCTGGCCGCCGCTCGATCCGGCGAGCGACCGCTCGCTGCGCTTCCACGTCGCCCACAGCGCCCAGCGCGAAGTGGAGATTCTCCACGACCAGCTGCTGGCGCGCTTTTCCGCCGACCTGACGCTGCGCCCGCGCGAGATCATCGTCATGGTTCCCGACGTCAACGCCTACGCGCCGCACATCCAGGCGGTGTTCGGCCAGTACGCCCAGGACGATCCGCGCTTCGTTCCCTTCACCCTGGCCGACCAGGGCCAGCGCGGCTGCGAGCCGCTGCTGATCGCCGTCGAGCACCTGCTCAGGCTGCCCGAGGGCCGCCTCACCGTCAGCGAGGTGCTCGACCTGCTCGACGTGCCGACGCTGCGTGCGCGCTTCGGCATCGACGAGAGCGAGCTGCCGACCCTGCACCGCTGGATCGAGGGCGCCGGCATCCGCTGGGGCCTGGACGCCGAGCGCCGCGCCGCCCTCGGCCTGCCGGACGGCCTGGAGCAGAACACCTGGCGCTTCGGCCTGCGTCGCATGCTGCTCGGCTATGCGGTGGGCAGCGGTGCGGCCTGCGCCGGCATCGAGCCGTATGACGAGATCGGCGGCCTGGATGCCGCGCTGATCGGCCCGCTGGTCAGGCTGCTGGATGCGCTGGACACTCTGCACCGGCGCCTGTCGCGCCCGGCCTGCCCGGCCGAGTGGGGCGCCACCCTGCACGGCATGCTCGGTGACTTCTTCCAGGCGCAGAACGAGCGCGACGAGACCCTGCTCGGCCAGCTGGTCGAGGCCCTGGAGGGCTGGCTGGAGCTGTGCGGCTCGGTCGAGCTGGTCGAGGCGCTGCCGCTCACCGTGGTGCGCGAGGCCTGGCTCGGCGCGCTGGACCAGGGCCGCCTGAGCCAGCGCTTCCTCGCCGGCGCGGTGAACTTCTGCACCCTGATGCCGATGCGCGCGATCCCGTTCCGCATGGTCTGCCTGCTCGGCATGCACGACGGCGAATACCCGCGCAGCGTGACGCCGCTGGACTTCGACCTGATGGCCGGCGACTACCGTCCCGGCGACCGCTCGCGTCGCGAGGACGACCGCTATCTGCTGCTCGAGGCGCTGCTCGCCGCCCGCGAACAGCTGTACATCAGCTGGGTGGGGCGCAGCATCCGCGACAACAGCGAGCGGCCGGCCTCGGTGCTGGTCGGCCAGCTGCGCGACCACCTGGCCAGCGGCTGGACCCTGGCTGGCGGCGGCGACCTGCTGCACGCCCTGACCACCGAGCACCCGCTGCAGCCGTTCAGCCGCGTGTACTTCGCCGGGAGCGATCCGGCGCTGTTCAGCTACGCCCGCGAGTGGGCCGAGCTGCACCGTGCGGCCGGCGCTACGCCGGCCGGGCAGGCGCTGCCGCCGTTCCAGGCTGACGCGCCGCTGGCGCTGGAGACTCTGCAGGGCTTCCTGCGCGATCCGGTCAGGCACTTCTTCACCCAGCGCCTCAAGGTGCACCTCGACGAGGAGGCGCAGGCGCAGCTCGACGACGAGCCGTTCGCCCTCGATGGCCTGCAGCTGCACCAGTTGCGCCAGGAGCTGCTCGGCGCCGCCAGTCTGGCGCTGGAGGCGGGTGCCGCGCAGGTCGAGCCGGCGCTGCAGGCCACCGCCCTGCGCCTGCAGCGTAGCGGCCGCCTGCCGCTGGCCGGCTTCGGCGAGCGCCTGCGCGAGCAGGTGCTGGCGCCGCTGCCGCTGCAGATGCAGCAGTTCGAGGCGCTCTGCGCGCTGTGGCCCGAGCGGCTGGAGTCGCCCCGACCCCTGCAGTTCGCCCATGCCGGCGTGGTGCTGGACGGCTGGCTGGGCGGCCTGCGCACGCGCGGCGACGGTGCCGAGCTGGCGCGCATCGAGCTGCAGCCCGGCGATCTGAGCAAGGGCAAGAGCTGGAAGTGGCATCGCCTGCTGCGCCCCTGGGTGGCGCATGTCGCTGCCGCGGCCTGCGGCCTGCCGCTGACCACCCTGCTGGTCGGCGAGGATGTCGGCCTCGGCTTCCCGCCGCTCGGGCAGGAGCCGGCGCGGCAGATCCTCGGCCGCTGGCTGGAGGGCTGGCGGGATGGGCTGAATGCGCCGCTGCCGGTGGCGCTGGAGACCGCGATTGCCTGGCTGAGCGGCGAGGACGAGACCAAGGCCGCCGAGGCCGCCCGCAAGGCCTACGAAGGCGACGACTTCAGCCACCGGGGGGAGGTCGGCCGCAGCGCCAGCCTGGCCCGCCAGTACCCGGATTTCGCCGCGCTGGTCGCCGACGGCGAGTTCTACCAGTTGAGCCACGACCTCTATCAGTCGCTGCTCCAGGCGCCGATCGACGTACTCGGGGAGGAGGCCCGCGCATGAGCCAGATGAACCCGCAACGCCCGCTGGCGCTGCGTTTTCCGTTGCACGGCAGTCGGCTGATCGAGGCCAGCGCCGGCACCGGCAAGACCTTCACCATCTCCGCCCTGTACCTGCGCCTGGTGCTCGGTCACGGTGGCGCGGACGGCTTCGGGCGCGAACTGCTGCCGCCGGAAATCCTCGTGGTGACCTTCACCGACGCCGCCACCCGCGAGCTGCGCGACCGCATCCGCGCGCGCCTGGTCGAGGCGGCCCGGGTGTTCCGTGGCGAGGAGGCGGGCGACGACCTGCTGCAGCAGCTGCGCGACGACTTCGCGCCCGAGCAGTGGCCGGCCTGCGCCCATCGGCTGGACATCGCCGCCCAGTGGATGGACGAGGCGGCGGTGTCGACCATCCACGGCTGGTGCCAGCGCATGCTGCGCGAGCATGCCTTCGCCAGCGGCAGCCTGTTCACCCAGACCCTGGAGACCGACCATGGCGAGCTGATGGCCGAGGTGGTGCGCGACTACTGGCGCCAGCAGTGCTACCCGCTGGCCGGCGCGGCGCTGGACTGGGTGATGGGCCACTGGCAGCACCCGGACAGGCTGCTCCGGGAGCAGTTGCGCCCGTTGCTCGGCGAGGCGGATGCCGTCTCGGGTGAGCCGCTGGGCGCGCTGCTGGAGCGCGTGCTGGCCGAGCAGGCTGGCGAGCTGGCCGCGCTCAAGGCGCCCTGGGCGGCCTGGGCCGACGCGCTGGAGGCGCTGCTGGATGGCGCCGTGGCGGACAAGGCGGTGGATGGACGCAAGATCCAGGCGCGCTACTACCAGCCGTGGTTCAACAAGCTGCGCGAGTGGGCGGCCGGCGACGAGGCGGCCCTGGACCTCGGCACCGGCTTCACCCGGCTGACCCCGGACGGCCTGGCCGAGGTCTGGAAGAAGGGCAGCCCGCCGCAGCATCCGGCGCTGGATGCCATGCTCCTGCTGCCGGGCCGCCTGCAGGCCCTGGCCGGCCCCGCCGAGCCGGCGCTGCGCCATGCCGCGGCCTGGGTGCGCCAGCGCTTCGAGCAGGAGAAGCGGCGCCGCGCCGAGATGGGCTTCGACGACATGCTCAGCCGCCTGGATGCCGCCCTGCAGGGCGACAACGGCGCGCAACTGGCCGGGGTGATCCGCGCCCAGTTCCCGGTGGCGCTGATCGACGAATTCCAGGACACCGACCCCCTGCAGTACCGCATCTTCGACGCCATCTACCGGATCGAGACGAACAGCCCCGACAGCGGCCTTTTCCTGATCGGCGATCCCAAGCAGGCGATCTACGCCTTCCGCGGCGCCGACATCCACACCTACCTGCGTGCCCGCCGCGCCACCGCGGGCCGCCACGAGAACCTGGACACCAACTTCCGCTCCAACCAGGCGCTGGTAGCCGCGGTCAACCGGGTGTTCGCGCTGGCCGAGCGCCGCCCGGGCGGGCAGGGCGCCTTCCTGTTCCAGGACGAACTGCCGTTCGTCGAGGTGCTCGCCAGCGGTCGCCAGGAGCGCTGGCAGGTGGCGGGCGAGACGCCGCCAGCGCTGAGCCTCTGGCAACTGGCCAGCGAGGAGCCGCTGTCCGCCGGCGCCTACCAGAGCGAGATGGCCGCCCGCGCCGCGACCGAGATCGCCCGCCTGCTCGGCCTGGGCCAACAGCACCGCGCCGGTTTCGCCAGAGACGGCCAGCTCGCGCCGCTGCGGCCCAGCGATATCGCCGTGCTGGTGCGCAATGGTCGCGAGGCCGAGGCGATCCGCCGCCAGCTCGGCGCGCGCGGGGTGCGCAGCGTCTACCTGTCGGACAAGGACTCGGTGTTCGCCAGCCAGGAGGCCAGGGACCTGCTGTTGTGGCTGCGCGCCTGCGCCGAGCCGGATGTCGACCGCCCGCTGCGCGCCGCGCTGGCCAGTCGCACCCTGGGCCTGGCGCTGGTCGAGCTGGAGCAGCTCAACCAGGACGAGCGCATCTGGGAGCGGCGCGTCATGCAGTTCCGCGGCTACCGTCAGCGCTGGCAGCGCCAGGGCGTGCTGCCGATGCTGCATCAGCTGCTGCACGACTTCGACCTGCCGCAGCGGCTGATGAGCCGCGGCGACGGCGAACGCGCGCTGACCAACCTGCTGCACCTGGCCGAGCTGCTGCAGCAGGCCGCCGCCGAGCTGGACGGCGAGCAGGCGCTGATCCGCTATCTGGCCGAGCTGCAGGCCGGCGAGATCCAGGCCGCCGACGAGCAGATCCTGCGTCTGGAGAGCGACGCCGCGCTGGTGCGGGTGGTGACCATCCACAAGTCCAAGGGCCTCGAATACCCGCTGGTGTTCCTGCCGTTCATCTGCGGCTTCCGCCCGGTCGACCGTTCCCGGCCGCTGCCGGTTCACGACGGCGAGCGGCGCCGGCTGGTGCTCAAGGCCGACGACGAGGTTGCCGAGCGCGCCGACCGCGAGCGTCTGGGCGAGGAGCTGCGCCTGCTCTACGTGGCGCTGACCCGCGCCCGTCACGCCTGCTGGCTGGGCGTCGCCGATCTCCGCGATGGCCGCAGCAAGAGTTCCGGGCTGCACCGCTCGGCACTGGGCTACCTGCTCGGCGGCGGTGCGCCGCTGGAGGGCAGCGCGACCCTGGCGCAGTGGCTGCAGCCGCTGGCCAGTCCCGGGGACAGCGTCGTGCTGCCGGCGCCCGAAGCCACGGATGACCGCTACGACGCCCAGGCCGCCAGCGAGGCCGAGCCGCAGTGGCGCACCCCGGCGCGCAAGGCCGCCGAGCACTGGTGGATCGCCTCCTACAGCGCGCTGCGCACTGCCGACAGCCAGGAGGTCGCGGTCAACCGCTTTGACGACGCCGCGCCGGACAGCCCGGCGGCGCAGAAGGCCGCCGACGACGAGCGCGAGAATGTCGTCGTGCCGCTGCGCGCGAGCGATGTGCCGAGCCTGCACCGCTTCCCGCGCGGCCCCAACCCCGGCACCTTCCTGCACGGCCTGCTGGAGCTGGCCGGTCGCGAGGGCTTCGCCGAATTCGCCGGCGACTCCGCGCGGCTGCGCGACCAGATCGCCCGGCGCTGCCAGTTGCGCGGCCTGACCGAGTGGATCGTCCCGCTCGGCGACTGGCTGCAGGCGCTGCTGACCACGCCGCTGGTGCTGGGTGAGGAGGGCGCACCGGCGCTGGCCGACCTGCAGGCCTACCAGCCGGAGCTGGAGTTCTGGTTCGAGGCGCGCAAGGTCGATGTGCTGCGCCTGGATGCCCTGGTGCAGCGCCACGTGCTGCCCGGCCTGGCGCGTCCGGCGCTGGCGCGGGATCGTCTCAACGGCATGTTCAAGGGCTTCATCGACCTGGTGTTCGAACACGCTGGCCGCTACTACGTGGTCGACTACAAGTCCAACTGGCTGGGCGAGAGCGACGCCGCCTACACCGCCGAGGCGATGGCGAGCGCGGTGGCCGAGCACCGCTACGACCTGCAGTACGTGCTCTACCTGCTGGCGCTGCACCGCCAGCTCCAGCTGCGCCTGCCGGACTACGACTACGACACGCATGTCGGCGGTGCGCTCTACCTGTTCCTGCGCGGCAGCCAGGCGCCGGGGCAGGGCATCCACCATGCCCGCCCGCCGCGTGCGCTGATCGAGGCGCTGGATGCGCTGTTCAAGGGTGAATCCGTGGAGGAGATGGCATGAGCGAACAACTGAGCCTGCCGATGGGCGCGCCTGACCCGACCGCCGAGCTGGGCGACGTCGCCGGCCTGCTGGCGCTGCTCGACGCCTGGGTCGAGCGCGGCTGGCTGCGCGCCCTGGACCGTGCGCTGGTCGGCTTCTTCCACGAACTGGACGGCGCCAGCCCGCCGCTGGCGCTGCTCGCCGCCGCGCTGGCCAGCCACCAGCTCGGCCATGGTCACGTCTGCCTGGACCTGGCGGCGACCCTGGCCAGTCCGGACTTCGCCCTGTCCCTGCCGCCCGAGGGCGAGGACGCCGCCCGCGCCACCCAGCTGCCTTCCGCCATCCTCGCCGGGGTGACGCTCGCCGACTGGCTGGCGGCCCTGCGCGGCAGCCGCCTGGTGGCGGTCGATGGTGTGGCGGAGGAGGCGCCGCTGGTGCTGCAGGGCGAACGCCTGTACCTGCGTCGCTACTGGAACTACGAGCGCGCGGTGGCGGCAGCCATAGGCGCGCGCCTGCAGGACGCGCCGGCGTTGCCGGCCGAGCTGCCGGCGCGCCTGGCCCGGCTGTTCCCCGAAGCGCTGGTGCGGGACGGCGAGCGCCTCACCGACTGGCAGAAGCTGGCCTGCGCGCTGGCCGCGCGCGGCAGCTTCAGCCTGATCACCGGCGGCCCCGGCACCGGCAAGACCACCACGGTGGTGCGCCTGCTGGCGCTGCTGCAGGAGCCGGCGCTGGATGCCGGCCAGCCGCTGCGCATCCGCCTCGCCGCGCCCACCGGCAAGGCTGCCGCGCGCCTCACCGAGTCGATCGGCGCGCAGGTCGCCTCGCTGCCGGTGGCGGACCAGGTGCGCGAGCAGATCCCCAGCGAAGTCACCACGCTGCACCGTCTGCTCGGCAGCCTGCCGGACAGCCGCCACTTCCGCCACCACGCCGGCAACCCGCTGCCGCTTGACGTGCTGGTGGTCGACGAGGCGTCGATGATCGATCTGGAGATGATGGCCTGTCTGCTCGCCGCCCTGCCGCGCCATGCCCGGCTGGTCCTGCTCGGCGACAAGGACCAGCTGGCCTCGGTGGAGGCCGGCGCCTTGCTCGGTGACCTGTGCCGCGACGCCGAGGGCGGCTTCTACAGCGCCGAGACCCGTGCATGGCTGGAGGAGATCGGCGGCGAGACGCTTGCCGATCCGGCGCTGCGCCAAGGCGATGCCGAACGCCAGCCGCTGGCCCAGCGCACCGTGATGCTGCGCCACTCGCGGCGCTTCGGCAGCGGTTCGGGCATCGGTCGCCTGGCGCGCGCGGTCAACGCCCGCGATCCGGCGCTGGCGCGGAGCATCCTCGCCGAGGGCGGCGCCGATCTGCACGTGCTGCGCCTGCGCGGCGAGCAGGATGCGGCGCTGGAGCGCCTGCTGCTCGACGGCCTGCCGGCCGCGGCGTGCGGTCGACCGCAGGGCTACGCCCACTACCTGACGGTGTTGCGCGACACCCGCCCGGAGGCCGAGTGCGCGCCGGACTCCGCCGCGTGGACGGATTGGGCCCGGCGCGTGCTGGTCGCCTTCGACGAGTTCCAGCTGCTCTGCGCCGTGCGCAAGGGGCCGTGGGGCGTGGAGGGGCTCAACCCGCGCATCGCCGGCGCCCTGCAGCGGCGCGGGCTGCTGGAGGGCGACCAGGGCTGGTACGAGGGCCGCCCGGTGCTGGTGACCCGCAACGACTACAGCCTGGGGCTGATGAACGGCGACATCGGCATCGCCCTGCGCCTGCCCGAGCCGGCCGAGCGGCCGGGCGAGGCGGCGCGCAGCGTGCTGCGCGTGGTGTTCCCGCGCAACGACGGCAGCGGCGGGCTGCGCTACATCCTGCCCAGCCGCCTCAGCGCGGTAGAGACGGTGTTCGCCATGACCGTGCACAAGTCGCAGGGCTCGGAGTTCGCCCATACCGCGCTGATCCTGCCCGACACGCTCAATCCGGTGCTGACCAAGGAGCTGGTCTACACCGGTATCACCCGCGCCCGGCACTGGTTCAGCCTGATCGAGAGCCGCGGCGGGGTGTTCGACGAGGCGGTGAGCCGCCAGGTGGAGCGGCGCAGCGGCCTGGTCGAGGCACTGAGCGATCGCTGACGGTGGCGGGGTTCCGTTCCGGAGTGCCGGGGCGGAATCCCGCAGGACGGGTCGGACGGTTTTCTGACTTTCCGGCACTGGTTCCGGTCTTGTTCGCCATTGGGTGTCAGAATGTCGTGCATACCTAGCACCATGGACGGACCTATGAGCTACATGAAATGGACCAGTGACCTGGAACTTGGCATCGAGGTCATCGACAACCAGCACCTGCGCATCGTCGAGTACATCAACGACCTGCATCAGGCCATCGACAACCAGAACCGCGCGGAGGTCGGCGAAGTCCTCGAACAACTGGTGGAGTACACCATGTCGCACTTCGCCTTCGAGGAGGATCTGCAGGAGCAGGCCGGCTATCCCTTCCATCATGCGCACAAGAAGGTTCACGAACTGTTCAATCGCAAGATCGCGGACTTCCAGTACCGCTTCGACCTGGGCGAGGATGTCTCTCGCCAGTTGCTCACCACGCTGCGCGCCTGGCTGATCAACCACATCAAGCGTGACGACGCCGACTACGCCGAAACCGTCAAGGTCGCCCTGGCCGGCACGCTGCGGCCGCGGCCGAAGGGCTTCTTCGCCCGTCTGTTCGGCTGAGCCGTCGGCCGCCGGCCATCGCCCTGGAGAACCAGTCCCCATGAACGATCTGCCAAGCGTCGCCGAGGCCCTGCGCGGGGCCCGGCACCTGATGGTCTTCACCGGCGCCGGGGTGTCGGCGGAAAGCGGCATCCCGACCTTCCGCGATGCGCTGACCGGCCTGTGGCAGCGCTTCGATCCGGCCGAGCTGGTCACGCCCGAGGCGTTCCGCCGCGATCCGGCGCTGGTCTGGGGCTGGTACGAGTGGCGGCGGGCGCGGGTGCTGGCGGCGCAGCCCAATCCGGCGCATGTCGCCATCGCCGCGCTGGCCCGCCATGTGCCGAAGCTGACCCTGGTGACCCAGAACGTCGACGACCTGCACGAGCGCGCCGGCAGCACGGCGGTCATCCATCTGCACGGCAGCCTGCACGCGCCGCGCTGCTTCGACTGTGCGCGGCCGTTCGCCGGGCTGAGCGATGCTCCCGCCGAGCCGGCCGAGGGCCGGCGCCTCGAGCCACCGCGCTGCCCGCACTGTGGCGGGTGGGTGCGCCCGGGCGTGGTGTGGTTCGGCGAGGAGCTGCCGGAGCAGGCGCTGCGCCAGGCCTGTGCCGCTGCCGAGGCGTGCGACCTGCTGCTGTCGGTCGGCACCTCGGGCGTGGTCTGGCCGGCGGCGCGGATTCCCGGTCTGGCCCTGCAGGCCGGAGCTACGGTCGTCCACATCAACCCGCAGGCCATGCCGCCGACCGCCGCGCGCGAATGCGCCCTGGTCGGTGCGGCGGGGGCGGTGCTGCCGGCGTTGCTCGCGCGGGCGGGCTGGCGCTGAGGCCTGACTGCGCGGCGAGGGTGTTGCCCGCCGGCTCGCCGCAGTCGGTAACGATCTGCCGTCGCACAAGCCCTGGACGGAAATCTGGCGCAAGAGGATTGTTGTTGGTTTTATGACGTGTTTCGACGAAAATATGGCGAATTCGCTCCATGGCGAGAGCAGTTCGTTGACGCACTCGCCGGAAGCCACGCGGAACTCGCGACGGCCGGGCGCCGACATCCGTTCCACCCGCCGTTCGACGAACCACTCTTTCAAGCCGAGCCAGCCGTGACATTCATCACTCAAGCGAAGTCCCAATCCAGCCAGCGCAGCGACACGCCGCGGGGTGCCGTGCTGGCCGCGCCGGGCCTGCTGGAGCAGCGTTATCCGGACTTCGAGTACTTCAGCGACCTGGACGAGCTGCTGGCCTGCGACCACTGGGACGTGCTGCTGCTCGACTGCCCTGCAGCCGAGGCCGGGCCGTTGCTTTTCCGTCTGCGCCGCCTGGAGGCCTACCGCTTCATCCCGATCTACTGCTGCCGCGATCAGGATGACTGGTGCCGTGCCCTGGGCGACGGTCTGCCACCATCGGGCACCGCGGCGTTGATCCTGCCGTGGCGGCAGTGGCAGGAGCGCCTGGCGCTGTTCAACCGTGGCATCGCGCCGGAGCACTTCGACAGCCGGGTGCTGGCCTGGCTGTGGCTGCGCCCGCAGGCGGAGATCCGCGTGCTGCGTGACACCTCGGTGCCCCAGCACTACCGCTATCCGCTGATCGAGGTCCTGGCCGATCACGACGAGGTCAACGTCGCGGTCTGGTTGCAGATGATGGTGCAACGCGGCTGGCTGGAGAGCGGCGAGCTGGTCGATCGCCTGCGCCTGTGCACCGGCTGCGGTTCCGGGCGGCTCAACTACGTGGATGTCTGCCCCGAGTGCCGGGCGCTGGACATCGCGCGGCAGCCGTCGCTGCACTGCTTCACCTGCGGCAACGTCGGGCCGCAGGAGCAGTTCCTCAAGGACGGCCAGTTGCTCTGCCCCAATTGCCTGACGCGGCTGCGTCACATCGGCAGCGACTACGATCGTCCGCTGGAGAACTACAGCTGCCGCAGTTGTCAGGCATTCTTCATCGACGCGGCGGTGGAGGCACGCTGCCTGGACTGCGGCCAGGTGCACGCCCCGGAAAAGCTGCGGGTGCGCGAGGTCCGGTATCATCGCCTGGCCGAGGCCGGACGTCTGCGTTGTCGCCAGGGCTTGCAGGAGAGCGACGTGGATGCGGCCTTCTCCCGGCTCAACCTGCGCGGCACCAAGGAGTTCGCCGAACTGCTCAGCTGGCAGATCGAGCTGGTGCGCCGCTATGGCGGCCCGGCCTTCTCGCTGCTCGGCCTGCGTCTGGTCAATCTGACCGGAACCCTGGAAGTGCTCGGCGAGCGCCAGGCGCATGCGCTGGTCGACAGCCTGGTCGAGCGTCTGGTGGAGATGGTGCGCGAGACCGACCGTTGCACCCGCAGCAGCGAAGACCAGCTCTGGTTGCTGCTGCCGCACACCGGCGAGGAAGGGCTGGCCAGCCTGCAGCAGCGCCTGGCCGGCTCCTGCGCGCAGCTCGCCGAGCTGGCCACGCATGGCATCGAACCGCGCACCGTGGGTTTCACTGCACCGCAGGATCTGCTCGATCAGGAAGACGGGCGGCTGCTGATGGCGCGACTGGCGGGGGAA
This sequence comes from Pseudomonas oryzae, assembly GCF_900104805.1. Classification (NCBI taxonomy): domain Bacteria; kingdom Pseudomonadati; phylum Pseudomonadota; class Gammaproteobacteria; order Pseudomonadales; family Pseudomonadaceae; genus Pseudomonas; species Pseudomonas oryzae. Next base: position 2,152,669 of record NZ_LT629751.1, on the reverse strand, counting down.
CTGCTCTGAGTCATGGATGACGTCATGGCCGTAGCCTTCGGCCTGTATGCGGAAGTTGCCAGGGAGGGGGGTGCGACGGCGCTGCTGGTCAGCCTGTTCCCGGCCTTTTTGCTGCTCGAGGTGCCGCTCAACCTGCTGGTCCTGCTCGGGGTGCTGCGCTGGTTCACCCGCCAGCGCTTCCTTCAGCCGCACTCGGGCAGCTATCGCCCGCGGGTCTCCTGCATCATCACCTGCTACAGCGAAGGCCGGGATGTGCGCAAGACCCTGGAAAGCCTGTGCGAGCAGGTCTACCCCGGCGATATCGAGATGATTCCGGTGGTCGACGGGGCTGCGGTGAACCAGGAGACCCTGCGCGCCATCCGCGAATTCCGCGTCGATCTCCTGCGCCATCCGCGCCGCCTGCTGCGGCCGATCGCCAAGTGGCAGCGCGGTGGCCGGGTCTCCTCGCTGAACGCCGGGCTGGTCTACGCCACCGGGGAAATCGTCATGGCCCTGGATGGCGACACCTCGTTCGACAACGACATGGTCGGCGCCATGGTCCGCCACTTCGCCGATCCGCGCGTGCCGGCGGTGGCCGGCAGCCTGCGCGTGCGCAACGCCGGCAGCTCGTGGGTCACCGCGGTGCAGGCCCTCGAGTACCTGCTGTCCATCCACCTGGCCAAGGTCGGCCTCGGCGAGTGGAACCTGGTCAACAACATCTCCGGGGCCTTCGGCGCGTTCCGCCGCAGCGTGCTCGACAAGATCGGCGGCTGGGACACCCACACTGCGGAAGACCTGGACATCACCCTGCGCATCAAGAACTACTTCGCCCGCGACGGCCTGCGCATTCCCTTCGAGCCGCGGGCGATCGGGCACACCGATGCGCCGGTGACCCTGCTGCAGCTGCTCCGGCAGCGCCTGCGCTGGGATGGCGACCTGTACTTCCTCTACGTGCGCAAGCACCGCCACAGCCTGTCGCCGCGCCTGCTGGGCTGGCCGAACTTCCTGATGACCCTGTTCGGCGGCCTGTTCTTCCAGCTGGTGCTGCCCTTCATCATTCTCGGCTACTGCCTGTTCGGCCTGCTCCTGCTGCCCTGGCCTGTGCTGCTGGTGCTGGGCGGGCTGATCTACCTGATCTATCTCGCCAGCACCCTGCTGCTGTACCTGGTGCTGTTGCTGGCCGTTTCCGAACGGCCCCGCCAGGATCTGCGCCTGCTGCCGGTGGTGCTGATCTTCCCGCTGTGCATGCTGCTCATGCGCTGCTGGAGCGCGGTGGCCACCCTCAACGAGATGCTGCGTCGTGGCCACGAGGAAAGCAGCATGGCGCCCTGGTGGGTGCTGAAGAAGGCCAAAAGGTTCTGAATGATCCGCGCGACTCTGCTGCTGTTCGTCACCCTGCTGCCTGCGCTGTCCCTGCGGGCCGAGCCGTTGCCGCTGGCCGAGCTGCTGGCGCAGGCCGCCGGGGCGCCGGACCTGCGTCAGGGCGATGCTGAGCTGGAGGCCCTGCAGGCGGCGACCGCGCAGCGGCGCGCCGAGGCCGGTTGGCAGCTGTTCGGCGGCGCCAGCGCCGGCAGCTATCGCGAGCTGGGCGAGGAGGGGGCGCGCGACGACTACAGTGGCCGGCGCCTGGCGCTGGGCGTGCGTCACCCGCTGCTGGGCAGCCTGCATCGCCGGCTGGCCCAGGTGCAGGCCGCCCTGCACGGCGAGGAAGCGCAGCGCCTGCGCCTCGCCGTGCTGCGTGCCGAGCAGCGCCTGCAACTGCGCAGCGCCTACGCCGACTGGTGGCGGGTCGAGGAGGAGCGCGCCCTGTGCCGGGGCATTCGCCCGGCTGCCGGCGAGGCGCTGTCGGTTCTCGAGGCGCGTACCGCGAGCGGCTGGATGCTGGCCTCCGAGGCCGCGCTGCTGCGCGAGCGCTGGAGACGCCTCGAGCGGCGCTGTGCCGATGCCGACGACAATCGCGCCCTGGCCCGCGACTGGCTCGGCGAGCTGGCCGGACGGCCGCTGCCGGTCGACGCGCGCCCGACAGCCGACGCCCTCGCCAGCCGTCCGCAGCCTTGGCCGCAGTGGCAGCAGGTGCTCGCGCGCCACCCGCGAGTCGCCGAGCGGCAGAGCCGGCTGGCGGTGGCCGGGCAGCAGCGCGAGCTGCCCTGGTATGCGGCACTGGAATCCACGGTGAGCCTCGGGCGCGGCTTCGAGCGGCGTAGCCGGCTGGCGGAAGAGGGGGGTGACTGGGCGGTCAGCCTGGACGTCTCGGCGCCCTTCGACGTGCTGGACTACGGCCGTGCGCAGCGCCAGGAGCAGGAAGCGCGCTATCGGGCGGCGCAGGCATCGCTGGAAGCCGAACGCCATGCCCTGGGGCGGGAGCTGCTGCAAGCCTGGCGCGAGCACCGCGAGGCACTGGAGAACCTGCAGTGGCAGCGCGAGCGTCTGGACAGCCGGCGTCTGCGCCAGGCCGAGCGCCTGCAGCGCAGCCTGCTGGACGGCGAGGATGGCGTCCTGTCGCGGCAGGTGGCCGATCTCGACTACGGCGAGGCGCTGCTGGAAAGGGTCGCAGCCTGGCATGCGCTGTGGCTGAGCGAGGCGGCGCTGCAGCTGTTCGTCGAGGACGATCCCGCCGCGGCAAGCCTGCTGGGCGAGAGCCGGACGCACTGGCAGGACCAGTCGGGCGCCGCGTCGGCCCCCGCTGGCTGGAGCCAGGGTGTGTACATCTGGGACAGCGGTGCGCTGCTCGATGCGCGACGCCGGCGTGACGAACTGGATGCGCTGCAGCGGGCCGGCATGCAGCGTCTGTACATCGGCCTGAGCGCCGAGCAGGTCGCCAGCCTGCCGGCCCTGCGCCAGGCGCTGCACGGGCTGCTGCAGGACAGCCGTGGGCGCGGCATGCAGCCGGTGCTGCTGCTCGGCGATCCGCACTGGCTGCTGCCGGTGGGGCGCGGCGCACTGCAGCGCCTGCTGGAAGAGCTGGCCGGGCTGCCGTTCGCCGCCCTGCATCTCGATCTGGAGGTCGAGCAACTGGGCTGGCCGGTCCCCGAGCAACGCCTGCGCGACTGGCTGGACACCCTGGCGCTGGCTGCGCGGGCGAGCGATTGGCCGCTGGAGCTGTCCAGCCATTCCCGCTGGTTCGTCGAGCGCAGCGGCGAGGTCTGCGTGCCCTGCGCCCTGCCGCAACTGGGCGTGAGCCAGGTCAGCCTGATGATCTACACCAGCAATCCGGCGCGCAGCGCCGAGCTGGCCACGACCATCGCCCGGCGCTGGCCGGCGCTGCGCTTCCGTCTGGCGCAGAGCGTGGAGCCGCAGCTGCCGGCTACGGAAAGCCTGGCCGGGCGCCGCGCCGCCGAACTTCAGGATCTGGCCGAGCGCTGGCGGGCACAGCTGCAGCCCGTGGCGCTGGCCGGCATCGACTGGCAGGCCTGGTCCCACTATCCCCGTTGAGCATTCGCCCATGAAGGTCCGTTTCGACAGTCCCAAGGAAACCCGTCCCGCCGAAGAGCAGGGCCTGCAGGTGCTGTATGCGCCGGGCAAGCGCATGGCCTTCCGCCTGCGCTGGTACCTGCTGCTGCTGTTGGTGGCCAGCCCGCTGTTGTGGCTGGTCGGCCACTGGTTGCTGAGCCTGGCTCGCATCGAGGCGCCGGCGCGGCTGTACGTGCCCAGCCTGCAGGTGCGGGCCTTCGCGGCGGCGCAGATCCGCGAGATCCTGATCGAGCCCGGCGAGCTGGTGGCCGAGGGGCAGCTGCTGATGCGCCTTGACAATCCCGAGTGGCGCCAGCGTCTGGCGCTGCTGGCGGACTCTGGGGCAAGCCTGGCGGCGGTCCCGCCGGCGAGCGAGCGCGAGCTGCTGGGCAAGGCCCTGGCGGATGCCGAGCAGCGTCTGGGCGAGGCGCGCCGGCTGCTGGCGCTGGGGGCGGCGACGCGGGGCGAGCTGTTCCGCCTGGAGAGCGAGCGCGATGCGCGTCGTCTGGAGTTGCTGCAGTTCCAGCAGCGGCAGGATCCGCCGGAGCCGGCATCCGCCGTGCAGCGTCGTCTGGAGCGGCGCTGGCTGGAGCAGCAGCTGGCCGGGCTCGAGGTACGGGCGCCGGAGGCGGGGCGGGTGCTGGACATCCAGGTCGGTGCCGGCGAGAGCGTGGCGGCGGGCCTGCCGCTGCTGACCCTCGAGCGGCGTCAGCAGGAGCAGGTCTGGGTGTATCTGCCGGCCCGTCATGCGGCCTACGCACAGCCCGGGCAGGAGCTGGCCCTGCGACTGCCCGACGGCTCCTGGCAGGCCGCCCGCGTGGTCCGCCAGGTCCACGACACCGCGCGGGTGCCGGCGGAGCTGCTGCCGCCGTTCGCCTCGGCGGCGCGCACGCTGCTGGTACTGGTGGAGCCCACCGAGGCGCTCGCCGAGCTGTGGCGGGTCAACCAGTTGGGATTGCAGGCGCGCTTTCCCCGCGACTGGTGGCGTACCTTGGCGCTGGACGACTGATCGGCGCGAGGGGCTCAGTCCTCCTCGTTGAGGTCGAGGTAGTCGCGCACGAACTCGATGATGCGCTCGTGGCTGGCCGGCAGCTCGGCCGAGGTGTAGGGCAGATCGTGCCAGTCGTCTTCCTGATCGTAGCGCCGCCAGCACACGTCGCCGTCGGCGCGCACGGTGTTGTAGCTGACCACGATGGCGCCGTCGGTGATCACCTCCAGCTCGTCCTGCGCCTGGCCGGTGTAGCCCTGGGATTGCTTGAGCGTGCGAATGGTCATCTTGCGGTCCCCCCTCTGGCGCCTGGCCGGGTGGCAGGGCGTAGCTAAAACCTTAGGCCAGATTCGTGCTGGTGCAGGCGGGGAAACTTGCCGCGGGGCAGCGGCGGGGTGGAGGATGGCGCAGGGCGGGCAATAAAAAAGCCCCAGGCTTTCACCTGGGGCTTTGAAATCTGGCTCCGCGACCTGGACTCGAACCAGGGACCCAATGATTAACAGTCATTTGCTCTACCGACTGAGCTATCGCGGAACAACGAGGCGTATCTTACTGATTTCTAAGGCGAAGTCAACACCCTTGCGGTGTCGACTTCGCCTTCCGGATCAGAGCACCTCGACGATGGCGCGGGTGACCACTTCGAGGTTCTTGCTGTTCAGCGCGGCGACGCAGATGCGGCCGGTGCTGACGGCGTAGATGCCGAACTCGTTCTTCAGACGCTCGACCTGATCGGCGGTGAGGCCTGAGTAGGAGAACATGCCGCGCTGGCGGGCGACGAAGCTGAAGTCGCGCTTGGCGCCGAGGGCGGCCAGCTGCTCGACCATGCCGTTGCGCAGGCTGCGGATGCGCTGGCGCATCTCGCCCAGTTCCTCTTCCCACATGGCGCGCAGTTCGGGGCTGTTGAGCACCGCGGCGACCACGCTGGCGCCGTGGGTCGGCGGGTTGGAGTAGTTGGTGCGGATCACCCGCTTGACCTGCGACAGCACGCGGCCGGCCTCGTCCTTCGAGGCGGTGACGATGGACAGCGCGCCGACGCGCTCGCCGTACAGCGAGAACGACTTGGAGAAGGAGCTGGAGACGAAGAACTGCAGGCCGGATTCGGCGAACAGGCGCACCGCCTCGGCGTCCTCGGCGATGCCGTCGCCGAAGCCCTGGTAGGCGATGTCGAGGAAGGGCACGTGGTTGCGCTCGCGGACCACTTCCAGCACCTGCTTCCAGTCGTCGGCGGACAGGTCGACGCCGGTCGGGTTGTGGCAGCAGGCGTGCAGCACGATGATCGACTGCGCCGGCAGCGCGCGCAGGTCGGCGAGCATGCCGGCGAGGTTCAGGCCGTTGCTGGCGGCGTCGTAGTAGCTGTAGTTCTGCACCGGGAAGCCGGCGGACTCGAACAGCGCGCGGTGGTTCTCCCAGCTCGGATTGCTGATCGCCACCACGGCGTCGGGCAGCAGGCGCTTGAGGAAGTCGGCGCCGGTCTTCAGCGCGCCGGTGCCGCCCAGCGACTGGGTGGTGACCACGCGGCCTTCGGCCAGCAGCGGCGAGTCCTCGCCGAACAGCAGCTTCTGCACGGCGCTGTCGTAGGCGGCGATGCCCTCGATCGGCAGGTAGCCGCGCGGCGCCTTGGCCTCCAGGCGGGCCTTCTCGGCCTCGATCACGGCGCGCAGCAGCGGAATGCGACCTTCTTCGGTGAAGTACACGCCCACGCCCAGGTTGATCTTGCCCGGGCGGGTGTCGGCGTTGAAGGCTTCGTTGAGGCCCAGGATGGGGTCGCGGGGCGCCATTTCGACGGCGGAGAACAGACTCATGTGCGGCAGCTCTGTGAGTATGAAGGTGACGGGCGATGCAACGCCCGGCCATCACCGGGCCAGGGGTTGCGCAGACGGGGCGACATTATAGGTGGGGCTGTCCGGCAGAGCGATATACTGGTGCGGCGAAAATGGCCATTCGTGCGACAAACTGGCGCACGGGATCGGCCGGGCGGCATCCGGCCCGGCGGTCGGTGGCCATGTCCGGTGCATCACGCCGTCTGGCGAGGACGGTTGCGCTTCTTCGAGGGTTCTCATGTCCAGGTTCAAGCTAGTCACCCGCTTCAAGCCGGCCGGCGATCAGCCGGAGGCGATCCGCCAGATGGTCGAGGGCCTGGAGGCCGGCCTGTCGCACCAGACCCTGCTCGGCGTGACCGGTTCGGGCAAGACCTTCAGCATCGCCAACGTGATCGCCAGGGTGCAGCGGCCGACGCTGATCCTCGCGCCCAACAAGACCCTGGCGGCGCAGCTGTACGGCGAGTTCAGGAGCTTCTTCCCGGACAACGCGGTGGAGTACTTCGTCTCCTACTACGACTACTACCAGCCGGAAGCCTACGTGCCGTCCTCGGACACCTACATCGAGAAGGACGCCTCGATCAACGATCACATCGAGCAGATGCGCCTGTCGGCGACCAAGGCGCTGCTCGAGCGGCCGGACGCGATCATCGTCGCCACCGTGTCGTCGATCTACGGCCTCGGCGATCCCGCCAGCTACCTGAAGATGGTCCTGCACGTCGACCGTGGCGACCACCTCGACCAGCGCGCGCTGCTGCGCCGCCTCGCCGAGCTGCAGTACACCCGCAACGACATGGACTTCGCCCGCGCCACCTTCCGCGTGCGCGGCGACGTGATCGACATCTTCCCCGCCGAATCCGAGCTGGAGGCGATCCGCATCGAGCTGTTCGACGACGAGGTGGAGAGCATCGCCGCCTTCGATCCGCTGACCGGCGAGGTGATCCGCAAGCTGCCGCGCTTCACCTTCTATCCCAAGAGCCACTACGTCACTCCGCGCGAGACCCTGCTGGAGGCGGTGGAGCAGATCAAGGTCGAGCTCAAGGACCGTCTGGAGTACCTGCGCACTCACGACAAGCTGGTCGAGGCGCAGCGCCTGGAGCAGCGCACCCGCTTCGACCTGGAGATGATCCTCGAACTGGGCTACTGCAACGGCATCGAGAACTACTCGCGCTACCTGTCCGGCCGCGCGCCGGGCGAGGCGCCGCCGACCCTCTACGATTACCTGCCGGACAACGCCCTGCTGGTGATCGACGAGTCGCACGTCACCGTGCCGCAGGTCGGCGCCATGTTCAAGGGCGACCGCTCGCGCAAGGAAACCCTGGTCGAGTACGGCTTCCGCCTGCCCTCGGCGCTGGACAACCGCCCACTGCGCTTCGAGGAGTGGGAGGCGATCAGCCCGCAGACCATCTTCGTCTCCGCGACTCCCGGCCCCTACGAGGGCGAGCATGCCGGGCGGGTGATCGAGCAGGTGGTGCGCCCCACCGGCCTGGTCGACCCACAGCTGGAGGTGCGCCCGGCGACCACCCAGGTCGACGACCTGCTCTCGGAGATCCGCAAGTGCGTGGCCGCCGGCGAGCGCGTGCTGGTCACCACCCTGACCAAGCGGATGGCCGAGGACCTCACCGACTACCTGGGCGACCACGACGTCAAGGTGCGCTACCTGCACTCGGACATCGACACCGTGGAGCGGGTGGAGATCATCCGCGACCTGCGTACCGGCGCCTTCGACGTGCTGGTCGGTATCAACCTGCTGCGCGAGGGACTGGACATGCCCGAGGTGTCGCTGGTGGCGATCCTCGACGCCGACAAGGAGGGCTTCCTGCGCAGCGAGCGCTCGCTGATCCAGACCATCGGCCGCGCCGCGCGCAACCTCAACGGCCGGGCGATCCTCTACGCCGACCACGTGACCGGCTCGATGCAGCGCGCCATCGACGAGACCGAGCGGCGCCGCGCCAAGCAGATCGCCTTCAACGAGGCGCACGGCATCGTGCCGCAGGGGGTGAAGAAGGACGTGCAGGACATCCTCGAGGGTGCCGTGGTGCCCGGCGCACGCAGCCGCAAGCGCGGCGCGGCGGCCAAGGCGGCGGAGGAGAGTGCCCGCTACGAGGCGGCGCTCAACTCGCCGAGCGAGATCACCAAGCGCATCCGCCTGCTGGAGGAGAAGATGTTCCAGCTGGCCCGCGACCTCGAGTTCGAGGCTGCGGCGCAGCTGCGCGACGAGATCCAGAAGCTGCGCGAGCGGTTGCTGGCGCTGTAGGAGGCGCAGTCGCAGGGTTCGCTAGGGTACGCCGTGCGTACCATCCAGGCAGTGGTGCGCATGGCGACCCCGACGGTCTGCTGCCCCGAACAGGCCGGCTCAGCCGGGGAGGGTGGGTTAGTCGCGCAGCGGCGTAACCCACCAGCGCGACCGGGAGGTCGCGCAATGGTCCGATCGGTGGGTTACGGCCTGCGGCCTAACCCACCCTACGGCTCAGGTTGCCATTCAGCACCACGCTGGCCAGTCCGCCGGCGACCAGCCCCCAGAACGCCGCGCCGACGCCGAGCAGGCTCAGCCCCGAGGCGGTGACCAGGAAGGTGATCAGCGCCGGCTCGCGCTGGCGCACGTCCTGCAGCGCGCCGGCCAGGCTGTTGCTCAGGGTGACCAGCAGCGCCAGGCCGGCGATGGCGAGAATCAGCGCCTGCGGGAAAGCGGCGAACAGGCTGGCCACGGTGGCGCCGAACAGACCGATCAGCAGGTAGCAGACGCCGGCGCACACCGCCGCCCAGTAGCGCCGCTGCGGTTCCTGGCCGGCCTCGGGGCCGGCGCAGATCGCCGCGGTGATCGCCGCGAGATTCACCGCGAAGCCGCCGAACGGCGCGAGCAGCAGGCTGGCCAGGCCGGTCCAGGTGATCAGCGGCGACACCGGCACCCGCTCGTAGCCCGAGGTGCGCAGCACCGCCACGCCGGGCAGGTTCTGCGAGGCCATGGTGACCACGAACAGCGGGACGCCGACGCCGACCAGCGCCGCCCAGGAGAACTCCGGGCGGACGAACTGCGGCACCGCCACGGCCAGTTCGACCTGCTGCCAGTGCAGCAACTCGAGTTGCCAGGCCAGGCCGACGCCGAGCAGCAGCACCAACAGGATCGCGTAGCGCGGCAGCAGGCGCTTGCCGAGCAGGTAGGCGAGGAACAGGCTGCCGACCAGCAGCGCCTGCTGCCCGAAGGCGCCGAACAGCTCGAGACCGAAGCGCAGCAGCACGCCGGCGAGCATGGCCGCCGCCAGCGCCTGGGGGATGCGCTGCATCAGCCGGGCGAACAGCCCGGTGACGCCGCAGAGGGTGATCAGCGCGGCGCTGAAGACGAAGGCACCGATCGCTTCGGCCATGCTCAGGCCACCCAGGCTACCGGCCAGCAGGGCGGCGCCGGGGGTCGACCAGGCGGTGAGCACCGGCGCGCGGTAGCGCAGCGACAGGCCGATGCTGGTCAGCCCGCAGCCCAGGCACAGTGCCCACAGCCAGGAACTGACCTGCGCGGCGTCGGCGCCGGCTGCGGCGGCGGCCTGGAAGACGATCACCGCCGAGCTGGTGAAGCCGACCAGCACGGCGATCAGGCCGGCGCTGACATGGCTGGGAGCCGGAAAACGGGACATGGACGAACCTCGGGCTTGAGGGATGGGTAACTTTGTGCGTTATTACGCACATGGCTGGCAAGTTACCCTTGTACGCTATAGCGCACAAGGGCGAGAGAGTGCTGATGACGGATATCAACGGGAGAATCGCCGCACGCTTGCGCGCGCTGCGCCAGGCGCAGGGCTGGAGCCTGGACCGGGCGGCACAGGCCACCGGGGTGAGCAAGGCGATGCTCGGGCAGATCGAGCGCGGCGAGTCGAGCCCGACGGTGGCCACGCTGTGGAAGATCGCCGCCGGCTTTCAGGTCTCCTTCTCCGGGCTGCTCGAGGATGCGCCGGAGGCGGGCGGGGTGCTGCTGCGCAGCAGTGCGGGCGACGACTGGCCGAGCGACGACGGCGGCATTCGGGTGCGTACGCTGTTTCCCTACGATCCGGCGCTGGGTATCGAGTTTCTGGTGGTCGAGCTGCAGCCGGGGGCCAGCCACCAGTCGGTGCCGCATGCCGTCGGCGTCACCGAACATGTGATTCCGCTCGATGGCAGCCTGGAGATCAATATCGACGGGCACTGGCAGACGGTCGCCTGCAGCGAGGGCCTGCGCTTCGCCGCCGACCGGCCACATGCCTACCGCAACGGCGGCAGCACGCCGCTGCGATTCCACAACCTGATCCACTACCGGGCGGCGCCTTGTGGGGCCGCCGCCGGGGCTTTATAAAGCGCCTTTTCCCGAATGGATGGCGATCATGCTGCGACTCTCCGCGCTCTACCGTTTCCCGGTCAAATCCCTCGGCGGCGAGCTGCTGCAGCGCGCGGAGATCGACGCGCTCGGTCTGGCCGGTGACCGGCGCTGGATGGTGGTCGATGGCGCGAGCGGGCGCTTCCTCACCCAGCGCCAGCTCCCCGGCATGACGCAGCTCGGCGCGCGCTGGCTGGATGCCGAGACCCTGGAGCTCAACGCCCCCGGGCGGGCGCAGCTACAGGTGGCGGTGCCGCCGGCCGATGAGGCGCTGCGTGGGGTGACGGTGTGGGGCGACAGCCTGCAGGCGCCGGATGCCGGTGACGCGGCGGCGGCCTGGTTGAGCGCGGCGCTCGACCGCGCTTGCCGGCTGGTGCACGTGCCGGCCAGCCGTGCGCGCCAGGTGGACACCGCCTATGCCCAGGTCGGCGACAGGGTGGGCTTCGCCGACGGCTTTCCGCTGCTGCTGATCGGCCAGGCTTCGCTCGACGACCTGGCGGCGCGGGTCGGCCGGCCGCTGGAGATGCTGCGCTTCCGGCCCAACCTGGTGATCGAGGGCGGCGATCCCTACGCCGAGGACGGCTGGGGCCGGCTGCGCATTGGCGCGGTGGAGTTCGAGCGGGTCAAGCCGTGCTCGCGTTGCGCCATCCCGACCCTCGACCCGCACAGCGGCGAGCGCAGTGCCGACGGCGAGCCGCTCAAGACCCTGGCCAGCTACCGGCGCGACGCCGACGGCGTGTACTTCGGCCAGAACCTGATCCAGCGCGGCAGCGGCGTGCTGGAGGTGGGCATGCCGGTGGTGCTGCTGGATTGAGGGTGGCCCTGTAGGGGCGAATTCATTCGCCTGACAGAGCCGCGCAGGCGAATGAATTCGCCCCTACAGGCTTTGCATCGACGGACGACGTTTGGGGTTTACTGCGGCCCCAGTTCGCGCTCGTGCCACTCCACCAGCTTCTGCGGGGAGCCGAGCTTCTCGCCGTAGATCACCGAATAGGACAGCACGTTCTGCACGTACTGGCGGGTCTCGTCGAAGGGGATGGTCTCGATCCAGATGTCGAACGGCATCTGCTCGTTGCCGCGCAGCCACTGGCGCACGCGGCCGGGGCCGGCGTTGTAGGCGGCCGAGGCGAGGATGCGGTTGCCGCCGAACTGGCCGTAGACCTGGCTCAGGTAGGCGGCGCCGAGCTGGATGTTGACCTCGGGGTTGAGCGCCTGCTGCGGCGAGCGCAAGGGGATGCCATAACGCCGCGCGGTTTCCTTGGCGGTGGTCGGCATCAGCTGCATCAGACCCATGGCGCCCACTCCGGAGCGGGCGTCGGCCATGAAGCCGCTCTCCTGGCGGGTGATGGCGAACACCCAACTCGAGTGCAGGCCGCGGTTGCGCGCCTCGCGGGTCAGGGTGTGCTGGTGGGCCATCGGGAAGCGCACGTCGAGGTCGTCCCAGTACTGCGCCTGGCTGATCGCGCGGATCGCCGGGAAGTACCAGCCCATCTCGTAGCCGAGGCGCGCCTGGGCCACCAGCTCCTCGCGACTGAACAGCCGGCTGACGTGGTACCACTCGCGACGGCCGTCGGCGATCTGGCCGCGGGCATGGAATTCCAGGGCGCGACGGATGCCGGCGGTATTGCGCACCTTCTGCATCACCTTCGGGTCGATGGCCATCGGCCGGTGGTTGAGCTGATAGGGGGCGTTGATCCGGTCGGCGGCGAGGAAACCGTAGAAGTCGCGCTCGCCGGCCACCGGCAGGTACAGGCGCACCGGGTCCTTGCTGTTGGGCTGGGCCAGCTGCAGGCTGCGCGCCTGCCAGTAGCGCCAGCGGTTGCTGGTGGCCAGGTCGCCGGGCATCTGCCGGGTTAGCTGATTGACGTCGGCCCAGCGGCCGAGGCGCAGCAGCAGGCGGGCGCGCCACTCGCTGACCGTGTTGTCGCGCAGATCCGGATCGTACTGGGCCATCACCCGCAGGGCGCGGGGGTCGAAGTTCTTCGCCAGGGACAGGCCGATCTGCCGGGCGATGGCCACCTTCTCCTCGTGGGAGAATGGCAGGCGGGCGCTGTACTCCTCGAGCAGGCCGAGTGCCTGTTCCGGGTTCTGCCGCGCCAGGCGGCGCAGGCCGAGGCCGACCGCATCGGCGGTGTGGCGGTCGCTGCCGGCGAAACGCTGGCGCTGCACCAGCAGCTCGGGCTTCTGCGCCACGTCGATCAACAGCTGGCCCTGGCCGGCGAGCCCGCCCAGGGTCTTCTGCAGGTAGCCGGCCAGGCCGTAGTTGCGTTCCTCGGCGGCCAGCTTGAGGCGTTTCCAGCGCATTTCCTCGGTCAGCCCACCCTGCGCGCGCCACAGGTCGAACAGGCGGTCGCAGGTTTCCGGCTGCGACTTGCCGGTCAGCCACAGGCGCTGCGCGGCCACGGCGCCGTCGCCGGGCTTGCCGTGGCGGTAGTGGTACTCGCCGAGCAGGCAGTCCAGCTCGGTGAACTCCAGCTCCGGGCTGTAGTGCTTGATGAAGGTCTGCCATTCGCCGCGCTCGGCCAGCCAACGCAGCCAGCGCAGCTTCATCCAGCCGATCTGCGGCAGGTCGCCGTGCTCGGCGAGGAAGGTCTCGATCTCGCGGTTGCTGGCGCTCTTCAGGCGCAGGGTCAGTTCGTCGTAGGCCAGGTGCGGCTCCAGCGGGTAGTCGCGCAGGGCCTGGCGATAGCGCAGGTAGGGGGCCGGGTCGTTCTTGGCGAGCGCGCGCTTGGCCTCGTCGTACAGGCTGCGCTGCTGGGCGAGGGAGGCAGCGCTGGCGAGCGGAAGCTGACCGAGACTGGCCACGAGCGAGGCCAACAGGAGGAGCGAGCGGAAACGCATGGACATTGGGGCGGGCACGGGCGGGAAGGCAGTTGCCGACAAGCTTAGCCTGCCGCCGTGCGCGGTTAAAGCATTGTCCCCCGGTACTGGTGGATTGCGAGTAGAATGCGCCGCCCTTTCGCTGGAGACCCCGCCCCATGACGCTGCTCAAGTTCACCGATGTGTCGCTCGCCTTTGGTGTCACGCCGCTGCTGGACCAGGTGTCGTGGCAGATCTCCAGGGGCGAGCGGGTGTGCATCATCGGGCGCAACGGCACGGGCAAGTCGAGCCTGCTCAAGCTGGTCAAGGGCGAGCAGCGCCCGGACGATGGCGAGATCTGGCGCGCGCCGACGCTGAAGATCGGCGAGCTGCCGCAGGAGCTGCCGCCGGCCGACGAGCGTAGCGTCTACGACGTGGTCGCCGAGGGCCTGGCCGAGGTCGGCGAGCTGATCGCCCGCTACCACCACCTGTCCCAGCACATCCAGGGCGACGACGACCTCGCCGAGCTGTCGCGCGTCCAGCAGGCGCTGGAGGCCCGTGACGGCTGGCGCCTGCAGCAGCTGGTGGAGAACACCCTGAGCCGCCTGCAGCTGCCGGCGGACAAGACTCTCGCCGAGCTGTCCGGCGGCTGGCGTCGCCGCGTGCTGCTGGCCCAGGCGCTGGTCGCCGAGCCGGACCTGCTGCTGCTCGACGAACCGACCAACCACCTCGACATCGGAGCCATCGCCTGGCTGGAAGAGGCGCTGCTCGGCTTCGGCGGCGCGGTGCTGTTCATCACCCACGACCGCGCCTTCCTGCAGAGCCTGGCGACCCGCATCCTCGAGTTGGACCGCGGCCACCTGATCGACTGGAACGGCGACTACGCCAGCTTCCTGGTGCACAAGGAGCAGCAGCTGGCGGCGGAGGAGGCGGCCAACGCCCTGTTCGACAAGCGCCTTGCCCAGGAGGAGGTGTGGATTCGCCAGGGCATCAAGGCGCGCCGCACCCGCAACGAGGGCCGCGTGCGCGCGCTCAAGGCGATGCGCGCCGAGCGCGCCGAGCGTCGCGAGCGCCAGGGCAAGGCCAGCATCCAGATCGAGACGGCCGACAAGTCGGGCAAGCAGGTCATAGTCGCCGAGCACGTCAGTTTCGCCCATCCCGGCGGCGAGCCGCTGATCCGCGATTTCTCCATGGTCCTGCAGCGTGGCGACCGCATCGGCCTGCTCGGCGCCAACGGCACCGGCAAGACCACCCTGCTCAAGCTGCTGCTCGGCGAGCTGCAGCCGACCGAAGGCAGCATCAAGGTCGGTACCAAGCTGGAAGTGGCCTACTTCGACCAACTGCGCAATCAGCTCGAATCTGAGAAAACAGTGATCGAGAACATTGCCGAGGGGCGCGAGTTCATTACCATCGACGGCCAGAACCGCCACGTCCTCAGCTACCTCGGCGACTTCCTGTTCAGCCCGCAGCGCGCGCGCTCGCCGGTGAAGGCGCTGTCCGGTGGCGAGAGGGCACGACTCTTGCTCGCCAAGCTGTTCAGCAAGCCGGCCAACCTGCTGGTGCTGGACGAGCCGACCAACGACCTGGATGTGGAAACCCTCGAACTGCTCGAGGAGGTGCTGCTCGGCTTCCCGGGTACCGTGCTGATGGTCAGCCACGATCGCGCCTTCCTCGACAACGTGGTGACCAGCACCCTGGTGTTCGAGGGCGAAGGCCAGGTGCGCGAGTACGTCGGCGGCTACCAGGACTGGCTGCGCCAGGGCGGTTCGCCGCGCCTGTTGGGCGTCGGCAAGGAGCCGGTGGACAAGCCCGTGCGGGCGGAGAAGCCGGCGCCGGTGGAGAAGGCCGCGGTGGCCGCGGCCGCACCGGCACGCAGGAAGCTGAGTTACAAGGAGCAGCGCGAACTGGACGCGCTGCCCGCGCAGATCGAGGCGTTGGAGAGCGAGCAGGCCGCCCTGCAGGAAGAGACCGCCAACCCCGATTTCTATCTGCGGCCCCAGGAGCAGACCCATGCGGCGCTGGCCCGTCTGGAATATCTCCAGCAGGAGCTGGACCGCCTGCTGGAGCGCTGGGCCGAACTGGAAGGTTGAAGTGCTGATACGGACACGGAGTAGGGAATGAGCATCGAGTACAGGATCACCCTGGACGACAATCACGAGTTCAATTATCGGGTCGATCTCGAGCGACAGTACGACCCCTCCCGGGTCGGCGATGTGCCGCGCTGGACGCGCCTCAGTCACGAGCAGTGCAGCAACTGTCCGCTCAACAAGGAGATCAACACCTGGTGCCCGGCGGCGGTCGACCTGCATCCGGTGATCGAGGCATTCCGTGGCCTGCCGGCGTTCAAGAAGGCCAAGGTGCGCGTGCTCACTCCCGAGCGCGAGTACTTCAAGGAGGTCAGCGTGGAGGCGGCCCTGCGCTCGCTGCTCGGCGTGCTGATGGCCACCAGCGCCTGTCCGATCCTCTGCCGCCTGCGGCCGATGGCCCAGCAGCACCTGCCGTTCGCCAGCAACCAGGAGTTCATCCTGCGCACCGTCTCGCTGTACCTGATGCGCCAGTACTACAACATGCGCGAAGGGCGGCATGCCGACTGGGAGCTCAAGGGGCTGATCCGTCACTACCAGCAGTTGCAACTGGTCAACCAGGCGTTCTGGCAGCGTATCCACGACGCCTGCGAGAACGACTCCAACCTCAAGGCCTTCCTCAGCTTCTTCTCCATGGCCTCCAGCGTGTCCTATTCGCTGGAAGCCCAGCTCAGCAAGATCCGTCCGCTGGTGATGACCAGCGGCGCCGAGCTGGGCGTTTACTGACAGCAATTGTCACGCCGCGCGGGTGCAAGGCCCGTCGCGGCGCGCGCTTTTTCACGACTTCTTCAGGTGTACCGCCAACACGTCGCAGGGCGCGGCGTGCAGCACATCGTTGGAGGTCGAGCCGAGCAGCAGGGCCAGGCCGTGGCGGCCGTGGCTGCCGACCACGATCAGGTCGCAGCCGTTCTCCTGGGCCAGGCGGTGGATCTCCTGGCGCGGCTGGCCGAAGGCCAGGTGAGAGTTGTCCTTGGTGATTTCCGGATGACTGGCGGAGAAGGCTTCCAGCTGCTTGCGTGCCTGGTCGATCTGCTGCTCCTGCAGGGCCGACAGGTCCATCGGCACGTCGCCACCGAAGGCCATCGACATCGGCTCGACCACATGCACCAGCGACAGGCGCGCCTGACAGCAGTTGGCCATTTCCACCGCTCGCTGGATCACGACGTGGCAGTCGTCGGTCATGTCGACCGCCACCAGCAGGTGTTGATAGTTCATGTTGATTCTCCGTGGCAGTTGATGAGTCCAGTATGGGCCAGTCGACCACCGGCCTCTATTCCGAATGATGCAGTAGTTATTCGCTGCCGACCTGATATCGGTCAGCTTGCCGGTGGCCTTTATGCCTGCAGCGGCTGGCCCTGGCAACGCCGGGGTGGGACGATTGACAAGGCCGGGGAATTCTCCGAGGGTGTGGCGACGGAATCAAACGCCCGTATGAAACGCCCCGTACCGCTTGGCTCGTGGCTGCTGGCGGTTCGCCGGCAACTATCCTTGAGGAAGGCGCCGCGGGCGGTTTCGAGCTTCCATCGCATGGAGATCTGTCGATGATTTACCAGGGTAAAGCCATCAGGGTGCAGGCTGTCGAAGACGGCATCGCCGAGTTGACCTTCGACCTCGAGGGCGAGTCCGTCAACAAGTTCAACCGCCTGACCCTCGGCGAGCTGCGCGCGGCGACCGCCGCGCTGCAGGCGGCAGCGGGGCTGCGCGGGGTGATCGTCACCAGCGCCAAGGAGGCCTTCATCGTCGGCGCTGATGTCGGCGAGTTCCTCGGCCTGTTCGCCCTGCCGGAGGAACAGCTGCTGGCCGGCAATCTCGACAGCAACCGCATCTTCAGCGCCTTCGAGGATCTGCCGCTGGCCACGGTGGTGGCGATCAACGGCGTGGCGCTGGGCGGTGGCCTGGAAATGTGCCTGGCGGCGGATTTCCGGGTCATGGCCGAGGGC
Source organism: Pseudomonas oryzae (assembly GCF_900104805.1). Classification (NCBI taxonomy): domain Bacteria; kingdom Pseudomonadati; phylum Pseudomonadota; class Gammaproteobacteria; order Pseudomonadales; family Pseudomonadaceae; genus Pseudomonas; species Pseudomonas oryzae. The sequence goes on along the minus strand of NZ_LT629751.1, from coordinate 2,135,270 downwards.
GCCAGGGTCGGTCTGCCGGAGGTCAAGCTCGGCATCCATCCCGGCTGGGGCGGCACCGTGCGCCTGCCGCGGCTGATCGGCGCGGACAATGCCATCGAGTGGATCGCCGGCGGCAAGGAATACGATGCGGCCAGCGCGCTCAAGGTGGGGGTGGTCGATGCGGTGGTCAACCCCGCCCTGCTGCGCGAGGCGGCTCTCGACCTGTGCCGGCGCGCGGTCGCCGGCGAACTGGATCACCGCGCCCGTCGCCAGCCCAAGCTTGAGAGGCTCAAGCTCGGCCAGATCGAGCAGATGATGGTGTTCGAGAGCGCCAAGGGCTACGTGGCCGGCCAGGCCGGGCCGCACTATCCGGCCCCGGTCGAGGCGGTGAAGACCATCCAGAAGGGCGCCGCCCACGGCCGCGACAAGGCGCTGGAGATCGAGTCGCAGGCGCTGGTCAAGCTGGCCAAAGGTGGGGTGGCGCGCAACCTGGTCGGCCTGTTCCTCAACGATCAGGAGCTCAAGCGCAAGGCCAAGGAGCACGAGAAGGCGGCACGCGAGGTCAGGCTGGCCGCGGTGCTCGGTGCCGGCATCATGGGCGGCGGCATCGCCTACCAGTCGGCGGTCAAGGGCACGCCGATCCTGATGAAGGACATCCGCGAGGAGGCCATCCAGCTCGGCCTCGACGAGGCGGCCAAGCTGCTCGGCAAACGGGTGGAGAAGGGCCGGCTGACCCCGCTGGAGATGGCCGGAGCGCTCAACGCCATCCGTCCGACCCTGTCCTACGGCGACTTCGCCCAGGTCGACCTGGTGGTCGAGGCGGTGGTGGAGAACCCCAAGATCAAGCAGGCGGTGCTCGCCGAGGTGGAAGGCCAGGTGCGCGACGACGCCATCCTCGCCACCAACACCTCGACCATCTCGGTCAGCCTGCTCGCCCAGGCGCTCAAGCGCCCGCAGAACTTCTGCGGCATGCACTTCTTCAACCCGGTGCACATGATGCCGCTGGTCGAGGTGATCCGCGGCGAGAAGACCAGCGCGGCGGCGGTTGCCAGCACCGTGGCCTACGCGCGCCGGATGGGCAAGACGCCCATCGTGGTCAACGACTGTCCGGGTTTCCTGGTCAACCGCGTGCTGTTTCCCTACTTCGGCGGTTTCACCCGCCTGGTCGCGGCCGGGGTCGACTTCCAGCGCATCGACAAGGTGATGGAGAAGTTCGGCTGGCCGATGGGGCCGGCCTATCTGCTCGATGTGGTCGGCATCGACACCGCCCATCACGCCAGTGCGGTGATGGCGGCCGGTTACCCCGAACGCATGCGCCAGGACCAGCGCAGTGCGCTCGACGCGCTGTTCGAGGCCGGGCGCCTGGGGCAGAAGAACGGCAAGGGCTTCTACGCCTACCAGAGCGACAGGAGCGGCAAGCCGAAGAAGAGTTTCGACCCGGGCGTCGCCGCGCTGCTCGCCCCGTTGGTACAGGCCCCACGCGAGCTGTCAGACGAGGACATCGTCCACATCATGATGTTGCCGCTGTGCCTGGAGACGGTGCGCTGCCTGGAGGAGGGCGTCGTCGAGAGCGCCGCCGAGGCGGACATGGGCCTGGTCTACGGCATCGGCTTCCCGCCCTTCCGCGGCGGTGCGCTGCGCTACATCGACAGCTTGGGCGTGGCCGAGTTCGTCGCCCTGGCCGAGCGCTACGCCGAGTTCGGACCGTTGTACCAGCCCACCCAGGGGCTGCGCGAAATGGCCGCCGGCGGCCGCCAGTTCTTCGCCTGAGTGTGCAACCTTTGCAGCGAGAGATGCTATGAGCCTGAATCCGCGAGACGTGGTGATCGTCGACTTCGGTCGCACGCCGATGGGCCGTTCCAAGGGCGGCATGCACCGCCACACCCGTGCCGAGAACCTCTCGGCCACCCTGATCAGCCAGCTGCTGGCGCGCAATCCCAAGATCGATCCGGCCGAGGTCGAGGACGTGATCTGGGGCTGCGTCAACCAGACCCTCGAGCAGGGCTGGAACATCGCGCGCATGGCCGCGCTGATGACGCCGATCCCGCCGACCTGCGGCGCCCAGACCGTCAGCCGCTTGTGCGGCTCGTCGATGAGCGCCCTGCACACGGCGGCCCAGGCGATCCAGTCCGGCAACGGCGACCTGTTCGTGGTCGGCGGTGTCGAGCACATGGGGCACCTGCCGATGACCCATGGCGTCGATCCCAATCCGCGGCTGTCGCTGTATGCCGCCAAGGCCGCCGGCATGATGGGGCTGACCGCCGAGATGCTCGGGCGCATGCACGGCATCGGTCGCGCCGCGCAGGACGAGTTCGGCTGCCGCTCGCACCGCCTGGCCCATCAGGCGACCGTCGAGGGGCGCTTCAGGGACGAGCTGATTCCCTGCGAGGGCCACGATGCGCAGGGCTTTCTGAAGATGTTCGACCATGACGAGACCATCCGTCCGGAGACCACCCTGGAGAGCCTGGCCGAGCTCAAGCCGGTGTTCGATGCGAAGAACGGCACCGTCACTGCCGGCACTTCCTCGCAGATCACCGACGGCGCCTCGTGCATGATCGTGATGAGCGGCCAGCGCGCCATGGACCTGGGCCTGCAACCGCTGGCGCGGGTGCGCGCCATGGCGGTGGCCGGGGTCGACCCGTCGATCATGGGCTACGGCCCGGTGCCGGCGACCCGCAAGGCGCTCAAGCGCGCCGGGCTGAGCATGGACGACGTCGATTTCGTCGAACTCAACGAGGCGTTCGCCGCCCAGGCGCTGCCGGTGCTCAAGGATCTCAAGCTGCTCGACAAGCTCGACGACAAGGTCAACCTGCACGGCGGCGCGATCGCCCTCGGGCATCCGTTCGGCTGCTCCGGGGCGCGGATATCCGGCACCTTGCTGAATGTCATGAGGCAGCGTCAGGGCAGCATCGGCCTGGCGACCATGTGCATCGGCCTCGGTCAAGGTATCTCGACGGTGTTCGAGCGCGTCTGATAGGCCTATGCAGAAAAGCCGGGGCCCCCGGGCTCCGGCTTTTCCTTTTGGCCAGGCACTACGCGGAGGTTACATGGCGCTGCAAACCGGACTCTATCGTCACTACAAGGGCCGCGAATATCGCGTGCTGGGGCTGGTTCGGCATTCGGAGACCGAGGAGGAGCTGGTGGTCTATCAGGCCCTGTATGGCGATTTCGGCCTCTGGGTGCGACCGCTGGCGATGTTCGTGGAAACCGTCGAGGTCGAAGGCGAAATCCTGCCGCGCTTTGCGCTGGTGCGCAGTGAAACCGTGGAATTCCACTACGCTGAGGTCAAGCCGGCCGAGCAGCGCGCTTGACCTCGTTGCGCGGGCCACTATATATAGCGTGGCCTTGACTGGGCGCCGTCACATTTAATTGCATTTATTGCGCCGACGTACTCGCCGTTCATCTCGACTTTATTTCAGGAACTTTCCGATTCATGGGCAAATCTCTGGTCATCGTGGAATCCCCGGCCAAGGCCAAGACGATCAACAAGTATCTGGGCAACCAGTACGTGGTGAAGTCGAGCATCGGCCATATCCGCGACCTGCCCACCAGCGGTTCGGCCGCCAAGGAGCCGGCCAAGCGCGGCAAGGCGGCCGCCGAGGCGCCGGCCCTGTCGCCGAAGGAAAAGGCCAAGCGCCAGCTGTTCGCACGCATGGGGGTCGACCCCGAGCACGGCTGGAAGGCCCAGTACGAGATCCTGCCCGGCAAGGAGAAGGTGATCGAGGAGCTGCGCCGGCTGGCCAAGGATGCCGACACCATCTACCTCGCAACCGACTTGGATAGAGAGGGAGAGGCCATCGCCTGGCACCTGCGCGAGTCAATCGGCGGCGACGAGAGCCGCTACAAGCGCGTGGTGTTCAACGAGATCACCAAGAAGGCGATCCAGGAAGCCTTCTCCCAGCCGGGCGAACTGGACATCAACCGCGTCAACGCCCAGCAGGCGCGCCGCTTCCTCGATCGCGTGGTCGGCTACATGGTCTCGCCGCTGCTGTGGGCCAAGATCGCCCGCGGTCTGTCCGCCGGCCGGGTGCAGTCGGTGGCGGTGAGGCTGGTGGTCGAGCGCGAGCGCGAGATCCGCGCCTTCGTGCCGGAAGAATACTGGGAAGTGCACGCCGACCTGGCCACCGCCCGCCAGGACAAGGTGCGGTTCGAGGTCGCCCGCCACAAGGGCGAGGCGTTCAAGCCGCTCAACGAGGCGCAGGCCATGGCCGCGGTCGCGGCCCTGAAGTCCTCGGCCTACTCGGTGAGCAAGCGCGAGGACAAGCCGACCTCAAGCAAGCCCGGCGCCCCCTTCATCACCTCGACCCTGCAGCAGGCGGCGAGCAACCGTCTGGGCTTCGGCGTGAAGAAGACCATGATGCTGGCCCAGCGTCTCTACGAGGCCGGCTACATCACCTACATGCGTACCGACTCGACCAACCTCTCCGCCGATGCGCTGGAGATGGCGCGCGGCTTCATCGAGAGCGAGTTCGGCAAGCAGTACCTGCCGGCCAAGCCGAATTTCTACAGCAGCAAGGAAGGCGCCCAGGAAGCGCACGAGGCGATCCGCCCGTCCGACGTCAACCTGCGGCCGACCCAGCTGTCCGGCATGGAGCGCGACGCCGAGCGCCTGTACGAGCTGATCTGGCGCCAGTTCGTCGCCTGCCAGATGCCGCCGGCCGAGTACCTGTCGACCAGCGTCAGCGTGCAGTCCGGCGACTACGAGCTGCGCGCCAAGGGCCGCATTCTCAAGTTCGACGGCTTCACCCGCGTGCTGCCGCCGCAGAGCAAGTCCGGCGAGGACGACGTGCTGCCGGACATGGCCCAGGGTGACGTGTTGAGCCTCTTGGCGCTCGACCCGACCCAGCACTTCACTAAGCCGCCGGCGCGTTTCTCGGAAGCCAGCCTGGTCAAGGAGCTGGAGAAGCGCGGCATCGGCCGTCCGTCCACCTACGCGGCGATCATCTCCACCATTCAGGAGCGCGGCTACGTCACCGTGCACAACCGCCGCTTCTATGCCGAGAAGATGGGCGAGATCGTCACCGAGCGACTGTCGGAGAGCTTCGCCAACCTGATGGACTACGGCTTCACCGCCGGCATGGAGGAGCATCTCGACGACGTGGCCCAGGGCGAGCGCGAGTGGAAGCACCTGCTCGACGAGTTCTACGCCGACTTCCGTGGCAAGCTGGAGGTGGCCGAGGCAAGCGAAGGCGGCATGCGCGCCAACCTGCCGACCCTGACCGACATTCCGTGCAAGGAGTGCGGCCGGCCGATGATGATCCGCACCGCCTCCACCGGCGTGTTCCTCGGCTGCTCCGGCTACGCCCTGCCGCCCAAGGAGCGCTGCAAGTCCACCGTCAACCTGGTGCCGGGCGACGAGATCGCCGCCGACGACGAGGGCGAATCCGAATCCCGCGTGCTGCGTGGCAAGCATCGCTGCGCCAAGTGCGGCACGGCGATGGATGCCTACCTGCTCGACGAGCAGCACAAGCTGCACATCTGCGGCAACAACCCGGACTGCTCGGGCTACGAGATCGAGGAAGGCCAGTACCGCATCAAGGGCTACGAAGGGCCGAGCCTCGAGTGCGACAAGTGCGGCAGCGAGATGCAGCTGAAGACCGGCCGCTTCGGCAAGTTCTTCGGTTGCACCAATGCGAGCTGCAAGAACACCCGCAAGCTGCTCAAGAACGGCGAGGCGGCGCCGCCGAAGATCGATCCGATCAAGATGCCGGAACTGCGCTGCGCCAAGGTCGACGACGTCTACGTGCTGCGCGATGGCGCCTCGGGTCTGTTCCTCGCCGCCAGCCAGTTCCCCAAGAACCGCGAGACCCGCGCGCCGTTGGTCAGCGAGCTCATCCCGCACAAGGATGAACTGGACGCCAAGTACCACTACCTGCTCGATGCCCCGCAGCAGGACCCGGAGGGGCGCCCGGCGGTGATCCGCTTCAGCCGCAAGACCAAGGAGCAGTACGTGCAGAGCGAGGTGGACGGCAAGCCCAGCGGCTGGCGCGCCTTCTATGCCGACGGCAAGTGGCAGGTCGAGGACAAGCGCTGAGCCTGTCCGCGGTGGGCTGAGCAGACCGGCCGGTGCGTGCAGACGCCCGGCCGGTTTCGTTTGCGCAGGTGCGCCGCGGTTTGCCGCCGGCTGGGTATACTGCAGCTTCTGTCGAGGAGTTCGCCATGGCCAACGAGCTGTATACCCGTACCAACCAGAAACTCTATTTCGCTACCCTGGCGCTGGATGCCTGGAGCGCTGCCGAGGTGGCGCAGGCGCTGAATGCCCAGGCGCAGGTGCAAGGCGCACGCGAGAGCGCGCTGTTCCATCTGTATGGCGCGCTGCTGGGGTTGTGCCACGAGATCGCCGGCTTCTATCGCCTGTCCCAGGCCAGGGTGCCCGAGGTCGAGCAGTTGCTGACGGCCGAGGTGCTGGCGGCGGCGCCGAGTCCCGAGCTGGCCGAGCTGTTCGAGCTGGCGCAGGATCGGCAGAGCTGGCTGTGCCGCCTGCTGGCTGCCTACCACGGCCTGTTCGAGCCGCCGCAGGAGGCGAAGAAGGCCAAGGTCGATCCGGCCCTGGAGTTGATCACGGCGGTGAACGTCGGCGCGGTGGCAGAGGAGGCCGAGCTGGAGCTGGCGACCCTGCTCGACTGGCAGCAGCAGATCAAGCGCCTGGCCGTGCGTTTTCGCCAGGGCATGAGCGAGTGGTGAAGGGCGGGGTGGCAGCCAGGCGACGCATGGTAAGCCGATGGCGTCTTGGTGCTAGGGTGTGACGCGCGTCGCTGCTACAATGCCCGCCTTTTTCGCGGAGTCCCCAACGCCATGCCGACATCCTTTCTGGAAATCGTCGAATTACCCGATGGCCGCATCGTCCTGCGCCGTGGCGATGACGAGGAGGCCTTGGTGACGCTCGAATTTTCCGAGGATGCCAAGGCCTTCCTGCAGGGCCAGCACATCGAGGTGGCCAAGGCCATGTTCAATCTGGGTGTGCAGATGGCCGGCAGTCTGGCCGACGGCGATTACGACATGGAATACGGCGAGGAGCCGCGCGTGCTGCACTGAGCCGCGCGACTCCTGCTCTGCACGGGTGTTGCCCGTGCCCCGTCTGCAATGGACGGGGTGGGGCCGCAGCCCCGGTGATCAACGGCGGATCACGCCGACGCTCAATCCCTCGATGACGAATTCCTGATCCGGGTGCTCCAGGTCGATCACGATCGGCGCGAACTCAGGGTTCTCCGCCAGCAGCTGCACCTGCTTGCCGCGGCGCTGGAAGCGTTTCACCGTCACTTCTTCACCGATGCGGGCTACCACGATCTGTCCGTTGCTGGCCTCGCGGCAGGCATGCACGGCGAGCAGGTCGCCATCGAGAATCCCCACATCCTTCATGCTCATGCCGCGCACGCGCAGCAGGAAGTCGGCGCGCGGGTGGAAGAATTCCGGGTTGATCCGGCAGCTGTCCTCGATATGTTGCTGGGCGAGGATGGGCGCGCCGGCGGCCACCCGGCCGATGATCGGCAGCTCGTTCTCTCCCAGGCTCGGTTCGGTGTCGGGGATGCGGATGCCGCGCGAGGCGCCGGGGATCATCTCGATGGCACCCTTGCGCGCCAGGGCGCGCAGATGCTCCTCGGCCGCGTTGGGCGAGCGGAACCCCAGTTCCTGGGCGATCTCGGCGCGGGTGGGCGGGTAGCCGTGCAGCTCCAGCCAGTTCTTGATGAAGGCCAGGATCTCGCCTTGGCGGGGAGTGAGTTTCTGCATGGGCGGGCTCTGTCTTTTTATCCAGTTGCTGGAAGTATATACAGGGTTGAAGGGCGGGCAAACCTCTTTACTGTCGGCCGTGTCGCTGGCGTGGGGCGCACTGGGCGTACATACTCGCTTGATACGAAAGTTGAATTTCATATATTCGATGAATGCTTTCAGAGCGGGGTAACCATGGCCCAGTCGGAAACGGTCGAACGGATTCTCGATGCAGCCGAGCAGCTGTTCGCCGAGCGAGGTTTCACCGAGACGTCCCTGCGCTCGATCACCGGCAAGGCTGGCGTCAACCTGGCCGCGGTCAACTACCACTTCGGCTCCAAGAAGGCGCTCATCCACGAGGTCTTCGCGCGGTTTCTCACGCCCTTCTGTCAGGCTCTGGACGCCGAGTTGACCCGTCGCCAGCAGGTGGGGGAGGACGATCCCGGTCTTGAGGAGTTGCTCGAGTTGCTGGTCGTACAGGCGCGCAGCGTCGAGTCACGCCTGGACAATGACCTCGCGGTATTCATGCGCCTGCTGGGGCTCGCGCTGATCCAGGAGCAAGGCCACGTGCGTCAGTATCTGGATGACAAGTACGGCAAGGTGTTTCGTCGCTACATGCAGCTGTTGAACGCGGTGGCTCCACCCATCCCGCCGGAGGAGCTGTTCTGGCGCGTGCACTTCATGCTCGGTGCCGCGGCCTTTACCATGGCGGGCATCAAGCCGCTGGGGCGGATCGCCGACAGCAAATTCGCGGTGCAGACCTCCAGCGAGCAGGTGCTGCATCTGCTGGTCCCCTTCATGGCGGCCGGTCTGCGTGCCGACGCGGCATTGCCCGGGGCACCGCGCATGGCTACCCGCACGGAGGTCGACGGGCGCAGCCCGAGCCGTCTGGAATGACCGCTGGCGCGCGATCGGCTAAGCTAGCGCCCCATGTCTGACACCGCCCCCATGCTCGATCTGCTGCACATCTCCATCGCCGACCAGTGCCTGTACGGCTTCGCCGCCGGGGTGTTGCGTCTGCGTCTGCCCGTCTCCACCGCGCGCAACGGCCCCGGCGAGCGTCAGGGGTCGGGCTGCACGCCGCGGGGGCGCCACCAGGTGCGTGCCAGGATCGGCGCCGGCCTGCCCGAGGGCGCGGTGCTGGTCGGCCGGCGCTGGACCGGCGAGATCTGGTCGCCCGCGCTGGCGGCGCAGTTCCCGCAGCGCGACTGGATCCTCAGCCGCATTCTCTGGCTGAGCGGCTGCGAGCCGGGGCGCAACCGCCTCGGCGCGGTCGACACCTTCCGCCGCTACATCTATCTGCACGGTACCCCGGACAGCGAGCCGATGGGCGAGGCGCTGTCGCATGGCTGCATCCGCCTGCGCAATGCCGATCTGATCGAGCTGTTCGAGCGGGTGCCGGCGCACTGTTCCGTGATCATCGACGAGGCGCCGCAGCCGCAGTGGCAGGCTGCCGCGCTCGCCTGAGGAGTTTTCATGTCTGGTTCCCTGATGCTGGATATCGCCGGCACCTGGCTGAGCGCCGAGGACCGCCATCTGCTGCGCCAGCCCGAAGTGGGTGGCCTGATCCTGTTCGCGCGCAACATCGAGCATCCGCAGCAGGTGCGCGAGCTGTGCGCGGCGATCCGTGCACTGCGCCCCGACCTGCTGCTGGCCGTCGACCAGGAGGGCGGACGGGTGCAGCGCCTGCGCCAGGGCTTCGTGCGCCTGCCGTCGATGCAGGCGCTGGCTGCCGCCCCGGATGCCGGCTCGCTGGCCGAGCACTGTGGCTGGCTGATGGCCACCGAGGTGCTGGCCGCCGGTCTCGACTTCAGCTTCGCGCCGGTGCTCGACCTCGATCACGGGCGCAGCACGGTGATCGGCTCGCGCTCGTTCGGCAGCGATCCGGTGCGGGTGGGTGAGCTGGCCGGCGCCTTCATCCGCGGCATGCGCGCCGCCGGCATGGCCGTCACCGGCAAGCACTTCCCCGGCCACGGCTGGCCCGAGGCCGATTCGCACATCGCCATCCCGCGCGACGAGCGCACTCTGGACGAGATCCGCGCCTGCGACCTCAAGCCTTTCGTTGCCCTGGCGGCGCAGCTCGACGGCATCATGCCGGCCCACGTCATCTACCCGCAGGTCGACGCGCAGCCGGCCGGTTTCTCGCGACGCTGGCTGCAGGACATCCTGCGCGGCGAACTGGGCTACCAGGGGGTGATCTTCAGCGACGACCTGAGCATGGCCGGGGCCCACGTCGCCGGTGCTGCCGATGCGCGGGTGGCGGCGGCGCTGGATGCCGGCTGTGACATGGCGCTGGTGTGCAATGATCGTGGCGCCGCCGAGCTGGCGCTGGATTATCTGCAGCGCCGTGGCGTGCAGCCGGCCGCGCGTCTGGCGCGGATGCGCGCGCAGTCCTGGCCGGGCCAGGACTACCGGAGTCAGCCGCGCTGGCTCGAAGCGGTGGGCGCGCTGCGCGCCGCCGGACTGATCTGATTTGAGGAGAACTGGATGAGCGTTGTAGCCATCATCGGCGGTACCGGACTGACCCAGCTTGAAGGGCTGACCATTCGCGAGGCCGTCACCCTGGAAACGCCGTGGGGCAAGCCCTCGGCCGACGTGCTGCGCGGCGAGTTCGGCGGCCGCGAGGTGCTGTTCCTCGCCCGTCACGGCCACCCGCACCGCATCCCGCCGCACCAGGTCAACTACCGCGCCAACCTGTGGGCGCTGAAGGAAGCCGGCGCGCAGGCGATCCTCGCGGTCAATGCGGTGGGCGGCATCCACGCGGCCATGGGCACCGGGCACTTCTGCGTGCCGCACCAACTGATCGACTACACCTGGGGGCGTGGTTCGACCTTCTTCGAGGGCGAGCTCGATCACGTCACCCACATCGACTTCAGCCATCCCTACGATGAAGACCTGCGCCAGCTGCTGACCACCGCGTTGCGCGCCGAGGGTTGTGATTTCAGTGGTCGCGGCGTGTACGCCTGCACCCAGGGGCCGCGTCTGGAGACGGTGGCGGAGATCGCCCGCCTGGAGCGCGACGGCGGCGACATCGTCGGCATGACCGGCATGCCCGAGGCGGTGCTGGCTCGCGAGCTGGAACTGCCTTACGCCTGTCTGGCGCTGGTGGTCAATCCGGCGGCCGGCAAGTCCACCGGGATCATCACCATGGCCGAGATCGAGCAGGCGCTGGCCGAGGGCATGGACAAGGTCAAGGCGGTGCTGCGCCGGGTCTTGGCCCAGGCATGAGAGCAGGGTGCGCCATGCGCACCTGCCTGGTGGTGGTGCGCATGGCGCACCCTACGGATATAGGGGCGGCAGATCGAGGATCTGCCGCCCTTTGCGTTTGTGGCGTCGACTCAGAGTGGCGTGACGCGGATCAGCGCGCCCAGGGTCGGGTGGTCGAGATAGGTCAGCTGGCCGGGCAGCAGGCGGCGTTTGGCCTGCAGGCGCTCGCTGGCAGCGAGAAAGCCGTCGGCGTTGAACTGGTTGGCCCAGGTCTGCAGTTTCAGCTCGAGCTGGCTGCCCTGGGTCAGGTCGAGGGTGCCCTCCACCGGGAAGTGGCCGTCGCGCTCCTTGCCGGTGCTGAAACGGACCGGCTGCGGGCTGCTGGTCACGCCCTGCTGCCAGGCCTTGTGCAGCAGCACCTGGTAGCCCTGGCTGCTCTCCAGCTTGGCGACGGTGTCGGTCAGCGCCGGGGTGCGTTCGTTCTGCGCGGGAATGGCGGTGGCGTTGGCGGCCCAGTCCTCCGGTGCCGGCTGGCTGGCGTTGAGCGGCTGTTGCGCCTGGCGGAAGACGATCAGTTCGACCTGGTAGAGTGCTTCGGCGAAGGCTGCGGGAGCGAGCAGCAGCAGCGCGAGCAGCAGGGGGCGGAGCAGTCGGGGCATGGGCATTTCCTTCAGGCGGCGTGTGGGGTCAGGCGCTCGAACAGCGCCTCCAGGGTGTTGAAGCGTTGTTCCGGGCGCTCCATCGGCACCTGGAACTTGAACAGGGTGGCGCCTTCGAACTTGTAGCGGTTCGGCTGGCTCTGGATCAGCTTGATCAGGGTCAGCGGCTCGACCGGGGTGTGCGCGGCGAACTCGATACGTCCGCCCTGCGGGCCGGCCTCGACCTTCCTGATACCGAGTCGCTCGGCCTGCAGCTTGAGCAGGGTCAGGCGCATCAGGTTCTTCGCCGGCTCCGGCAGCAGGCCGAAGCGGTCGATCATCTCCACCTGCAGTTCGTTGAGCGCGTTCTCGTCGCTGGCCGAGGCGATGCGCTTGTAGAGGATCAGGCGGGCGTTGACGTCGGGCAGGTAGTCCTCAGGGATCAGCGCCGGCAGGCGCAGGTTGACCTCCGGGCCGCCGCCCAGCGGCTGTTCGAGATTGGGCTGCTCGCCCTTGCGGATCGCCTTGACCGCACGTTCGAGCATCTCCATGTACAGGGTGAAGCCGACTGCCTGGATCTGCCCGCTCTGGCCCTCGCCGAGCAGCTCGCCGGCACCGCGGATCTCCAGGTCGTGGGTGGCCAGCACGAAGCCGGCGCCCAGATCCTGAGCGTTGGCGATGGCCTCCAGGCGCTTCTGCGCGTCCTCGGTCATCTGCTTGCGCGACGGGGTGAGCAGGTAGGCGTAGGCCTGGTGGTGGCTGCGTCCGACCCGGCCGCGCAGCTGGTGCAGCTGGGCCAGCCCGAACTTGTCGGCGCGCTCGATGATGATGGTGTTGGCGCTCGGTACGTCGATGCCGGTCTCGATGATGGTCGAGGCCACCAGCACGTTGAAGCGCTTGTGGTAGAAGTCGCTCATCACCTGCTCGAGCTCGCGCTCGCGCATCTGCCCGTGGCCGACGCCGATGCGCGCCTCCGGCACCAGTTCGGCCAGGTCGGCGGCGCACTTGTCGATGGTCTTCACCTCGTTGTGCAGGTAGTAGACCTGGCCGCCGCGCAGCAGCTCGCGCAGCAGCGCCTCCTTGATGGTCGGCTTGTTCTGCTCCATGACGAAGGTGCGCACCGACAGCCGACGCGCCGGCGGGGTGGCGATGATCGACAGGTCGCGCATGCCCGACACCGCCATGTTCAGGGTGCGCGGGATCGGCGTGGCGGTCAGGGTGAGGATGTCCACCTCGCTGCGCAGCGCCTTGAGCTGTTCCTTCTGGCGCACGCCGAAGCGATGCTCCTCGTCGATGATCACCAATCCGAGATCCTTGAACTGGACGTCGTCCTGCAGCAGCTTGTGGGTGCCGATGACGATGTCGACCTTGCCCTCGGCGAGTAGCTGTTCGGCGTCGCGCACTTCCTTGGCCGACTTGAAGCGACTCATCACCTCGACCTTCACCGGCCAGTCGGCGAAACGGTCGCGGAAGCTGTTGTAGTGCTGCTGGGCGAGCAGGGTGGTGGGTACCAGCACCGCCACCTGCTTGCCACTGTGCACGGCGATGAAGGCGGCGCGCATGGCCACCTCGGTCTTGCCGAAGCCGACGTCGCCGCACACCAGGCGGTCCATCGGCTTGCTGCTGAGCATGTCGGCGCGCACCGCCTCGATGGCGGCCTGCTGGTCCGGGGTTTCCTCGAACGGGAAGCCGGCGGCGAAGGTCTCGTAGTCGGCGTGCGGATCGCTGAAGGTGAAGCCCTCGCGGGCGGCGCGGCGGGCGTAGACGTCGAGCAGCTCGGCGGCGACGTCGCGCACCTGCTCGGCGGCCTTGCGTTTGGCCTTTTGCCACTGTTCGGAGCCGAGGCGGTGCAGCGGGGCGAGGGCGTCGTCGCTGCCGGTGTAGCGGGCGATCAGGTGCAGGCTGGCCACCGGCACGTAGAGCTTGGCCTCGTCGGCGTACTCGAGCATGAGGAACTCGGCCGGCTGGCCTTCCACCTCGAGCGTGACCAGGCCGTGGTAGCGGCCGACGCCGTGGTCGATGTGCACCACCGGCGCGCCCTCGCGCAGTTCGGTGAGGTGCTTGATCACGTTGTCGCCGGCGTCGCGGGTCTTGTCGCGGCGCCGGCGCTGCATCACGCGGTGGCCGAACAGCGGGCTTTCCGGGATCAGCGCCAGCTCGTCGAGCAGCAGGCCCTCGTCGAGCGGGGCGATGCAGATCGCCAGGCGTTCGCGGTCGGCGGCGAATGCCGCCCAGCTGTCGACCTCCCGGGGCTTCAGCTTGAGGCGGGCGAGCAGTTCCAGCAGCACCTCGCGGCGCCCCGCCGACTCGGCGCAGAACAGCACCCGGCCCGGGTATTCCTCGATGAAGCGGCGCAGCGCGGCCAGCGGCTCGCCGGCCTTGGCCTGGATCGCCAGGTCGGGCAGGGCGCGGGCGGCGAAGCGTTCGCGACCGACACCGGGCTCCAGGTCGCGCTGGTCGGCGATCACCCGAGGCCAGTCCTTGAGGCGCGCGAAGCAGTCCTCGACGGCGAGGAACAGTTCGGCCGGCGGCAGCAGCGGGCGCTCGGGATCGTAGCGGCGGTCCTCGTAGCGGCTGCGCAGGTCGATCCAGAACTGCTCGGCGGCATGTTCGATGCCGGGCAGGGAGAACACCTGGGTCTCGCCGGGGAGGTAGTCGAACAGCGTGGCGGTCTGCTCGAAGAACAACGGCAGGTAGTACTCGATGCCGGCCGGGGTGAGACCGCTGGACAGGTCCTGGTACAGCGGGCAGCGCCGGTAGTCGACGTCGAAGCGCTCGCGAAAGCGCGCGCGGAAGTCGGCGACCGCCTTCTTCTCCAGCGGGAACTCGCGGGCCGGCAGCAGGCGCACCGAGTCGACCTTGTCCACCGAGCGCTGGGTCTCCGGGTCGAAGGTGCGCAGCGTCTCGATCTCGTCGTCGAACAGGTCGATGCGGTAGGGCAGGGGGCTGCCCATCGGGAACAGGTCGATCAGCGCGCCGCGCACGGCGAACTCGCCGTGTTCGTAGACGGTGTCCACGCAGCGGTAGCCGGCGGCCTCCAGGCGTGCGCGCATGTCGTCGACGTCGAGCCGCTGGCCGACATCCAGCACCAGGCTGGAGCCGAGCAGGAAGCGCGGTGGCGCCAGGCGCTGCAGGGCGGTGGCGATAGGCACCACCAGCACGCCGTGCTTCAGCTCCGGCAGGCGGTACAGCGCCGCGATGCGCTGGGAAATGATGTCCTGGTGCGGCGAGAAGACGTCGTAGGGCAGGGTTTCCCAGTCGGGGAAGTGCAGCACCGGCAGCTCCGGGGCGAAGAAGCGCAGCTCCTCCTGGAGGCGCTCGGCGCTCTGGCTGTCGGCGGTCAGCAGCAGGGTGAAGCGGCGGGCGCCGGCGGCGGCCTCGGCGATGGCCAGGCTCTGGGCGGCGCCGGGCAGGTTGCCCCAGTGTTGTTTGCCGGCGGCTGCCGGCAGGCTCGGAAGACGCAGTACGGTCACGGGCGGCTCGGGATGGCGACAAAGCCGCGATTGTAGCGGTGCGGCGCACCGACTGTCAGTGATGAGTGAGGCACGTTGCCCGAACGCTTCGGGGTCGTCATAATGTAGCCCTTTTTGTTATCCCCTACATGTGGAAGGTATCGCCCGTGACCCAGAAGACCGACCAGTGCCTTGGTGAGTGGATTGACCGCGAGGCCCTCGCTGAGGCCATGATTCCGCTGATCGGCCAGCTCTACCGCAACAACAATGTGGTGACTTCTATCTATGGCCGCGGCCTGATCAACCGTTCGGTGATCGGCATCCTCAAGGCGCATCGCTTCGCTCGCCAGATCGACGACGCCGAGCTGTCGGTGCATGACACCTTCCCGATCCTGCAGGCCCTGAGCCAGCTGGAGCTGGGCGCTGCTTCCGTCGACCTCGGTCGTCTGGCTGTCAAGTTCAAGCACGAAGGCAGCGGCCGCAGCGCCGAGCAGTTCGTGCGCGAGGAGCTGGCCGAAGTGGTCGGCAAGCAGGGCAACGAGCAGCGCCAGGGCACCGACGTGGTGCTGTACGGCTTCGGCCGCATCGGTCGCCTGCTGGCGCGCATCCTGATCGAGAAGACCGGTGGCGGCGACGGCCTGCGTCTGCGCGCCATCGTCGTGCGCAAGGGCGCCGCCAACGACCTGGTCAAGCGTGCCAGTCTGCTGCGTCGCGATTCGGTGCACGGTCCGTTCAACGGCACCATCACCATCGACGAGGAGAACAACACCATCCTCGCCAATGGCAACCTAATCCAGGTGATCTACTCCAACGATCCGACCACCGTCGACTACACCGCCTACGGCATCAACAACGCCATCGTCGTCGACAACACCGGCAAGTGGCGCGATGCCGAAGGCCTGGGCCAGCACCTGAAGTGCCCGGGCGCCGCCCGCGTGATCCTGACCGCGCCGGGCAAGGGCGAGATCAAGAACATCGTTCACGGCATCAACCACGGTCTGATCAGCGACGAGGACAAGATCCTCTCTGCCGCCTCCTGCACCACCAACGCCATCGTGCCGGTGCTCAAGGCCGTCTACGACAAGTTCGGCATCGCCCACGGTCACGTGGAGACCGTGCACTCCTATACCAACGACCAGAACCTGATCGACAACTTCCACAAGGGCGATCGCCGTGGCCGCAGTGCACCGCTGAACATGGTGATCACCGAGACCGGCGCCGCCACCGCCGCCGCCAAGGCTCTGCCGGTGCTGAAGGGCAAGCTGACCGGCAACGCCATCCGCGTGCCGACGCCGAACGTGTCCATGGCCATCCTCAACCTGACCCTCGAGAAGGCCACCAGCCGCGAGGAGATCAACGACTACCTGCGCTACATGGCGCTGCACTCCGAGCTGCACAAGCAGATCGACTTCACCAACTCGCCGGAAGTGGTGTCCACCGACTTCGTCGGCTCCCGCCATGCCGGTGTGGTCGATGCCGAAGCGACCATCTGCAACGACAATCGCGTCGTTCTCTACGTGTGGTACGACAACGAGTTCGGTTACAGCTGCCAGGTGGTGCGCGTGCTGGAGGACATGGCCGGGGTCAACCCGCCGGCTTTCCCGCGCTGATCCGCAGCCAGTGATGGGCTGAGACAAAACGGGAGCTTCGGCTCCCGTTTTGCTTTTCCGGACAAGCGCTTGCGATTGCTCCCTGTATCCACTTGTTACTGTTTGCCGCCAATTATTCGGCGGTCAAGGTGGCCAGTCGGAGAGGGGGTCCTTATAATCGTGCGGATTTTTGCACGGGGTTTGCCCGGTACAACGTCCGATGATGGCTGGCAGAGGGGGCAGTCATCGCGGGGCGGACAGTTCCGGGTGCCCCTTTCCGTTTCATACACAGTGATTGGGCAATACGTATGATAAAAATCAAACGTGGTCTGGACCTGCCCATCACCGGCGCACCTGCGCAGCGCATCGAGGCCGGTCGGCCGGTGCGCAGCGTAGCGGTCGTAGGCTTCGACTATCACGGGATGAAGCCAACGATGCAGGTGCAGGTCGGTGATCGAGTCAAACTCGGCCAGGTCCTGTTCTCCGACAAGAAGACCCCCGGGGTGAACTATACGGCGCCAGCTGCCGGTGTGATCAGCGCCATCCATCGCGGTGAGCAGCGCGTGCTGCAGTCCGTGGTCATCGACGTGGACGGCGACGAGCAGCTCACCTTTGCCAGCTATCCGGCCAGCCAACTGGCCAGCCTCGATGCGGCTCAGGTGCGCGACAACCTGCAGGCTTCCGGTCTGTGGAGCGCCCTGCGTACCCGCCCGTACAGCAAGGTGCCGGCCGTCGACGCCGTGCCCAGCTCGATCTTCGTCACCGCCATCGACACCAACCCGCTGGCCGCCGATCCGGCGGTGATCGTCGGTGAATATGCGGCCGACTTCGAAAATGGTCTCAAGGTGCTGGCGCGCCTGGCCAAGGTGTTCCTGTGCAAGGCCGAGGGCGTCAGCCTGCCGGGCGAAGGCGTCACCGGGGTCACTGCCGCAAGCTTTGCCGGCCCCCATCCGGCCGGCCTGGCCGGCACCCACGTGCACTTCCTCGATCCGGTCAGCGCGACCAAGAGCGTGTGGACCCTCAACTACCAGGACGTCATCGCCGTCGGCAAGCTGTTCACCACCGGT
This sequence comes from Pseudomonas oryzae, assembly GCF_900104805.1. Lineage (NCBI taxonomy): Bacteria > Pseudomonadati > Pseudomonadota > Gammaproteobacteria > Pseudomonadales > Pseudomonadaceae > Pseudomonas > Pseudomonas oryzae. The sequence continues at coordinate 2,117,631 of NZ_LT629751.1, read as the reverse complement.
CAGCTGTGGTCCGAACGCGTGGTGGCCCTGGCCGGTCCGGTGGTCGACAAGCCGCGCCTGGTGCGCACCCGTCTGGGTGCCAGCCTGCAGGAGCTGACCGCCGGCGAGCTGCAACCGGGCAACAACCGGGTGATTTCCGGTTCGGTGTTCGGTGGTCGCACTTCGCGTGGCGCCTGTGCCTACCTGGGGCGCTACCACCTTCAGGTGTCCTGCCTGCGCGAAGGCGACGACCGCGAAATGCTGCACTACCTGCGCGCAGGGGTGAACAAGCATTCGGTGCTCAACGTGTTCGTCTCCAAGCTGATGGGCGACCGGAAGCTTCCGTTCACCACCACCACCAACGGCAGTTCGCGCGCCATGGTGCCGGTGGGCAACTACGAGGAAGTGATGCCGCTGGACATCCTCGCCACCCAGTTGCTGCGCTACCTCATCGTCGGTGACACCGAGATGGCGCAGAAGCTCGGTTGCCTCGAGCTGGACGAGGAAGACCTGGCGCTGTGCAGCTACGTCTGCGCCGGAAAGTACGAATACGGCCCGATCCTGCGGGATAACCTGACCCGCATCGAGAAGGAGGGTTGACCATGGGAATGCGAGATTTTCTCGACAAGATCGAGCACAACTTCGAGAAGGGCGGCAAGTACGAGAAGTGGTACGCCCTCTACGAGGCGGTGGATACCTTCTTCTATCGCCCCGGTAGCGTGACCCGCACCACCGCCCACGTGCGCGACGGCATCGACCTCAAGCGCATGATGATCACCGTGTGGCTGTGCACCTTCCCGGCGATGTTCTTCGGCATGTGGAACATCGGCCATCAGGCCAACCTGATCTTCGCCCAGAGCCCCGAGCTGCTGGCGGCACAGGACGGCTGGCGCTTCAGCCTGATCGGTGCGCTGGCCGGCTTCGATCCGGCCAGCCTGTGGGACTGCTTCATCCAGGGTGCGGCGTACTTCCTGCCGGTGTATCTGGTGACCTTCATCGTCGGCGGTTTCTGGGAGGTGCTGTTCGCTTCCATCCGTCGTCACGAGGTCAACGAGGGCTTCTTCGTCACCTCCGTGCTGTTCGCCCTGATCCTGCCGCCGAGCATCCCGCTGTGGCAGGTCGCGCTGGGCATCAGCTTCGGCGTGGTGATCGGCAAGGAAGTGTTCGGTGGCACCGGCAAGAACTTCCTCAACCCGGCACTGGTCGGTCGCGCCTTCCTGTTCTTCGCCTATCCGGCGCAGATGTCCGGTGACGGCGTGTGGACCGCGGTGGACGGCTATGCCGGCGCCACCAGCCTGAGCCTGGCCGCCGCCGGCGGCGTCGAGGCGATCGTCGGCCAGGGCATCACCTGGATGGACGCCTTCCTCGGCAACATGCACGGCTCGATCGGCGAAACCAGCACCCTGGCCATCCTGATCGGCGGCGGCGTGCTGCTGCTGACCAAGATCGCCGCCTGGCGCATCGTCGCCGGCGTGATGATCGGCATGGTCGCCACCAGCACCCTGTTCAACGTCATCGGCTCGGACACCAACCCGATGTTCGCCATGCCCTGGTACTGGCACCTGGTGGTCGGCGGTTTCGCCTTCGCCATGGTGTTCATGGCCACCGACCCGGTTTCCGCGTCGATGACCAACACCGGCAAGTGGCTGTTCGGTGCGCTGATCGGCCTGATGGTCGTGCTGATCCGCGTGGTCAACCCGGCCTTCCCGGAAGGCATGATGCTGGCGGTCCTGTTCGCCAACCTGTTTGCACCGCTGATCGACCACTTCGTCGTTCAGGCCAATATCAAGCGGAGGCTGGCACGCAATGTCTAGTCAAAAGGAATCCACCGCCCGCACCCTGCTGGTGGCGCTGGTGGTCTGCCTGGTGTGCTCGGTGTTCGTCGCCGGCGCGGCCGTGGCACTGAAGCCGACCCAGGTCGAGAACCGCCAGCTGGACAAGCAGCGCAGCATCCTGGCCATCGCCGGCCTGGGCGACGCCCAGATGTCCGGGACCAAGGTGAAGAAGCTGTTCGCCGAGCGCATCCGTGCGCGCGTGGTCGACCTGCAGGTTGGCAAGTTCAGTGACGCCTATGACGCCAAGACCTTCGATCCGCTCAAGGCGGCGAAGGATCCGAAGCTTTCCGATGTCCTGCCGGGAAGCGACGACATCGCCTCGATCAAGCGTCGCGAGCGTTTCACCACCGTTTACCTGGTGGAGAACGCCGAGGGTCAGCTGGAAACCCTGATCCTACCGGTGCGTGGCTATGGCCTGTGGTCGACCCTGCACGGCTTCATGGCGGTCAAGGGCGACCTCAATACCGTGGCCGGTTTCGGCTTCTACCAGCACGCTGAGACCCCCGGTCTGGGCGGCGAGGTGGACAATCCGAAGTGGAAGGGCCTGTGGCCGGGCAAGACCCTGTTCAACGAGCAGGGTGAGCTGGCTGTGGCCGTCGTCAAGGGCGGGGTCGATCCGCAGAGCCCGCAGGCCGTGCACCAGGTCGACGCCCTCGCCGGCGCGACCCTGACCAGCAACGGCGTGCACAACCTGCTGCAGTTCTGGCTGGGCCGGAACGGTTTCGGTCCCTTCATCGCTAACCTGCGTGCCGGGGAGGCCTGATCATGTCCAAACCCACCATCAAGGAAGTCCTGCTCAACCCGGTCTTCAACAACAACCCCATCGGCCTGCAGATCCTCGGCATCTGCTCGGCGCTGGCGGTGACCTCCAACCTGAAGACGGCACTGGTGATGTCGATCGCCCTGACCCTGGTGACCGGCTTCTCCAACCTGTTCATCTCGCTGATCCGCAGCCAGATCCCCAGTTCGATCCGCATGATCGTGCAGATGGTGATCATCGCCTCGCTGGTGATCGTGGTCGATCAGGTGCTCAAGGCCTATGCCTACAGCCTGTCCAAGCAGCTGTCGGTGTTCGTCGGCCTGATCATCACCAACTGCATCGTGATGGGCCGCGCCGAAGCCTTCGCCATGGCCAATCCGCCGCTGCTGTCGTTCTTCGACGGTATCGGCAACGGCCTGGGTTACAGCGCCATGCTGATCGTGCTGGGCATCGTCCGCGAGCTGTTCGGCGCCGGCAAGCTGCTCGGCTTCGAGATCCTGCCGGTGGTCAATGACGGTGGCTGGTATCAGCCCAATGGTCTGCTGCTGCTGCCGCCCTCGGCGTTCTTCCTGATCGGCCTGATCATCTGGGGCCTGCGTACCTGGAAGACCGCCCAGGTCGAGAAACCCAGCTACAAGATGGCTCCGCACGTCAGCAAGGAGGCCTACTGATGGAACACTACATCAGCCTGTTCGTGAAGGCCGTGTTCGTGGAGAACATGGCACTGGCCTTCTTCCTCGGCATGTGCACCTTCATCGCCATTTCCAAAAAGGTGGAAACGGCGATCGGCCTGGGTATCGCCGTGGTGGTGGTGCAGACCATCACCGTGCCGGCCAACAACCTGATCTACACCTACCTGCTCAAGGACGGCGCGCTGGCCTGGGCCGGCCTGCCGGAAGTGGATCTCAGCTTCCTCGGCCTGCTCAGCTACATCGGCGTGATCGCCGCCATCGTGCAGATCCTCGAGATGCTGCTGGACAAGTACGTGCCCTCGCTCTACAACGCGCTGGGCGTGTTCCTGCCGCTGATCACGGTGAACTGCGCCATCATGGGCGGTACCCTGTTCATGGTCGAGCGTGACTACAACCTCTCCGAGAGCGTGGTCTACGGCCTGGGCTCGGGCTTCTCCTGGGCGCTGGCGATCGCCGTGCTCGCCGGTGTACGCGAGAAGCTCAAGTACAGCGACGTGCCGGCCGGCCTGCAGGGCCTGGGCATCACCTTCATCACCATCGGTCTGATGTCGCTGGGCTTCATGTCGTTCTCCGGCGTGCAGCTCTAAGGAAGGGAAGAACAGATGAACTACGAAATCTTCCTCGCCATCGGCATGTTCACTGCGATCGTGCTGGCGCTGGTGGTCATCATCCTGATGGCCCGCGCCAAGCTGGTGTCCAGCGGCGACGTGAACATCCTCATCAACGGCGAGCGCACCATCACCGTACCGGCCGGCGGCAAGCTGCTGCAGACTCTGGCGGCCAACAACATCTTCCTGTCCTCTGCCTGTGGCGGCGGCGGCACCTGCGCGCAGTGCAAGTGCATCGTCGAGTCGGGCGGCGGCGAGATGCTGCCGACCGAGGAGTCGCACTTCACCAAGCGCGAGGCCAAGGCCGGCTGGCGCCTGTCCTGCCAGACCCCGGTCAAGCAGGACATGCACATCGAGGTGCCGGAAGAGGTCTTCGGCGTGAAGAAGTGGGAATGCACGGTGGAGTCCAACCCCAACGTTGCCACCTTCATCAAGGAGCTGACCCTGCGCCTGCCGCAAGGCGAGAGCGTGGACTTCCGTGCCGGTGGCTACGTGCAGCTGGAGTGCCCGCCGCACGTGGTCAACTACAAGGACTTCGACATCCAGCCCGAGTACCGCGGCGACTGGGACAAGTTCAACATGTGGCGTTACGTGTCGAAGGTGGACGAGCCCACCATTCGCGCCTACTCCATGGCGAACTACCCGGAAGAGAAGGGCATCGTCAAGTTCAACATCCGTATCGCCTCGCCGCCGCCGGGCAAGGATGACATCCCGCCGGGCAAGATGTCCTCGTTCGTGTTCAACCTCAAGCCGGGCGACAAGATCACCGTGTACGGACCCTTCGGCGAGTTCTTCGCCAAGGACACCGACAACGAGATGGTGTTCATCGGCGGTGGCGCCGGCATGGCGCCGATGCGTTCGCACATCTTCGACCAGCTCAAGCGCCTGAAGTCCACGCGCAAGATGAGCTTCTGGTACGGCGCGCGCTCGATGCGCGAGGCGTTCTATGTCGAGGAGTACGACCAGCTGCAGGCCGAGAACCCGAACTTCAAGTGGCACCTGGCGCTGTCCGATCCGCAGCCCGAGGACAACTGGAGCGGCCTCACCGGCTTCATCCACAACGTCCTCTACGAGAACTACCTGAAGGACCATCCGGCGCCCGAGGACTGCGAGTTCTACATGTGCGGCCCGCCGATGATGAACGCCGCGGTGATCAAGATGCTGCTGGACCTGGGCGTGGAGCGGGAGAACATCCTGCTCGACGACTTCGGCGGCTAGAGTCGATGTCGCTTGCGGCCTTCCTGCGGCCCGTCATCGCTGTCGCCTGTGCGGCAGCGCTGGCGGGCTGCCAGTTTTCCGACCCGCTGGAGTCGTTCGGCGGGCCGACCATGGGCAGTACCTATTCGGTCAAGTATGTGCGCGCCGACGGCGTGGCGGATGCCCAGACCCTGCAGGCCGGCGTCGAGGGGATCCTCGCCGAGGTCGACCAGCAGATGTCCACCTACCGTGACGACTCGCTGATCGAGCGCTTCAACCGCGCCCCGGCCGGCACCTGCATGGCCATGCCCGGAGCGGTCCTCGAGCTGGTGCGCCTGGGCGAGGGCTTGTCGCTGCAGAGCGGCGGCGCCTTCGACCTGACCATCGAGCCGCTGCTCAACCTGTGGGGCTTCGGTCCCAAGTCGCGCGGCGAGCAGGTGCCCGGTGCCGAGGCGATCGCCGAAGCGCGCCAGCGCGTGGGGCACCAGCACCTGCGCATCGACGGCGAGCGGCTGTGCAAGGACGCCAAGGTGCAGGTCGACTTCAACAGCGTCGCCGCCGGCCATGCTGTGGATCGTATCGCCGCCTGGCTGGAGCAGCAGGGCGTGGCCAGCTACCTGGTCGAGGCCACCGGCGAGCTGAAGGCGCGCGGACGCAAGCCGGACGGCTCGGCGTGGCGCATCGCCATCGAGGCGCCGCGCGACGACCAGCGGGTGGCGCAGAAGATCCTCCAGCTGGATGGCTACGGGGTTTCGACCTCGGGTGACTATCGCAACTACTTCGAGGAAAATGGCCACAGGTATTCGCATACCCTGGATCCGCGCACGGGCGCGCCGATCGCCCACCGTCTGGCGGCGGTCACCGTGGTGCATCGCCAGGCGCTGCTCGCCGATGGCCTGTCCACCCTGCTGATGGTCCTCGGGCCTGAGGAGGGCGAGGCCTGGGCCGAGCGCCAGGGCATTGCGGCGTTTTTCGTGACCCGCGAGGGCGACGGCTTCGTCTCCCATGCGACCAAGGCATTTACCGCGCTGAGCGAGGCGCAAGGGGAACGACCATGACCTGGTTACTGGCTTTTGCAGTCATGCTGCTGGTGGTATTCGGCATGGCCATCGGTGTGATCATGGGCCGCAAGCCGATCGCCGGCTCCTGCGGCGGCATCGCCAACCTGGGCATCGAGAAGGACGAGTGCCCGATCTGCGGGGGCGATACCCAGAAATGCGAGGAAGCCAACAGCGAGGCTGGCGGCAAGCCCGGCGCGGATCAGGCTTACGACGCGACCCGCAGCAGATGACCCGACGGGGCAGTGGCGACACTGCCCCTTTTTATTTCCCGTGGCCGGGTAGACGAGGCCGGTTGGCTCGCCTTCGTCGTCCGGCGGCGGTTGTGAGGCCCGCGTGAGGCGGGCTGCAGTTTGTCCCTGAAGGAGTAGTCGATGGCTGTCTACAACTATGACGTGGTGGTGCTGGGCTCCGGTCCAGCGGGTGAGGGTGCGGCGATGAGCGCCGCCAAGAGCGGGCGCAAGGTGGCGGTGGTGGATAGCCGCAAGCTGGTCGGTGGCAACTGCACCCATCTGGGCACCATCCCCTCCAAGGCCCTGCGTCACTCGGTACGGCAGATCCTGCAGTTCAACACCAACCCCATGTTCCGTCAGATCGGCGAGCCGCGCTGGTTTTCCTTCCCCGACGTGCTGAAGAGCGCGGAGAACGTCATCGCCAAGCAGGTCGCCTCGCGCACCGGTTACTACGCGCGCAACCGCATCGACCTGTTCTTCGGTACCGCCAGCTTCGCCGATGCCAACACCATCGAGGTGCTGGCGAACAACGGTGTGGTCGAGCGCCTGGTCGCCAAGCAGGTCGTGATCGCCACCGGTTCGCGTCCCTACCGTCCGGCCGATGTCGACTTCAGCCACCCGCGCATCTACGACAGCGACACCATCCTCACCCTCAGCCATACGCCGCGACGGATGATCATCTATGGAGCCGGGGTGATCGGTTGCGAGTACGCGTCGATCTTCAGCGGTCTCGGCGTGCTGGTCGACCTGATCGACAACCGAGACCAGCTGCTCAGCTTCCTCGACGACGAGATCTCCGATGCGCTGAGCTACCACCTGCGCAACAACAACGTGCTGATCCGCCACAACGAGGAGTACGAGCGCATCGAGGGGCTCGATCACGGTGTAGTGCTGCACCTGAAGTCCGGCAAGAAGATCAAGGCGGACGCCCTGCTGTGGTGTAACGGCCGTACCGGCAACACCGACAAGCTGGCGCTGGAGAACGTCGGCATCGAGGCCAACAGCCGCGGTCAGATCGCCGTGGATCAGCACTACCGCACCTGCGTGCCGAACATCTACGCCGCCGGTGACGTGATCGGCTGGCCGAGTCTGGCCAGTGCCGCCTACGACCAGGGGCGCTCGGCCGCCGGCAGCATCGTCGAGGACGGCAGCTGGCACTTCATCGACGACGTGCCCACCGGCATCTACACCATCCCGGAGATCAGCTCGATCGGCAAGAACGAGCAGGAGCTGACCAAGGAGAAGATCCCCTACGAGGTCGGCAAGGCGTTCTTCAAGTCGATGGCGCGCGCGCAGATCTCCAACGAGCCGGTGGGTATGCTGAAGATCCTCTTCCACCGCGAGACCCTGCAGATCCTCGGCGTGCACTGCTTCGGTTATCAGGCCTCGGAGATCGTGCACATCGGCCAGGCGATCATGAACCAGAAGGGTGAGGCGAATACCATCAAGTATTTCATCAACACCACCTTCAACTACCCGACCATGGCCGAGGCCTATCGGGTGGCGGCGTTCGATGGCCTCAACCGGCTTTTTTGAGCGGCTCCGACCGGTGGCCTGAGCCGGTCGGAGACTGGCCGATCAGCGATTCCCGAGCGTGGCAATGGCCAAACCGGGAAAGTCTGTGATCAGGCTGTCCACCCCCAGGTCGGCGAGTCGGCGCATCAGCGCCGGCTCGTTGACCGTCCACACCGACACGTGCAGGCCCTGCTGTTGGGCCTTGCGCAGTCGTTCCGGGCTGCACAGCGGCCAGTTCAATGCGAGCAGATGGCACTGGTAACGCTGTGCCACCTTCAGCGGATCGAGCCAGCCGTGCTCGGCGACCAGGCCGCGCTGCAGCTGGGGCGCCAGCTCCTGCAGGGCGTGCAGCACGGTTCGCGAGCTGCTGGTCACCGTCACCTGGCCGGTCAGGCCGAACTCGCGGGTGAGGGCGGCAATCGCCGTCACCGTCTGCGCCGCGCGCGTGCGCGAGGCGCTCTTCACTTCCAGTTGCCAGTGCTCGAAGCGACAGTGCTCGAACAGCGTGCGCAGTCGCGGGATCGGGCAGGGCTGCGGCCACTCCGGACCGCTGACGCGGGCGTCGAGTCGCTCCAGATCCGCCGCGCGGTGCTCGGCCACCTTGCCGCGCTGACCGGTCGTGCGCTTGAGGGTCGGGTCGTGGATCACCATCAGCTCGCCGTCGGCGGACAGGTGCAGATCCAGTTCGCAGCGGTTTACGCCCTGCTCCAGGCAGTACTGGAAGCTCGGCAGGGTGTTCTCAGGGACCTCGCCCCGGGCGCCGCGATGGCCGTAGATAAGGGTCACGGCTGTTCCTCATGCAACAAGTAGGGATTCCGACTTCTACCATGCCGCCCGGCATTTGAGGAGTATGCCGCGTACCCGGCTGCGCTCGGCGATGCGCAGCCATCGGTGTTGCGGTAGACTGCCGCGGTCCGGCGAACCGCCGGCCGCCAGCACGGTCTCATTCCGACCTCACGCCGCTGGCGTGACAACCGGACGTCTTCCTTTCGCCTGCAAAGCAGCCCGAGCATGTTCAGACCCTTATCCGTATTTATCGGCATGCGCTACACGCGTGCCAAACGTCGCAACCACTTCATCTCGTTCATTTCCCTGACGTCGATGGTGGGGCTCGCCCTCGGCGTGCTGGTGATGATCCTGGTGCTGTCGGTGATGAACGGCTTCGATCGCGAGCTGCGTACGCGCATCCTCGGCATGGTGCCGCACGCCACCATCAGCAGCTACCAGCCGATCGACGATTGGCGCGCGCTGGCGAGCAAGGTACAGAGCCACCCCGAGGTGGCAGCGGTGGCGCCGTTCACCCAGCTGCAGGGCATGCTGACCCACAGTGGCGGGGTACAGCCGGTGCTGGTCAACGCCGTGTTGCCGGAGGCGGAGAAGAACGTCTCGATCATCGAGCAGCACATGGTCGCGGGCAGTCTGGATGACCTCCATGACGGCGAGTTCGGCATCGTGATCGGCGAGATCAGCGCGCGGCGCTTCCGCGTGGCGATCGGCGACAAGCTGACCTTCATTCTCCCCGAGGCCTCGGTGACCCCGGCCGGCGTGTTCCCGCGTCTGAAGCGTTTCACCGTGGTCGGCGTATTCAAGGTTGGCGCCGAGCTGGACAGCTCGCTGGCTCTGATCCATGTCGGCGATGCCGCGCGTCTGTCGCGCTGGCAGCCGAACCAGGTCGAAGGCGTGCGCCTGAAGCTGAAGGATCTGTTCCAGGCGCCCGAGGTGGCCTGGCGCATCGCCGGTCAGCTCGGCGACGACTACACGGCACGCGACTGGACGCGCAGCCACGGCAGCCTGTTCCAGGCGATCCAGATGGAGAAGACCATGATCGCCCTGCTGCTGCTGCTGATCGTCGCGGTGGCCGCGTTCAACATCATTTCCACCCTGGTGATGGTGGTGACCGACAAGAAGGCCGATATCGCCATCCTGCGTACCCTGGGCATGACCCCGCAACAGATCATGCTGGTGTTCATGGTTCAGGGCTCGGTGATCGGCGTGGTCGGTACCCTGATCGGTGGCGTGCTCGGCGTGGTCGCGGCGCTCAATGTCACCGAATGGGTGGCTGCGCTGGAACGCCTGCTGGGGCACAAGTTCCTCAGCTCCGATGTCTACTTCATCAATTATCTGCCGTCGCAGCTGCGCGTCGAGGATGTGGTGCTGATCTGTTCGGCAGCCCTGTCGATGAGCTTCCTGGCCACCCTGTACCCGGCCTGGCGCGCGGCGCGCACCCAGCCTGCGGAGGCCCTGCGCTATGAGTAAGGAAAAGGCCGTACTGCTGTGCCAGAACCTGGGCAAGCGCTACGAGGAGGGGCCGCAGTCGGTGGAGGTGCTGTCCGGCGTGGAGCTGGCCCTCCAGCCCGGCGAGCGGGTGGCCATCGTCGGCAGCTCGGGCTCGGGCAAGACCACGCTGCTCAACCTGCTGGGCGGTCTCGATACGCCGAGCGAGGGCAGCGTCTGGCTGGCCGGCGAGCAGCTGTCGGCGCTCAGCGAAAAGGCGCGCGGCCTGCTGCGCAACCGTGCCATGGGCTTCGTCTACCAGTTCCACCACCTGCTGCCGGAGTTCAGCGCGCTGGAGAACGTGTGCATGCCGCTGCTGATCGGTGCCACGCCGATCGCCGAAGCGCGTCAGCGCGCCACCGCGCTGCTCGAACGGGTCGGCCTCGGCCATCGCCTGGGTCACAAGCCGGCTGAACTGTCCGGTGGCGAGCGCCAGCGTGTGGCCATCGCTCGCGCGCTGGTCAACCGGCCGGCGCTGGTGCTGCTCGATGAGCCGACCGGCAACCTCGACCAGCACACTGCTCGTGGCATCCAGGAGCTGATGCACGAGCTGAGCACGTCGCTGCACACCGCCTTCCTGGTGGTGACCCACGATATCGGCCTGGCCCGGCAGATGGATCGCGTGCTGCGTCTGCAGGATGGTCGTCTGGTGGCGGCGGAGTAAACGCTGAACGGCCGGCGCGTCTTGCGCCGGCCGTCAGGGAAAGGCGGGGTCAGGACGGATTCTGCTGGCGGCGCAGTAGCTGGCGCTTATGCCAGCTGCGACGAACCCACCAGCGCCAGTACAGCATGGTCATGCTGTAGCCGAGGGCGGCACACACCAGGCCGGTGAGGACCGAGCCGAGCAGGAAGGGTTGCCACAGGGTACTCAGCTCGTCGGTGATCCACGCCATGCTCAGGTGCTCGGGCAGGGTGATCGGTGGTACATGCATCAGCCAGGCGCCCAGCTTGTAGGTGCAGTAGAACACCGGCGGCATGGTGATCGGATTGGTCAGCCAGACCAGGCCGATGGAGATCGGCAGGTTGCCGCGTATCGGAATGGCCAGTGAGGCAGCCAGCAGCATCTGCATCGGCAGTGGGATGAAGGCGGCGAACAGGCCGACGGCCATGGCCCGCGCAACCGAGTGGCGATTGAGATGCCACAGGTTGGGATCGTGGATCAGTTTGCCGAGAAAGCGAAGGGACTTGTCGCCCCTGATGCGCTCCGGGTCTGGCATGTAACGCTTGAAAATTCGGCGCGGCATGGGGCACTCGACGGCTGGTAAGCCCACGTATTATGCACGGATTCGCTGCGGCGGGGACCCGCCGGAACAATTTTCCGGATAGGCTGTCGCGCGAGCTGTAACAGGATTTCAACACCCGCGGGTTCAAGGATGAACGCATGCGCTGGGGACTCATCGCTCTTTGCGCCGGATTGCTGGCGCTGCGCTTTCTGCCGGCCTTGCCGGCCCCTGCTGCCGTGCTGCTGCTTGCGGTCCTGGGACTGGGGGCGCTGCCGACCCGAGGCTGGCCGCTTGGCTGTTTTCTGCTCGGCCTGGCCTGGGCATGCTGGTCGGCGCAGGGAGCGCTGGATGATCGCCTGGCGCCCGAACTGGACGGGCGCACCCTGTGGCTCGAGGGGCGGGTCGTCGGTCTGCCCGAGCCGGAGACGGGCGCCACCCGTTTCTATCTCGAGGATGTCCGGTCGCGGCGCGGATCGTTGCCGCAACGCCTGCGGCTGTCCTGGTATGCCGCACCACCCTTGGCGGCTGGCGAGCTCTGGCGACTCGCGGTGCGGCTCAAGCGCCCGCGCGGACTGGTCAACCCTCAGCTGTTCGATTACGAGGCCTGGCTCACGGCGCGGCGGGTCGGTGCGACCGGCTCGGTGAAGAGCGGCGAGCGTCTGCAGGCGGCCGAGGGGGCCGCGGCCTGGCGCGACAGCCTGCGCCGCCAGTTGCGCGCCACGGACGCCTGGGGGCGGCAGGGGGCGCTGGCCGCACTGGTGCTAGGCGATGCCTCGGGGCTCAGCGATAGCGACTGGCAGGTCCTGCAGGCTACCGGCACCGTCCATCTGCTGGTGATCTCCGGGCAGCACGTGATGCTGCTGGGTGGGCTGCTCTATGCACTGGTACTCCAGCTGTTTCGCCGTGGCTGGTGGCCAAGGCGCTGGCCCTGGTTGCCCTGTGCCTGCGGCTTGGCGCTGTCCGGCGCCGTCGGTTATGGGCTGTTGGCCGGGTTCGAGGTGCCGGTGCAGCGTGCCTGCGCCATGCTGGCGGTGGTCCTGCTGTGGCGTCTGCGCTTCAGCCAGCTGGGGGTCTGGCTGCCGCTGCTGGTCGCCCTGACGCTGGTGCTGTTGAGCGAGCCGCTGGCCAGCCTGCAGCCGGGGTTCTGGTTGTCGTTCGGCGCGGTGGCGCTGCTGGCCTGGTGCTTGAGTGGGCGCCTGGGCACTGCGCCTGGCTGGCGAACCTTGCTGCAGGCGCAGTGGGCGATGACCCTGGGGTTGCTGCCGCTGCTACTCGCGCTCGGCTTGCCGGTGAGCGCGAGCGGGCCGCTGGCCAATCTGCTGGCGGTGCCCTGGGTGGGTGGGCTGGTGGTGCCGATGGCCTTGCTCGGGACGCTGCTGCTGCCGCTGCCCGGCGTGGGCGAAACCCTGTTGTGGCTGGCGGGTGGCCAGCTGGAGTTGTTGTTCCGCCTGCTGGCTGGCATGGCCAGCTGGGCGCCGCCCGCGCCCCTGGCCGGGGTGTCCGGCTGGGCGGTATTGCTGGGCATGCTCGGCGTGCTGCTTGTGCTTGCGCCGGCCGGCCTGCCGCTACGCCTGCCAGGTCTGCTGATGCTGTTGCCACTGCTGTTTCCGGGCGCGCCGCCGGTCGCGCAAGGGCAGGCTGAAGTACGCGTGCTGGATGTCGGCCAGGGGCTCGCCGTACTGGTGCGTACCCGGGAGCATGCCCTGCTGTATGACGCCGGCCCCGCCAGCCGTGGTTTCGACGCTGGTGTCAGGGTGGTGTTGCCGGCCTTGCAGGCTCTGGGAGTGCGCCGCCTGGACACCTTGCTGCTCAGTCATGCCGATCAGGACCATGCCGGTGGCGCGTCGACCTTGCTCGCCGGCCTGTCGGTGGTGCGTCTGCTCTCCGGGGAAGCGCAGGCCCTGCGCCTGCCGCGCCGCGCCGAATCCTGCCGCAATGGCGAGCGCTGGAGTTGGGACGGCGTGGCTTTTCGTACCATGCTGTGGTCGCAGGCGGGGGATGCCAACGACGCCTCCTGCATGCTCCTGGTCGAGGCCGCCGGCGAGCGTCTGCTGCTGACCGGCGACATCGGTGTGGCGGCTGAGCGCCACCTGCTGCAGCGTGGCGGCGATCTGCGCGCCGAGTGGCTGATGGCGCCACACCATGGCAGTCGCGGCTCGTCCTCGGCGGCCTTCATCGCGGCGGTTCAGCCGCGGGCGGTGGTGTTCTCGCGCGGCTGGAACAACGCTTTCGGTCACCCTCATCCGCAGGTGCTGGCGCGCTATCGCGCCGCCGGCGCGCGCATTCATGACACCGCGGAGGAGGGGGCCTTGCGCCTGCTGCTGGGCAGTCGCCAGCCGGCGGAGTCCGCACGGGGGCAAAGGCGTTTCTGGCGGGAAAAATGAGAACCGCGGCGGGCGGCAGGCGCATCGCTCTGTGCTAGAGTTGCGCCACTTTTTTGCTGGGGGTTGGTTACTGTGTGGGAACTGGTCAAAGCTGGCGGCTGGCTGATGCTGCCGATCATTCTCTGTTCGATCGCGGCGCTGGGGATCAGTGCCGAGCGGCTGTGGACCCTGCGTCCGTCGCGCGTCACGCCGCCCAACCTGCTGGGCCAGGTCTGGCGCTGGATTCAGGACAAGCAGCTGGATGGCCAGAAACTCAAGGAGCTGCGTGCGTCCTCGCCGCTGGGCGAGGTGCTGGCGGCCGGTCTGGCCAACTCCAAGCACGGCCGCGACATCATGAAGGAGTGCATCGAGGAAGCCGCCGCCCGGGTCATCCACGACCTGGAGCGCTACCTCAACGCCCTCGGCACCATCGCCGCCATCGCGCCGCTGCTCGGCCTGCTCGGCACCGTGCTGGGCATGATCGAAATCTTCAGCGGCTTCATGGGGAGCGGTATGGCCAATGCTCCGGCGCTCGCCGGTGGCATCTCCAAGGCGCTGATCACCACTGCCGCCGGCCTGTTCGTCGGCATCCCGGCGCTGTTCTTCCATCGCTATCTGCAGCGCCGCGTCGACGAGCTGGTGGTTGGCATGGAGCAGGAGGCCATCCGTCTGGTGGAAGTGGTGCAGGGCGACCGTGACGTCGATCTGGGCGAGGGCGGCAAGCGGTGAAATTCCGACGCAAACCGCGGGAGAACGTCGAGATCGGTCTGGCGCCGCTGATCGACGTGGTGTTCATCCTGCTGCTGTTCTTCGTGGTGACCACCACCTTCACGCGCGAAACGCAGTTGAAGATCGACCTGCCCGAGGCCGACAGTGCAACGCCGCTGCAGGAGACCCAGGCCAAGCAGCTGGAGATCCTGATCGCGGCCGACGGCAGTTATTCGCTCAACGGGCAGAGCCTGGTGAAGAGCGATCTGGCCACCCTGACCAGCGCGCTGCAGAAGGAGTCCGAAGGTGACAGCAGCCTGCCGGTGGTGATCAGCGCCGATGCGCGAACCCCGCACCAGGCGGTGATCACCGCCATGGATGCAGCCGGCAAACTGGGCTTCACCCGTCTGCGCATCAGCACCGTCGAGGCCGAGGCGGCCAAGCGCTGATGCGTTTCGCCGAGCGTCTCGCGACGGCCTGGTATCAGGGGCATCCGGCTCTCGCCCTGTTGCGTCCGCTGGAGATTCTGTACCGGCGGATCGCCGGCCGTCGGCGGGCTGCCTATCTTTCCGGTAGCACGCCGGCCTGGCGTGCGCCGCTGCCGGTGATCGTGGTCGGCAACATCACCGTCGGCGGCACCGGCAAGACCCCGATGATCCTCTGGCTGATCGAGCATTGCCGCCGCCGTGGCCTGCGCGTTGGCGTGGTCAGCCGTGGCTATGGCGCGGCGCCTCCCAGCCTGCCGTGGCGGGTCAGGCCGGGGCAGTCGCCCGGCGAGGCTGGCGACGAGCCGCTGATGATCGTCGAGCGCAGCGGCGTGCCGCTGATGATCGATCCCGATCGCGCTCGCGCGGTACGCGCCCTGCTCGCCGAGGAAACGCTGGATCTGATTCTCAGCGATGATGGTCTGCAGCACTATCGTCTGGCCCGCGATCTGGAGCTGGTGCTGATCGATGGCGCGCGTGGCCTCGGCAATCGCCGCTGCCTGCCCGCCGGACCGCTGCGCGAGCCGCTGGAGCGCCTGGCCGCGGTGGACGCTTGCCTGGTGAACGGGGCGAGTGCCGACGGCGCCCAGGGCTACGCCTTCAACCTGCGCCCGGCGGCGCTGGTCAATCTGGTCAGTGGCGAGCGCCTGCCTCTGGATGCCTTCCCGCCCGGTCAGGCAGTGCATGCCGTGGCCGGCATCGGCAATCCGCAGCGTTTCTTCGCAACCCTCGAGGCGCTACACTGGCGGCCGGTTCCGCATGCCTTTGCCGATCACGCGGCCTACAGTCCCGATGATCTGCGCTTCACTCCGGCCTTGCCGCTGCTGATGACCGAGAAGGATGCGGTGAAATGCCGGGCATTTGCCGCCGACGACTGGTGGTATCTGGCGGTCGATGGTGTGCCGTCACCGGCCTTCGTGGCCTGGTTCGACGCCCAGCTCGAGCGCCTGCTACCGCGCTGAGTCCGGCGGTCCCCTGACGTGTCTCCCCAGGATTGGACCATGGACCCGAAACTCCTCGATATTCTCGCCTGCCCGCTGTGCAAGGGGCCCCTCAAGCTCAGCGACGACAAGGCCGAGCTGATCTGCAAGAACGATGCTCTGGCCTTCCCGGTGCGCGACGGCATTCCGGTGATGCTGGAGGGCGAGGCCCGTACCCTGACCGTCGACGAGCGCCTGGACAAATGAGCATGGACTTCGTCGTCGTCATCCCGGCCCGTTTTGCTTCCACCCGGCTGCCCGGCAAGCCGCTGCAGGACATCGCCGGCAAGCCGATGATCCAGCACGTCTGGCAGCAGGCCCGCAAGAGTGCCGCCAGCCGCGTGGTGGTCGCCACCGACGATGTCCGCATCGTCGAGGCCTGCCAGGCGTTCGGTGCCGAGGTGGTACTGACTGCGGCCTCCCACAACTCGGGTACCGATCGCCTGGCCGAGGTGGCCGGGCAGCTCGGCCTGGCCGGCGATGCCATCGTGGTCAACGTGCAGGGCGACGAGCCGCTGATCCCGCCGGCGATCATCGACCAGGTGGCCGCCAACCTGGCTGGCCATCCCGAGGCCGGAATCGCCACCCTGGCCGAGCCGATCAGCGATCCCGCCCAGCTGTTCAATCCCAACGTGGTCAAGGTGGTCGCCGATGCCACCGGCCTGGCGCTGACCTTCAGCCGGGCGCCACTGCCCTGGGCGCGCGACGCCTTCGCCGTGCAGCGCGACACGTTGCCCGCAGGCGTGCCGTTCCGTCGCCACATCGGCATCTACGCCTACCGCGCCGGTTTCCTCCACGACTTCGTCGCCTGGGGTCCGTGCTGGCTGGAGGATACCGAGTCTCTCGAGCAGCTGCGCGCGCTCTGGCATGGCGTGCGCATCCATGTAGCCGACGCCCTCGAGGCGCCGCCGACCGGGGTCGATACCCCTGACGACCTGCAGCGCGTTCGCCAGCTGCTCGGAGCCTGACGTGCGCGTGCTGTTCGTCTGCCTGGGCAACATCTGTCGTTCGCCCACCGCCGAAGGCGTGATGCGCCACAAGCTCCAGCTGGCCGGCCTCGCCGGTCGTGTGCTGGTGGACTCTGCCGGTACCGGTGCCTGGCACGTCGGGAAGGCGCCCGATCCCCGCACGCGTGCGGTCGCCGAGCAGCGCGGTTACCTGCTCCACGACCTGCGCGCACGTCAGGTATGCGGCGAAGACTTCGCGCGTTTCGATCTGATCCTGGCCATGGATCACGACAACCTGCGCGAGCTGCGGCGCTTGCGCCCCGCCGATGGCGTAGCGGAGCTTGACCTGTTCCTGCGCCGTGGCGGCCTGGCCGAGCACGAAGTGCCCGACCCCTACTATGGCGGCGCCGACGGTTTCGAGCGGGTACTCGACATGGTCGAGCTGGCCTGCGATCGGCTGATCGAGCAGATCCGGGAGGCACTGTGACCCTGTTCGTCCGTGAGCAGCAGTCGCTGCAGCCCTACAACACCTTCGGGGTGGCGGTTAATGCCCGCTGGTATGCCGAGGCCAGCAACGTCGACGAGGTGCGCGAGGCCCTGCGCCTGGCGCAGGAGCGCCAGGTCGAGCTGCTGGTCATCGGTGGTGGCAGCAACCTGCTGCTCACCGCCGACCAGGATGCCTTCGTCCTGCGCATGGTCAGCCAGGGGCGGCGTCTGCTGGGCGAGAAGGATGGGCAGGCGCTGGTCGAGGCCGAGGCCGGCGAGCCCTGGCATCCCTTCGTGCAGTGGACCCTGGAGCAGGGGCTGGCCGGGCTGGAAAACCTCAGCCTGATCCCCGGCACCGTGGGAGCTGCACCGATGCAGAACATCGGCGCCTACGGCGTGGAGGTGAAGGATGCGCTACACAGTCTGCTGGCCCTCGACCGGCAGACTGGCGAGTTGCGGGAGTTCCGTGCCGACGAGTGCGGCTTCGCCTATCGCGACAGCCGTTTCAAGCGCGAGAGCGGCCGCTGGGTGATCCTGCGGGTACGCTTCGCCCTCGCGCACGAGGCAGAGCTGCACCTTGGCTATGGTCCGGTGCGCCAGCGTCTGCTGGATGAGGGGATAGAGCGGCCGACCCCGCGGGACGTGAGCAGGATCATCTGTGCCATCCGTGCCGAGAGGTTGCCGGATCCCGCGGTGCTGGGCAATGCCGGCAGTTTCTTCAAGAATCCCGTGGTGAGTGGTGCTTGTGCCGAGCGCTTGCGCCGGCAATGGCCGGACCTGGTCAGTTACCCTGCGGGGGAGGGCGAGGTCAAGCTGGCGGCGGGCTGGCTGATCGAGCGTGCGGGGTGGAAGGGTCATCGCGATGGCGATGCCGGGGTCCATGCGCTGCAGGCGTTGGTGCTGGTCAATCACGGCAAGGCCAGTGGTGGCGAGTTGCTGGCGCTGGCCCGGCGCATCCAGGCCGACATCCGGGCGCGCTTCGGTGTCGAGCTGGAGATCGAGCCGGTCATTCGCTGACTGCGCGGTCCCAGGCCTGCGGCGGCGCGGCCGTTCGCGGGCAAACAAAAAGGGGGAATGCCATGGGCATTCCCCCTTTTTGCTGGGCGCAGCCCAGGCCGTCAGGCCTGGGGCTTGCGCTCTTCCTCGGCCTGGCGCGGCTGGGCTTCGCTGATGGCTTCGCCGGTTGCCTGTTCGGCCTCGCTGGTGGTCGCTTCAGGCTGGGTCATGGCCTCGGCGGGAGCTTCCTCGCTGCTGGCGCCGCTCTCGCTCGGGATCTCGGCTTGCTGAGCCTCGACGGCCGGAGCCTCGCTGTTCTGCGGCTCGTCGGCGACCACCGCTTCGCTGGCGGCGGGGCTGGCCTGCTCCTCGCTGACAGTGATTTCGCCGGCGGCAGCCGCGGCGGCTGCTGCTTCACGAGCGCGGCGCTCGGCTTCCTGGCGGCGGCGACGCTCGCGTGGGTCGTTGGCGGCGCGCGCGCCGGCCGGTGCGGTCGGCTCGGTTGCCGGTGCTTCGGTTGCGCCGGTGCTCTCGGCTACAGCCGCGACCTCAACCGCTTCAGGTGCCTGGAGGGCGCCCTGTTCGGGTTGGGGCTCGGCCACGGCCGCTGCAGCAACAGCTTCGCCTGCCTCGGCTGCAGCTGCTGCGTCGGCGGGCTGTTCGGCCTGCACTTCGACGGCAATGGCGGCGGCGGCTGCTGCGCCGGCGGCTACGATCGCGTGCTCCGCGGTCTGGCCTTCGGTGCTTGCGCCTTCCTCGGCAAAGGTTTCCTCCACGCCGGCTTCACGCTGGCGCTCGCGGCGGTTGCTGCGGCGGCGTTGGCCGCGCGAACGACGGCGGGGGCGTTCACCCTCGGCGCCTTCCAGTTGCTCTTCTTCGTCGCTACCTTCGCTTTCCTCGCCGGCTGCCGGCAGCTCCTCGGCAATCTCGGTGCGGGGCTCGCGCGGCGGACGCTCGCTGCGCGGCTTGCGCTCGGCGCGTTCCTCGCGACGCTCTTCAGCCGGTTCGATGGCTTCTACGCTGCGATTTTCCTCGGCCTCGGCGACCGGGCGCTCTTCCTGCGGCTGGCGCTCCTCGCGGGGCTGACGCTCTTCACGCGGCTGGCGCTCCTCGCGGGGCTGACGCTCTTCACGCGGCTGGCGTTCCTCGCGGGGCTGACGCTCTTCACGCGGCTGGCGTTCCTCGCGGGGCTGACGCTCTTCACGCGGCTGGCGTTCCTCGCGGGGCTGACGCTCTTCACGCGGCTGGCGTTCCTCGCGGGGCTGACGCTCTTCACGTGGCTGGCGTTCCTCGCGGGGCTGACGCTCTTCACGCGGCTGGCGCTCCTCGCGGGGCTGACGCTCTTCACGCGGTTTGCGCTCCTCGCGGGGCTGACGCTCCTCGCGCGGTTGGCGTTCCTCGCGGGGCTTGCGCTCCTCGCGCGGCTTGCGCTCGCCGCGTTCGGCGCGCTCGCCCTCGCGGCGGCGATTCTGCTGGCGACCGTTGCGGCGCTCCTCGCCGCGCTCGGTCTGCTCGCTGGCGGCCGGCTGCTCGGCGGTGGCAGGTTTGGCTTCCTGCTTGCCGGCAAACAGGCCCACCAGGGAGCGGATCAGGCCCTTGAACAGGCTCGGCTCGGGGGTGGGGTGGGCGATCGGTGCCGGGGCGGCGGGAGCTTCTACCACCTGCGGAGCCGGACGCTCGTGGGTCACGGTCTTCACTGCGGCTTCCTGACGCACCAGGGTGCGGGTGGCTGCCACCGGCTGGACTTCCTCGACTTCGCTCGGGGTCATCTCGTAGCTGGACTGACCGACCAGGGTTTCCGGGCTGTCGTCACGCAGGCGCTGCACTTCGAAGTGCGGAGTCTCGAGGTGATCGTTCGGCAGGATGACGATGCGCGCACGGGTGCGCAGCTCGATCTTGGTGATGGCGTTGCGCTTCTCGTTGAGCAGGAAGGCGGCCACCGGGATCGGTACCTGGGCGCGCACTTCGGCGGTACGGTCCTTGAGGGCTTCTTCCTCGATCAGGCGCAGGATGGCCAGCGACAGCGACTCGACATCGCGGATGATGCCCTGGCCATTGCAGCGCGGGCAGACCACGCCGCTGGTTTCGCCCAGCGACGGGCGCAGGCGCTGGCGGGACATCTCCAGCAGGCCAAAGCGCGAGATGCGACCGACCTGGACGCGGGCGCGGTCGGCTTCCAGGCACTCGCGGACGCGGTCCTCGACGGCGCGCTGGTTCTTCGCCGGGGTCATGTCGATGAAGTCGATGACGATCAGGCCGCCGATGTCGCGCAGGCGCAGCTGGCGGGCGATTTCCTCGGCCGCTTCCAGGTTGGTCTGCAGGGCGGTTTCCTCGATGTCGCCGCCCTTGGTGGCGCGCGCCGAGTTGATGTCGATGGACACCAGCGCCTCGGTCGGGTCGATGACGATCGAGCCACCGGACGGCAGCTTCACTTCACGCTGGAAGGCGGTCTCGATCTGGCTCTCGATCTGGAAGCGGTTGAACAGCGGCACGCTGTCCTGGTACAGCTTGACCTTGCTGGCGTACTGCGGCATCACCTGCTGGATGAAGCTTAGCGCTTCCTCCTGGGCCTCGATGCTGTCGATCAGCACCTCGCCGATGTCCTGGCGCAGGTAGTCGCGGATGGCGCGGATGATGACGTTGCTTTCCTGGTAGATCAGGAAGGGTGCGGCGCGATCCTGTGAAGCTTCCTTGATCGCGGTCCACAGCTGGATCAGGTAGTCCAGGTCCCACTGCAGCTCCTCGCTGGAGCGGCCGAGGCCGGCGGTGCGCACGATCAGGCCCATGTCGGCCGGCGCGTTGAGGCCGTTGAGGGCTTCGCGCAGCTCGTTGCGCTCCTCGCCCTCGATGCGGCGAGAGATGCCGCCGGCGCGCGGGTTGTTGGGCATCAGCACCAGGTAGCGGCCGGCCAGGCTGATGAAGGTGGTCAGGGCTGCGCCCTTGTTGCCGCGCTCTTCCTTCTCGACCTGGACGATGACTTCCTGGCCTTCGCGCAGCACGTCCTTGATGTTGACGCGGCCTTCGGGGCTCTTGGTGAAGTATTCGCGGGAGATTTCCTTGAGCGGCAGGAAGCCGTGGCGTTCGGCGCCGAAGTCGACGAAGGCGGCCTCGAGGCTGGGCTCGACGCGGGTGATGCGCCCCTTGTAGATGTTGGCCTTCTTCTGCTGGCGAGCACCCGATTCGATGTCGAGGTCGAACAGGCGTTGGCCGTCGACCAGAGCAACACGCAACTCTTCGGGCTGAGTTGCGTTGATCAGCATTCTTTTCATGTAGTACCAATGGTTTCCGGGCTGCCGGAAACGACGGTTGGCACACACGACTCTCGTGGTCGGTGTCAGGTGCGCCGGGAACGGTCTGGCCGTTGCCCTTGTCAAGCGGCGCAGGCCCTCGGGCCTGGCGCGACTGGCGTCTCCTGCAAACTGTCAGCTACAGAAGCACTCAAACAGAAGGAGGAATCAAACAACGCTGCGGACGCTCGGGGCGTCTGGAAAGTCGAGTGCTACGCAGTCCGTCGTTTGTGCATCTCCACCCTGCACGTATTCCTGAGAATCGGGTGCCGCGCGCAGAATCCGCAGCGGGTTGGCATTTGCACGGAGCGCCTGGCGATCCGTACGTGATGTCTCGAGGCTTGATTTTCCGAGGCATGCGCTTGCACTGGCGCATGCCCCGTCGGACGGCTCGACGTCCATTGATCGTCTGTCCGCGGCCAGGTTGTCGGCTCTGGCATGCGGTAAAAGCCGCTTTTGGCGGCGCCCGGAATATAGCAGCAATCATTAAGTGCTTCAATTCTGGGAAAAATTGCTATGATTCGCGGATGACAACTCCCTCGCAAATCTCCACTGGCGTCCAGCTGCTCGAAGTGCAGCCGGAACTCGCCGGACAACGCATCGACAACTTCCTCCGGACGCAGTTGAAAGGTGTGCCCAAGACCCTGATCTACCGCATCCTGCGCAAGGGCGAGGTGCGGGTGAACAAGGGGCGGATCAAGCCCGAATACAAGCTGCAGGCCGGCGATGTGGTGCGCGTGCCGCCGTTGCGCGTCGCCGAGCGCGACGAGCCCGAGCCGCTGGCCCAGGGGCTGCTGCAGCGTCTGGAGGCGGCCATCGTCTACGAGGACAAGGCGCTGATCGTGCTCAACAAGCCGGCCGGTATCGCCGTGCATGGCGGCAGCGGCCTCAGTTATGGCGTCATCGAGGCGTTTCGTCAGTTGCGCCCGGAGGCCAAGGATATCGAGCTGGTGCACCGCCTCGATCGCGATACCTCGGGTCTGCTGATGATCGCCAAGAAGCGCAGCATGCTGCGTCACCTGCACGAGGCGCTGCGCGGCGACGGGGTCGACAAGCGCTACCTGGCGCTGGTGCGCGGCAGCTGGCCGACCTCGAAGAAGAAGGTCAGTGCGCCGCTGCTGAAGAACAACCTGCGCTCCGGCGAGCGGATGGTCGAGGTCAATGCCGAGGGCAAGGACGCGCTGACCGAGTTTCGCGTGGTGCGCCGCTTCGGCGAGTTCGCCACCCTGGTCGAGGCCAGTCCGATCACCGGGCGTACCCATCAGATCCGTGTGCACGCCAAGCATGCCGGCCATCCGATCGCCGGCGACAGCAAGTACGGCGACGACGATTTCACTCGCGAGATCCGCGAGCTGGGCGGCAAGCGTCTGTTCCTGCATGCTCATGCGCTGCGCGTGACCCTGCCCGATGGCCAGCAGCTGGCGCTGGAGGCGCCGGTGGACGAAGTGTGGGCGCAGACTCTGGAACGCCTCGATGCCTGATTACGGGCTGCTGGTATTCGATTGGGATGGCACTCTGGTCGACTCGATCGCGCGCATCGTCGAGTCGATGCGTGTGGCTGCCGACGAGTGCGTGCTGCCGCAGCTGGACGAGATCACCATTCGCGGGATCATCGGTCTTGGCTTGCCGGAGGCGATCCGCAGTCTCTATCCCGATCTCGAGGACGAAGCGCGGGTCGCCACCTTTCGGCGGGTCTACAGTGATCATTATCTGCTGCTGGAGCGTACGCCGTCGCCGCTGTTCGACGGCGTGCGCGAGTCGCTGCTGGCGTTTCGTGCGCAGGGCTACCGCCTGGCGGTGGCTACTGGCAAGAGTCGGCGCGGCCTGGAGCGCGTGCTGGCCGGGCATGGCTGGCAGGATTTCTTCGATATCACCCGCTGCGCCGATGAAACCGCCAGCAAGCCCGATCCGCGCATGCTGCGCGAGATCCTCGAGCATTGTGGGGTGGCGGCGCAGCGCGCGCTGATGGTGGGGGATTCGCCCTTCGATCTGCAGATGGCGCACAATGCCGGCATGACCGCGGTGGCGGTGGGATATGGTGCGCAGCCACTGGCGGTGCTGCGGGAGTATCGTCCGCATCTGGCCATCGACAGTTTTGATGGGCTTGTCCGCTGGCTGGATGGTGGTGCGTAATCGGTTGGGAGAGGAGTGAGGCGACATGCAACAGGATGAGTGGAAGGCTGCCGCGCCTTCGGATGAGAAGACCTGGAAGCTGCTGGAGAAGGCGGTGCTCGCCGGTGTGGTCGAGCAGCGTCGTGCGCGGCGCTGGGGGATCTTCTTCAAGAGTCTGGCCTTTCTCTATGTCTTCGTCGCGCTGTTCCTGTTTTCTCCCTGGGCCAAGCTGGACAAGGCGGCGGCCCTGAAGCCGCACACCGCAGTGATCGAGGTGCGCGGCGTGATCGCCGACGAGGAGCGTGCCAGTGCCGACAGTATCATCGGCAGCCTGCGCTCGGCGTTCGAGGACAAGAACACGCGTGCGGTGGTGCTGCGCATCAACAGTCCGGGCGGCAGTCCGGTGCAGTCCGGCTACATCTATGACGAGATCCGCCGCCTGCGCAGCAAGTATCCGGAGATCAAGCTGTACGCCGTGATCACCGATCTCGGTGCCTCCGGTGCCTACTACATCGCCAGTGCGGCTGATGCCATCTACGCCGACAAGGCCAGTCTGGTTGGTTCGATCGGTGTGACCGCTTCGGGCTTCGGCTTCGTCGACGTGATGGGCAAGGTGGGTGTGGAGCGGCGCGTGTATACCGCCGGCGAGCACAAGACCTTCCTGGATCCGTTCATGCCGCAGAAGGAGGATGAAACGCGCTTCTGGGGTACGGTGCTGGAGACCACCCACAAGCAGTTCATCGCCAGCGTCAAGCAGGGTCGTGGCGACCGCCTGAAGGACAAGGAGCATCCGGAGCTGTTTTCCGGGCTGGTCTGGTCGGGCGAGCAGGCGCTCGAACTCGGCTTGATCGATGGTCTGGGTAGCACCAGTCATGTGGCGCGCGAGGTGGTTGGTGAGGAGAATCTGGTCGATTTCACCGAGAGGGAATCGCCGATCGATCGCTTCGCCAAGAAGTTCGGTGTCGGCGTGGCCGAGCAGCTGTCGCTGTGGATGGGCTTGCGCGGCCCGGCCTTGCGCTGAGGATTCAGGGGATCTGCACGCCCTCGGCGAGCAGCATGTCCACAAGGCGGATCAGGGGCAGGCCGATCAGGCTGGTGGCGTCCTCGCCGGAGGTGCTGCGGAACAGGCTGATGCCGAGGCCTTCCGACTTGAAGCTGCCGGCGCAGTCGTAGGGTTGTTCGCGGTGCAGGTAGCGTTCGATGCGCGCATCGTCGAGCGGGCGGAAGTGCACGGTGAACGGCACGCAGGCGGTTTGTGTGTGACCGCTTTGCGAGTTGTGCAGGCACAGGCCGGTATGGAAGGTCACGCTGTTGCCGCTGGCGGCGCGCAGTTGCTCGCGGGCGCGCTCGAAGGTGTGCGGTTTGCCGAGGATGTGCGGGCCGAGTGCGGCGACCTGGTCGGAGCCGATGATCAGATGGTTGGGGTGGTGTGCGGCGAGGATGCGGGCCTTGGCTTCGGCCAGGCGGCAGACCAGGCGTTCGGCGCTCTCCCCGGGTAGCGCGGTTTCATCGACGTCCGGCGACTGGCAGGCAAAGGGCAGTTGCAGGCGTTCGAGCAGGGCGCGGCGATAGGCTGAGCTGGAGGCGAGAAGCAGGGGAAGCATAAGGGATCTCCTTGATATTCCAGCGATTCTAGGCGCCGCCCGTGGCCTCTGCACGCGCGGAATTTTCTTTGACAGTTAAAAGGGGTATCCCTAGAATGGCGCGCTTATGTTGAAAGGGCCGATTCCACCTCACGTCGATCCGCGAAAACTGGCCGATCGTGGCGCCACCCTCGAGGGTGAGTGGCCCATGGCCCAGTTTTCGCGGCTGTGCGAGCAGTTGGTCAGCGATGCCGGCACCGTCCATGCTCGTCTCGAGTTCGGTCGTGACGAGCAGGGGGTGATCGTCATGCGCGGCGAACTCGAGGTCGAGGTGCAGATGGTGTGCCAGCGTTGTCTGGAGCCGGCGACCCTTCCGGTGCACAGCAGGTTCGTCTATGCCGTGCTACGGGAAGGCGCCTCGGCGGATTCCCTGCCGAAAAGCTACGACGCGCTGGAAGTGGGTGAGGAGCCGCTCGACCTGATCGAACTGGTCGAAGACGAGTTGCTGCTTGCGCTTCCCATTGTACCGGCCCACGAACCCGATGCATGCCAGCCTCCGGGCGGCTTTGCAGCAGCACCAGAACCGAGCGTCAACGAGGTTTCGCGGTCCAACCCGTTCGATGTACTGGCGCAGTTGAAACGTGACCCAAACGTTTAGGAGTTAATCAGAATGGCTGTTCAACAGAACAAAAAGTCTCGTTCCGCTCGCGACATGCGTCGTTCCCACGATGCGCTCGAGGCCAACGCACTGTCCGTCGAGAAGAGCACCGGTGAAGTCCACCTGCGCCACCACGTGAGCCCGGATGGCTTCTACCGTGGTCGCAAGGTGGTCGACAAGGGCGCTGACGAGTAATCCTTGTCCGCTCCGATCATCGCGATCGACGCAATGGGTGGGGACTTCGGTCCCCGCTGCATTGTTCCAGCCTGCATTGACAGTCTGGCTGAATTCCCCTCCCTGCGGCTGATTCTCGTCGGCCAGGCTCAGATCATCGAGCAATTGATCGCAGAGCATCCCGCTGCCGATCGTTCCCGTTTGCTTGTGCACCCCGCCAGCGAAGTGATCGCGATGGACGAACGTCCAGCGCAGGCCCTGCGCTGCAAGGTCGATTCCTCCATGCGTCAGGCGCTCGAGCTGGTGCGCTCCGGCGCGGCCCAGGCCTGCGTCAGCGCCGGCAATACCGGTGCCCTGATGGCGCTCTCCCGTTATGTGCTGAAGACCCTGCCGGGCATCGACCGGCCGGCGATGATCAGTGCTGTGCCGACCGCGCGCGGGCGCTGCCACCTGCTTGACCTCGGCGCCAATGTCGATTGCACGGCCGAGCATCTCTACCAGTTCGCCGTGATGGGGGCGGTGGTCGCCGAAGCCCAGGGGGTGCCCAGGCCGCGGGTGGCGCTGCTGAATGTCGGTACCGAAGACATCAAGGGCAACCAGC
This sequence comes from Pseudomonas oryzae, assembly GCF_900104805.1. Lineage (NCBI taxonomy): Bacteria > Pseudomonadati > Pseudomonadota > Gammaproteobacteria > Pseudomonadales > Pseudomonadaceae > Pseudomonas > Pseudomonas oryzae. The sequence continues at coordinate 2,090,877 of NZ_LT629751.1, read as the reverse complement.
AGGTGCGTCTGGCGGCCAGTCTGCTGCAGCAGGCGGAGGCGCTCAACTACATCGGCTTCGTCGAGGGCGATGGCCTCTATCGCGGCGAGGCGGATGTCGTGGTCTGCGACGGCTTCGTCGGCAATGTCGTGCTCAAGGCCAGCGAAGGGCTGGCGTCGATGATCGCGGCGCGCCTGGAGGCGCTGTTCCGCTCCGGTGTGCGGGCGCGCCTGGTCGGCCTGCTTGCGCTGCCCCTGCTGAGGCGCCTGAGTGGCGAGCTGCGGCCGGCGCGGCACAATGGCGCGAGTTTTATCGGGTTGCAGGGGATTGTGGTAAAAAGCCACGGCGGCGCTGGCCCCGAAGGTTTTCGGGCGGCCATCGGGCGGGCACTGGCCGAAGTCGGCGAGAATCTGCCTCAGCGCCTGCATGGGCGCCTCGGTCAGCTGCTCCGGTGACTGGGTGTGACCCGTGCAGGGCGCCTGTCATCCAACAGTCAATCCGCTGCGGCGCCGAATGCGCTGCGGCCTCCTGACGAACAAGTACACAAGGGACTTGCTCCATGTCTTCTTCCCTCGCTTTCGTTTTCCCCGGTCAGGGCTCCCAGGCTGTCGGCATGCTCGCCGAGCTGGGGACGCAGCACGCCGTGATCGGCGAGACCTTCGCCGCAGCCTCCGCCGCTCTGGGCTATGACCTCTGGGCGCTGACCCAGGAAGGCCCAGCCGAGCAGCTCAATCAGACCGACAAGACCCAGCCGGCCATCCTCACTGCCTCGATCGCCCTGTGGCGCCTGTGGCAGGCCGAGGGTGGCACGCAGCCGGCCTTCGTCGCCGGTCACAGTCTGGGCGAGTACTCCGCTCTGGTGGCTGCGGGCTGCCTGCCCTTTGCTGATGCAGTCAAGCTGGTCGAGCTGCGCGGTCAACTGATGCAGCAGGCGGTGCCGGCCGGGCAGGGTGGCATGGCGGCCATCCTCGGTCTGGACGACGACACCGTGCGTGCCGCCTGTGCCGAGGCGGCGCAGGGCGAGGTGGTCAGTGCGGTCAACTTCAACGCGCCGGGGCAGGTGGTGATCGCCGGCGCCGCAGCGGCAGTCGAGCGCGCCATCGAGGCGTGCAAGGCCAAGGGCGCCAAGCGTGCCATGGCGTTGCCGGTCAGCGTGCCGTCGCACTGTGCGCTGATGCGTCCGGCGGCTGAGAAATTCGCCGCGGCGGTGGAGGCCATCGATTGGCAGACTCCGCAGATCGCCATCGTGCAGAACACCAGTGCCCAGGTGCCCGCCGACCTGGCGGTGCTCAAGCGCGACCTGCTCGAGCAGCTGTACAGTCCGGTGCGCTGGGTCGAAAGCATCGTGACCCTGGCCGAGCAGGGTGTGACCGAGCTGGTCGAGTGCGGTCCCGGCAAGGTGCTGTCCGGTCTCAACAAGCGCTGCGCCAAGGGCGTCAACACCCACAATCTGGATACCCCCGAGGCCTTCGCCGCCGCCCGCGCGGCCCTGGCCTGATCATCAGGAGAATCACCCATGAGTCTGCAAGGTAAGGTGGCTCTGGTCACCGGCGCCACCCGTGGTATCGGCCAGGCCATCGCCCTGGAACTGGGCCGTCAGGGCGCCATCGTCATCGGCACCGCCACCAGTGCGGCCGGCGCCGAGCGCATCGCCGAATACCTGAAGGCGGCCGGCATCGAAGGTGCCGGACTGGTCCTCGACGTCGCCAGCGACGAGTCGGTGGCCCAGACCCTGGAGCACATCCAGCAGCACCTCGGCCAGCCGACCATCCTGGTCAACAACGCCGGCATCACCCGCGACAACCTGATGCTGCGGATGAAGGACGAGGAGTGGCATGACGTCATCAATACCAACCTGACCAGCATCTATCGCCTGTCCAAGGCCGTGCTCAAGGGCATGACCAAGGCGCGCTGGGGTCGGATCATCAACATCAGCTCGGTGGTCGGCTCGATGGGCAATGCCGGTCAGGCCAACTACGCTGCGGCCAAGGCCGGCGTCGAAGGCTTCAGCCGCGCCCTGGCTCGTGAAGTCGGCTCGCGCAACATCACCGTCAACGCCGTGGCGCCGGGCTTCATCGACACCGACATGACCCGCGAGCTGCCGGAAGCGCATCGCCAGAACCTGCTGACCCAGATCCCGCTGGGTCGTCTGGGGCAGGCCGAGGAGATCGCCAGCGTGGTTGGTTTCCTCGCCGGTGAGGGCGGAGCCTACGTGACCGGTGCGACCATCCCGGTCAATGGCGGCATGTACATGTAAAGAGTGGCGTGGCGGCGCATCTTTCGGATGTTCGCCGCTTCCATTTTGCAGGCGTATGTGGTTGTTTTAGCACCTGTTTTTTGAACAGAAAAATGGCGTAGGCCGGTAGCGCGGCAAGGGTTTTGCTTGAAAAACCGAAAACCCTTTCTATACACTACCGGCCACCAGCTACATGGAACTCTCCATAGGAGTGAGAATTAGATATGAGCACCATCGAAGAACGCGTCAAGAAGATCGTTGCCGAGCAGCTTGGCGTCAAAGAAGAAGAAGTGACCAACAGCGCTTCCTTCGTTGAAGACCTGGGCGCCGACTCCCTGGACACCGTTGAGCTGGTCATGGCTCTCGAAGAAGAATTCGAGACCGAAATTCCGGACGAGCAGGCCGAGAAGATCACCACCGTTCAGGAAGCCATCGATTACATCAATGCTCACGGTCAGCAGTAAGTAATCGTCGGTTCCGGCCGGAAGAAGCCGCACGTCCGCAAAGACGTGCGGTTTTTCTTTGTGTGAAAGGAAGACGTAGCAGTCAGTTGGCTACGCTTCGCTGCTGTAGTGGATCAACAAGAGGAGAGCGCTGTGTCGCGTAGACGCGTCGTGGTCACCGGTCTTGGCATGCTGTCACCCCTCGGCCCGGATGTGGCCAGCAGTTGGCAGGGTGTGCTGGCCGGACAGAGTGGCATCGGTCCGATCGGGCATATGGATGTCTCGGCTTTCGCTACCCGCTTCGGTGGATCGGTCAAGGGCTTCAACGTCGAGGACTACCTGCCGGCCAAGGAAGCTCGCAAGATGGACCTCTTCATCCAGTACGGCATGGCTGCCAGTCTGCAGGCGGTGCGCGATGCCGGCCTGGAGGTCACCGATGCCAACCGCGAGCGTGTCGGCGTCGCCATGGGGTCGGGCATCGGCGGCCTGACCAACATCGAGAACAACGCCAAGTCGCTGCACGAGCAGGGGCCGCGGCGCATCTCGCCGTTCTTCGTGCCGAGCTCGATCATCAACATGATTTCCGGGTTCCTGTCGATCCATCTGGGCGCGCAGGGTCCCAACTACGCCATCACCACCGCCTGCACCACCGGCACCCACAGCATCGGTATGGCCGCGCGCAACATCGCCTACGGCGAGGCCGACGTGATGATCGCCGGCGGCGCCGAGATGGCCACCTGCGGCCTGGGGCTCGGTGGCTTCGGCGCGGCCCGCGCGCTGTCCACCCGCAACGACGAGCCGACGCGCGCCAGCCGTCCGTGGGATCGCGGTCGCGACGGCTTCGTGCTGGCCGACGGCGCCGGCGCCCTGGTGCTGGAAGAACTCGAGCATGCCAAGGCTCGCGGCGCGCGCATCTATGCCGAGCTGGTCGGCTTCGGCATGAGCGGCGACGCCTACCACATGACCGCACCGCCGGAGAACGGCGATGGCGCCGCGCGCTGCATGCAGAATGCGCTGCGCGATGCCGGTCTCAATCCGGAGCAGGTGCAGTACATCAACGCTCACGGCACCTCGACCCCGGCTGGCGACCTGGCCGAGGCCGCGGCGGTCAAGCGTGTGTTCGGCGAGCACGCCTACCGTCTGGCGGTCAGCTCCACCAAGTCGATGACCGGCCACCTGCTGGGCGCCGCCGGTGCGGTGGAGGCGATCTTCAGCATTCTCGCCCTGCGCGATCAGGTTGCGCCGCCGACCATCAACCTCGACGATCCGGATGAGGGCTGCGACCTCAACTTCGTCGCCCACGAGGCGCAGGCCATGCCGATCGACGTGGCGGTGTCCAACTCCTTCGGCTTCGGTGGCACCAACGGTACCCTGGTGTTCCGCCGACTGGTCGACTGATGCCGGTGTGGATCGACGGTCGTCCGGCAGACACGCTGCCGGTCTCCGACCGTGGATTGGCCTACGGCGATGGTCTGTTCGAGACCATCGCCGTGCGCCAAGGCCGGATCGCCCTGCTCGAGCGGCACATGCAGCGGCTGGCCGAGGGTGCTCGCCGTCTGGTTCTGCCTCTCGATCTCGCCCTGGTGCGCAGCGAGTTGCTCGCGTTCGCCGGCGAACTCCGTCAGGGGGTGGCCAAGCTGATCGTCACCCGCGGCGATGGTCAGCGCGGTTACGCACCGCCAGTCGACGCCCGTTGCCGGCGCATCCTCAGTGGCGGCCCGGTGCCTGCCTATCCGCCGCGGCATCGCCTCGACGGCATTCGTCTGTTCCCCTGCGCGACCCGCCTGGCGGAACAACCGCTGTTGGCCGGGCTCAAGCATCTCAATCGTCTGGAGCAGGTGCTCGCCCGCAGCGAGTGGCAGGATCCGGCCTGTGCCGAGGGCCTGATGCGCGACCACAATGGGCGGCCGATCGAGGGTGTGTTCAGCAACCTGTTCCTGGTCAGGGACGGCGAGTTGCTGACGCCTGCGCTGACCCGCTGCGGGGTGGCCGGGGTGATGCGCGCGGAAATCCTCGAGCGGGCAGTCGCTGCCGGAGTCGCTTGCCGCGTCGTCGATCTCGATTATGCCGACTTGCTGGCGGCGGACGAGGTATTTCTCTGCAACAGCCAGTATGGCATCTGGCCGGTGGTGGCCTTTGAGACCCATGTCTGGCCGGTCGGCGGGCTGACCCGTAAACTCCAGCTAATGCTCACCGACCTGGTGGATGTCTGATTCGTGAAGCGCCTGTTGCTGTATTTCCTCGAAGGCGGGCTGATGTTGGCCGGCCTGTTGCTGGCCATCATCGGCTGGCAACAGCACGTCGCCCTCAACCAGCCCCTTGAACTGGCCGAGGAGCGTCTGCTCGAAGTGCCTTCGGGGGCGACGCCCAGTGGCCTGCTGACCCGTCTGGAGGACGATGGCGTCCTCGACGGTGCGCTGTGGCTGCGTCTGTACTGGCGCTTCAATTACCACGGCAAGGGCCTGCACAGCGGCGAATACCGCCTGACCCCGGGGCAGACCGCGCTCGATCTGCTTCGTCAGTGGCGCAGCGGCGAGGTGGTGCAGTACAACCTGACTCTGGTGGAGGGGTGGACCTTCCGCCAGCTGCGTGCCGCGTTGTCCGCTCAGGAGCGCCTGGAGCAGACCCTCGCCGGTCTGGATGACGCGGCGGTGATGCAGCGTCTCGGTCTGGCCGGTCAGCACCCGGAAGGGCGCTTCTTCCCCGACACCTATCGCTACGTGCGCGGCATGCGCGATATCGACCTGCTGCGTCAGGCCCACCAGCGTCTGACCGAGGTACTGGACAGCGAATGGCAGCAGCGCGCCGCCGACCTCCCGTACCGGGATGCCTATCAGGCTCTGGTCATGGCCTCCCTGGTGGAGAAGGAGACCGGCGTGGCCAGCGAGCGCGAGCAGATCGCCGGGGTGTTCGTCCGCCGTCTGCGTCTCGGCATGCTGCTGCAGACCGACCCGACGGTGATCTACGGCCTCGGCGAGCGCTATGACGGTAACCTGACGCGTGCCCACCTGCGCGAGCCGACGCCGTACAACACCTACGTCAACGCCGGCCTGCCGCCGACGCCGATCGCCATGGTCGGTCGCGAGGCGATCCGCGCCGCCCTGCATCCGGCCGGCGGCGACAGCCTCTACTTCGTGGCGCGTGGCGATGGCTCGCACGTGTTCACCCGCAGTCTCGACGAACACAACCGCGCCGTGCGCGAATACCAGCTCAAGCGCCGCGAGGACTACCGTTCCAGCCCGGCTGCCGCATCACAAGGAAATGCCCAGTGAGTGGTCTGTTCATCACCCTCGAAGGCCCGGAAGGCGCCGGCAAGAGCACCAACCGCGAATACCTGGCCGAATGCCTGCGCAGCGCCGGCTGCCAGGTGCTGCTCACCCGCGAGCCGGGCGGCACGCCGTTGGCCGAGCGGATCCGCGAGCTTCTGCTGGCGCCCAGCGATGAACCGATGTCCGCCGATACCGAGCTGCTGCTGGTATTCGCCGCGCGTGCCCAGCATCTGGCCCAGGTCATTCGCCCGGCGCTCGAGGCCGGCAAGGTGGTGCTCTGCGACCGCTTCACCGATGCCACCTACGCCTATCAGGGCGGCGGCCGCGGGCTGCCGCTCGAACGCATTGCCCTGCTCGAGGAGTTCGTCCAGGGCGGGCTGCGGCCCGACCTGACCCTGGTGTTCGACCTGCCGGTGGAGGTCGGTCTGGCCCGCGCTCAGGCCCGCGGCCGCCTGGATCGCTTCGAGCAGGAGGCCCGCTCCTTCTTCGAGGCGGTGCGGCAGACCTATCTCGAGCGTGCCCGCCAGGCGCCGGCGCGTTACCGTGTGCTGGATGCCGCGCAGCCGCTGGCGGCCGTCCAGACGCAGATCGACGGTCTGTTGCCCGAGCTGCTGGAGCGTGCCCGTGGCTGAGATCTTCCCCTGGCAGGAAGATCTGTGGCAGCGCCTCAGTCGCCGCGAGCGGCATGCCCATGCCTATCTGCTGCACGGCCCGGCGGGCATCGGCAAGCGCACCCTGGCCGAACGTCTGGTGGCGCTGCTGCTGTGCGGCCGGCCGGACGGTGGCGGGGCCTGCGGGCAGTGCAAGTCCTGCCTGCTGCTGCGTGCCGGCAGTCATCCGGACTATTTCGACCTGCAGCCGGAGGAGGCCGACAAGCCGATCCGCGTCGATCAGGTGCGCGAACTGGTGGATTTTGTGGCGCAGACCGCCCAGCTCGGCGGGCGCAAGCTGGTCCTCCTGGAGCCGGCCGAGGCGATGAACCTCAATGCCGCCAATGCCCTGCTGAAGAGCCTGGAAGAGCCCTCGGGCGACACCGTGATGCTGCTGGTCAGCCACCAGCCCAGTCGCCTGTTGCCGACCATCAAGAGCCGCTGCCTGCAGCAGGCCTGCCCGCAACCCGACCCCGCCACGGCGCTCGCCTGGCTGGCTGCGCGTCTGCCCGGCCTGGATGCCGAGTTGCACCGGCGCCTGCTCGAACTGGCGGCCGGCTCGCCGCTGCGGGCCCTGGCCCTGCATGAGGGCGGTGTACTGGAACAGCGCAGCCTGGTCGAGGAGGGCGTCAAGAAGCTGCTCAAGCAGCAGGCCGGGCCCAGCGAGCTGGCCGAGGCCTGGAAGAACATTCCGCTGCCGCTGCTCCTCGACTGGTTCTGCGAGTGGCTGCTGCTGGTGCTGCGCTTCCAGATGAGTGGCGATGAGGCGCACCTGGGGCCGGCGCAGATGAGTCGGGTGATGCGCTACCTGGCCGAGCGCACGCCGCTGCCACAGTTGCTGGCGCTGCAGGACTGGCTGCTCGCCGAGCGGCAGAAAGTGCTGAGCAAGGCCAATCTCAATCGCGCACTGCTTCTCGAAGCCCTGCTGGTACGATGGGCAAGCCTGCCGCTGGCAGGCTAGAATCGATGACTGCTTCAGCCTCGGAAGTACTTCCATGAGCATGCCCCCGAACCTTGGCGGTCGTAACGCCATCCTGACCGTCGCCCTCAAGGACAAGGCCCAGCTGTACGCGGCCTACATGCCCTTCGTACGCAATGGCGGCCTGTTCGTGCCCACCAGCAAGACCTATCGTCTCGGCGACGAGGTGTTCATGCTGCTGAGCCTGATGGACGAGCCGGAAAAGCTTCCGGTCGCCGGCAAGGTGGTCTGGGTCACCCCCAAGGGAGCCCAGGGCAACCGTCAGGCCGGCATCGGCGTGCAGTTCAACGACGGCGACCGCGTCACCCGCAACAAGATCGAGACCTATCTGGCCGGCGCGCTCAAGTCCGAACGCCCGACCCTGACCATGTAATGATCCTCGTAGACTCCCATTGCCATCTCGACCGCCTGGACCTCAAGGCCCACGGCGGTTCCCTCGATGCCGCCCTGGCGGCAGCCCGTGGCCGCGGTGTCGGCCTGTTCCTGTGCATCGGCGTCAGCGCCGACAACGCTGCGGCGGTGCGTCGTCTGGCGGCCAGCTACCGCGACGTGTACTGCTCGGTTGGAGTCCATCCGCTGGATCTCGAGCCCGGCCGCGAGCCGGTGCTCGACTGGCTGCTGGGCGAGTTGGGCGATCCGCGTGTGGTCGCCATCGGCGAAACCGGCCTCGACTATCACTACCAGCCGGAAGCCGCCAGCCTGCAACAGGCCGGTTTCCGGCTGCACCTGGAAGCCGCCCGGCAGACCGGCAAGCCGGTCATCGTGCACACCCGCGAGGCGCGCGCCGATACCCTGGCCATGCTGCGCGAGGCCGACCTGCCGCAGGCCGGCGTGCTGCACTGCTTCACCGAAGACTGGGCGATGGCCGAGGCGGCCCTGGACATGGGCTACTACATCTCCCTGTCCGGCATCGTCACCTTCCGCAACGCCGAGGCGCTGCGCGAGGTGGCCCGCCGGGTGCCGGCCGACCGCCTGCTGGTGGAGACCGACGCGCCTTACCTGGCGCCGGTACCGCATCGCGGCAAGTCCAACCTGCCGGAGTACGTGCGCGACGTCGCGGAGTTCCTCGCCGGACTGCGCGGGGTGTCGATTGAGGCCCTGGCGGAGCAGACCACGGCCAACTTCCATCGCCTGTTTCCGCTCGCCGTACCGCCCAGAATCTGAACCGCGCAAAAAAAAACCCGGATTCTGGGGGATGAATCCGGGTCAAGACCATTAGGAGTGAAACCGGAACAGGCGCTCCACGCTGCTCCGCCTGACGGGCACTTGGGGGAGAGTGCCGCACATCAGTGATTAACAGTATTGACCAGCCATCCGCGTCTGATAGGTTCGAGTCACGCTGTTTTAAAACGGATTTGAAATAGTTTCGTGTCTGCTGATTGCGTCACCGCATCAATGGCTGTCTGGCGCGGCCTTCAGGCCAGTTGTGCAAGCAATTCAAGCGTTTCCTCGATCACCGTTTCCGCCGTATAGAAATGCGGCGACAGGCGGATGCCGCCGCCGCGCAGGGCGCAGACGACCTGGTTCTGCCTGAGGCTCTCGAACAGTGCGGCATTGTCCCGGTCGTTCAGGGTAAAGGTCAGGATGCCGCCCCGTCGCTCCGGCTCCCGTGGGCTCAGCAGTCGGGCGCCGGGCAGGGTGACGATGCCGGCCTGCAGCTGGGCGATGCGCGCCTCGATCAGCGTCGCCACCCGGGCCATGCCGACCTCATCGAGCAGCGCCAGGCTGGCCTCCAGCGCCGTGGCGCCGAGCATGTTCGGGCTGCCGCACTCGAAGCGCCGCGCGCTGCGCGCCGGCTGCCAGTCGCGGCGGTCGTAGTTGCCGATATCTTCCAGCATGTGCCAGCCGTACTCGTGCAGCCTGAGCTGCTCGCGCAGGTCTCGGCGGCAGTAGAACACCCCGAGGCCTTCCGGGCCGAGCAGCCACTTGTGGCCGTCGGCCATGGCGAAGGCGCAGCCGCTGGCCTGCACGTCGAACGGCTGGGCGCCGAGCTGCTGGATGGCGTCGATGCACAGCAGCACGCCGCGTTGCGTGCAGCCGGCGCCGATACGCTGCATGTCCAGACGCAGGCCGCTGGCGTACTGCACCGCGCTGATCGCCAGCAGGCGGGTGCGCGGCGTGCAGGCGGCGAGCAGGGCGCCCTCCGGATCGGCCCCGGCGATGTCCACCTCGATGACCTCGACGCCCTGCGGGCGCAACGCCTCCCACACCACCCGGTTGGAGGGGAACTCCTGGTCGCTGATCACCACTTGGTCGCCGGCGCGCCAGTCGAGGCCGAAGGCGACGAACGACAGCGCTTCCGAGGTGTTCTTCACCAGCGCCACGTCGGCGCTGGACGGCGCGTTGAGCAGCCGGGTCAGGCGCTGGCGCAGGCGCTGTTCCACCTGCAGCCACTGCGGGTAGTCGCGCGCGCCGATGCGCAGGTTCTGTTCGGCGAAGGCGCACACCGCTTCGCTGGCGCGCCGTGGCCAGGGGGCTACGGCCGCGTGGTTGAGGTAGCGCAGGCCCGGCTCCTGGGGGAATTCGTCTTGCCAATCGCGCATGCTCGTGCTCCTGCAATATGCTGGTTTGCGGCATCATACCGTTCGGTCCGGACGAACCGGGCGTTTTCCGTAGAGGAGGGGCGATGAGCGATACGGACAAGGCCGGCGATCTGCTGCAGCAGATTCCCGCCAGCAAGGGCGGTCTGCCGCCGGTGCATCTATGGAATCCGCCGTTCTGCGGCGACATCGACATGCGCATCGCCCGCGACGGCAGCTGGCACTACCTCGGTACGCCGATCGGCCGTCCGGCGATGGTGCGGCTGTTCTCGACCATCCTGCGCCGCGATGGCGACGACTACTTCCTGGTCACGCCGGTCGAGAAGGTGGGCATCCGCGTCGACGATGCGCCCTTCGTGGCGGTGGAGATGGAGGTCGAGGGGGCGGGGGAGGGCCAGGCGCTGCGTTTTCGCACCAATGTCGACGACGAGCTGGTGGCCGGGGCAGAGCACCCGCTGCGCGTCGTGCTGGATGCACAGAGCGGCGAGCCGTCGCCCTACGTGCACGTGCGCGCTAACCTGGAGGCGCTGATCCATCGCAACGTGTTCTACCAGCTGGTCGAGCTGGCGGTGCCGCGGGAGATCGACGGACAGGTCTGGCTCGGCGTGTGGAGCGGCGGCGAGTACTTCCCCATCGCGCCGCAGCCGGAGTAGGGCGGCAGAAACGGAAAAGGCCCCGCAGGGCCTTTTCGTCAGTGCTTACATGTTGGGGTAGTTCGGCCCGCCAGTGCCTTCTGGAGCGACCCAGGTGATGTTCTGCGCCGGGTCCTTGATGTCGCAGGTCTTGCAGTGCACGCAGTTCTGCGCGTTGATCTGGAACTTCTTCTCGCCGTTTTCCTGGGTGACGATCTCGTACACCCCGGCCGGGCAGTAGCGCTGCGCCGGCTCATCAAAGAGCGGCAGGTTCTTCGCCAGCGGGATCGAGGCGTCGGCCAGCCTCAGGTGGCAGGGCTGGTCTTCCTCGTGGTTGGTATTGGAGAGGAACACCGAGGACAGCTTGTCGAAGCTGAGCTTGCCGTCCGGCTTGGGATAGTCGATGCGCTGGGACTGGGCGGCCGGCTTCAGGCAGGCATGGTCCGGCTTATTGTCGTGCAGGGTGAGCGGGATCTTGCCGCCGAACAGGTTCTGGTCGACGAAGTTGAATGCGCCGCCGAGGATGGCGCCGAACTTGTGGATCGCCGCGCCGAAGTTGCGGCTGCGGAACAGCTCGTCGTACAGCCAGCTGTCCTCGAAGGCCTTGACGTAGTTGTTCAGCTCGTCGCCGCCCTCGCGACCGGCGGCCAGCGCCTCGACGATCGCCTCGGCGGCCAGCATGCCGGACTTCATCGCGGTGTGGCTGCCCTTGATCTTGGCGAAGTTGAGGGTGCCGGCGTCGCAGCCGATCAGCGCGCCGCCGGGGAAGACCATCTTGGGCAGCGAGTTCAGGCCGCCCTTGCAGATGGCGCGGGCGCCGTAGGCGATGCGCTTGCCGCCCTCCAGGTACTGCCTGATCACCGGGTGGTGCTTGTAGCGCTGGAACTCGTCGAACGGCGACAGGTAGGGGTTGCTGTAGGACAGGTCGACGATCAGGCCGACCACCACCTGGTTGTTCTCCAGGTGGTAGAGGAAGGAGCCGCCCGGGTTGTCGTCGTTCAGCGGCCAGCCGGCGGTGTGCACCACCAGGCCCGGCTCGTGTTTGGCCGGATCGATCTCCCACAGCTCCTTGATGCCGATGCCGTAGTGCTGGGCGTCGGCCTTGGCGTCCAACTGGTACTTCGCGATCAGCTGCTTGCCGATATGGCCGCGGCAGCCCTCGGCGAACAGGGTGTACTTGGCGCGCAGCTCCATGCCCGGGGTGTACAGGCCGTCCTTGGGGTTGCCTGCGTGATCGACGCCGAGATCGCCGGTGACGATGCCGCGCACCACGCCCTTGTCGTCGATCAGCGCTTCTTGGGCGGCGAAGCCCGGGTAGATCTCCACGCCGAGGTTCTCGGCCTGTTGGGCCAGCCAGCGGCACAGGTTGCCGAGGGAGATGATGTAGTTGCCTTCGTTGTGCATGGTCCTGGGCACGGCGAAGTCGGGGATCTTGCTGGCGGCGGAGTCGTTCTTGAGCAGATAGATGTCGTCGCGCTTGACCGGGGTGTTGAGCGGCGCGCCGAGGGCCTGCCAGTCGGGGAACAGTTCATCGAGCGCGCGTGGCTCGAACACCGCGCCGGAGAGGATGTGGGCGCCGACTTCGGAGCCTTTCTCCACCACGCAGACGCTGAGCTCCTGGCCGGCTTCGGCGGCCTTCTGCTTCAGACGGCAGGCGGCGGACAGGCCGGCAGGGCCCGCTCCGACGATGACGACGTCGAATTCCATGTATTCGCGTTCCACTCTCTATCTCCTAACTCAAGGCTGGCAATCTGCTTGTTGGAATCCGCAAGGCGGTTTTTGTGCAGCGCAGTATTTTTACGCTGGACAGCAACTCTGATACAAGCGTCTGTTGGGTACTGGCTGAAAGGCGCGCATTTTAAAGGGCGGCGCCAGCGGAGTGGAAGTTTTGTCGTATTGACCGGGTTTGGGGATGCGGTCAAGATACTGCGTTTATGTCGGTCGCGGTATAGCCGAGAGTCGGTTCGACCCGGCGGGCAGCCCGGCCTGGCGGCACCCTGCGCCGCCACAACAACTCACCGGAGAACATGAGGAATCCATGAAGATTCTGGTAGCTGTCAAACGCGTGGTCGATTACAACGTCAAGGTCCGCGTCAAGGCGGACAATTCCGGCGTCGATCTCGCCAACGTCAAGATGTCGATGAACCCGTTCTGCGAGATCGCCGTGGAAGAAGCGGTGCGTCTGAAGGAGAAGGGGGTAGCCACCGAGATCGTCGCGGTCTCCGTCGGCCCGACCGCTGCCCAGGAGCAACTGCGTACCGCCCTGGCCCTCGGCGCCGATCGCGCCATCCTGGTCGAGTCCAATGACGAGCTGAATTCCCTGGCCGTGGCCAAGTTGCTCAAGGCCGTGGTCGACAAGGAGCAGCCGCAGCTGATCATCACCGGCAAGCAGGCCATCGACAGCGACAACAACCAGACCGGCCAGATGCTCGCCGCGCTGACCGGCTTCGCCCAGGGCACCTTCGCCTCCAAGGTCGAGGTGGCCGGCGACAAGGTCAACGTCACCCGCGAGATCGACGGTGGCCTGCAGACCGTGGCCCTCAAGCTCCCGGCCATCGTCACCACCGACCTGCGTCTCAACGAGCCGCGCTACGCCTCGCTGCCCAACATCATGAAGGCCAAGAAGAAGCCGCTCGACGTGCTGACTCCGGATGCTCTCGGCGTGTCCACCGCCTCCACCGTGAAGACCCTCAAGGTCGAAGCGCCGGCCGCGCGCAGCGCCGGCATCAAGGTAAAGTCGGTGGCCGAACTGGTCGAGAAACTGAAGAACGAAGCGAAGGTGATCTGATGACCATTCTCGTCATTGCCGAACACAACAACGCCGCCCTGGCTGCCGCGACCCTGAATACCGTGGCCGCCGCCGCACAGATCGGTGGCGACATCCACGTGCTGGTCGCCGGCCAGGGGTGCGCCGCCGTGGCCGAAGCCGCTGCCAAGGTTGCCGGCGTGGCCAAGGTGCTGGTCGCCGACAACGCCGCCTTCGCCCACCAGCTGCCGGAAAACGTCGCCCCGCTGGTAGCCGAGCTCGGCAAGGGTTACAGCCACGTGCTGGCCGCTGCCACCACCACCGGCAAGAACGTGCTGCCGCGCGTCGCCGCGCTGCTCGACGTCGACCAGATCTCCGAGATCATCAAGGTGGTTTCCGCCGACACCTTCCAGCGTCCGATCTACGCCGGCAACGCCATCGCCACCGTGCAGTCCTCGGCTGCCGTCAAGGTGATCACCGTGCGCGGCACCGGCTTCGACGCCGTGGCCGCCGAGGGTGGCAGCGCCGCCATCGAAGCGGTTGCCGTTGGCGGTGACGCCGGTATCTCCGCCTTCGTCGGCGAGGAGCTGGCCAAGTCCGACCGTCCGGAGCTGAGCTCGGCGCGCGTGGTGGTCTCCGGTGGCCGCGGCATGCAGAACGGCGACAACTTCCAGCTGCTCTACAAGCTGGCCGACAAGCTCGGCGCCGCCGTCGGTGCCTCGCGCGCCGCCGTCGATGCCGGCTTCGTGCCCAACGACCTGCAGGTCGGCCAGACCGGCAAGATCGTCGCCCCCGAGCTGTACATCGCCGTGGGCATCTCCGGTGCCATCCAGCACCTGGCCGGCATGAAGGACTCCAAGGTGATCGTGGCGATCAACAAGGACGAGGAGGCGCCGATCTTCCAGGTCGCCGACTACGGCCTGGTCGCCGACCTGTTCGAAGCCGTGCCTGAGCTGGAACAGTCCCTGTAAGGACGCTCCGCTCCCGAAAACCCGCTCCCCGGAGCGGGTTTTTTGTCGCCTTTTTCCGCCCCTGGATCAGTTACCCTGCCTGCACTGCGCCCCGGCGCTGCCGGCAACCGATTTCGAGGATTTCCATGTCTGTTCGCTCCTTCCTGTCGCGCGTGACCCTGGCCACCCTGCTTGCCGTCTCGACCCAGGCCCTGGCCGCCGGCAAGTGCGAGCGCCTGGTCGCCACCGGCGCACCGGACCAGCCGCCCTACCTGTGGCAGGACCCGCAGCACCCCGAGCAGCTGATGGGCGCCAGCGCCGACCTGCTCAAGGCGCTGGGGCAGGAGCTGGGCGTACAGGTCGAGGTGATCCACACCGGCAAGCGTGCCGAGGCTCTCGACGATGCGCTCAATGGCCGGGTTGACCTGCTGGCGGGCAGCTACCTGACGCCGGCCGGGCTGGAGCAGTTCGACTTCATCCACCCGGCCTATCTCGAGGTGCCGGTGCATGTCTGGGCGCAGCGCGACCATGCACCGCTGTTCGCCCGGCTGGCCGACCTGGCCAGCCACCGCGGGCTGGCGGTGGGAACCGGCAGCTATGCCGAGCCGCTGCTGGCGCAGGTCGATGCGCTCAAGCTCAAGCGCAGCGCCAAGACCGGCCAGGCCCTGCAGCAGCTGCAGCAGGGCAAGCTGGACTTCCTGCTGCTCGAGCGCTACGCCGGGCTGGCGGAGGTCGAGCGCCGGGGGCTGGCCATCGAACTGGTCGCCCTGCAGCCGCCGCTCAGCGCGGAGCCGCTGTACCTCGCGCTGTCGCACAACTCGGCGTGCAACCACCCGTGGCTGCGCGGACAGCTGGCGAAAAAGATGACAGAATTTCGCAACGCCGGCCTGCCGCAGTCCCTGCTCCAGCTCAATCTGGAGCGCTGGAAGGCGCAGCAGCCCCCGGCCAAGCTCTGAAGCAGGATGTTGATTCGATGACTCCACGCATCTGTGCCGTGCTGGCACTTTCGCTGCTGGCCGGCTGCGCCAGCGATCCGGCCCCGCAGGCCCAGTTGCAGCTTTCCGAAGAGGCCCTCCAGCAGGCTCGCGCGGTCGGTGCCGATGCTTCCCTGGAGGAACTGCGCGCGGCCGAAGAGGCCCTTGCCGCTGCCCGCGAAGCCGCCACCCGGGAGGAGTACCGCAGGGCGCGCATGCTCGCCGAGCGAGCCGAGCTGGATGCTCGTCTCGCCGAGGCGCGGACCCTGACCGCCAAGAGCGGCGCGCAGATCGCCGAGGTGAAGGGCGGCATCAAGCAGCTGCGTACCGAGCTGGGAGGTCAGCCATGAATCTGTCGAACCTGCGCCCGCTGTTGGGCCTTTGTGGCGTGCTGGCGCTGGCCGGCTGTGCCGGGCACGGAGCGTCCCAGCACGAGCTGGACAAGGCGCGTGGCAGCTACGAGCAGGTGGCGGGCGACGATGCCGTGCTGGCCAGTGCGCCCAAGGACGTGGTCCGCGCCGGCGAGTCGCTGGCGCGCGCCGAGCGTCTGAGCAGCTACTGGGGCAGCGGCGAGGATGTCGCCCATTACGCCTACCTGAGCCAGCGCTACAGCGCCATCGCCCGCGAGCACAGCCTGCTCGCCGCGCAGCAGCGCCAGCTGGAGAAGCTCCGCCAGGAGCGCGAGGGGCTGCAGTCGGCCCTGCGCGAGGCCAGGCTGCTCAGCGTGCAGCAGCAGAGCAGCTGGCTGGAGGAGCAGATGGACAGTCTGGCCACCATGCCGACCGAACGCGGCCTGGTGATGACCCTGGGCGATGTGCTGTTCGACACCGGGCGGGCGGAGCTGAAGAGTTCGGCCAACCGCACGGTGCTCAAGCTCTACCAGTTTCTCACCCTCAATCCGCAGCGCAAGGTGCGCATCGAGGGCTACACCGACAGTCGCGGTCCGGCTGCCGAGAACCTCGAGCTGTCGCGCGCCCGGGCGCAGACGGTGGCCGACGTGCTTGTAGAGCTGGGCGTCGACGCCGCGCGCATCGAGGTGCAGGGCTATGGCGAGGCCTACCCGCTGGCGGCCAACGCTTCGGCGCAGGGACGGGCGGAGAATCGTCGGGTCGAGATCGTGTTTTCCGACGACCAGGGCCAGCTCAGCCCGCCGCGCGAGTAGGGCCTGTCGTTGGCTGAAGTGTGTGTCCGGCTGCCGGCAGCCGCTGCTGTGAGGTTGGTGATGAGAGGCGTGCGCACTGTGCTCTGTCTCGGGGCGTTGCTGGCGCTGGTTGCCTGTGACTCGGATCGCCCTGCGCCCGAAAGCAAGCCGCCGGCCGCGCCGGCCGTGCAGCCGGCGGCGGAGCCGGAGTCCGCCGCACCTCCGGCCCCATCCGAGCCTGCGGTAGCGCCACCGCCAGCCGCGCCCGAGCCGCAATCCACGCCGCAGGTCATCGCGCAGCCGCCAGCGCAGCCCAGGCCGGCGGCGCCCGCCAGTCCGCCTGCGGCGCCGAAGCCGGCGGTACCGAGTCAGCCTGTCGCGCCAGTGACGCCGCAGCCGGAGCCTGTGCCGGTGGCTGTCGAGCGCCCGCTGGATCTCAGCCTGCCCGGCGCGCTCGATGAGGTCTTCCCCCTGCCTGACGCCGCGCTTGCCGTGCCG
Source organism: Pseudomonas oryzae (assembly GCF_900104805.1). Lineage (NCBI taxonomy): Bacteria > Pseudomonadati > Pseudomonadota > Gammaproteobacteria > Pseudomonadales > Pseudomonadaceae > Pseudomonas > Pseudomonas oryzae. The sequence continues at coordinate 2,073,840 of NZ_LT629751.1, read as the reverse complement.
GCTGCCGGCGAAGAAACGCCGGGCGGCTTGCTGCCGCCGCTGTTCAAGGCCGAGGAGGACAAGCAGTCTTCGTTCGAGCTGGGTGGGCGGCTGATCACCACCGAGCACCCGGAAGAGGACGGGGAGGGCTACTGGGATAGCGTCGAGGGCGCGGAGCTGCAGCTGCACTTCCGGCGCTGAGGGCGGGGCTCATTCGTCCTCGCCATCCTCTTCGCGCGCCTTGGCCTGCAGTTCGGCTTCGCGTTTGCGCATGCGCTGCAGTTCTTCCTCGCTGAGCGGCATCTTGTCCGCGCTGTCGCGCAACAGCAGCAGGCTGCCGATCACCAGGCCGAAAGCCAGAGCCAGAAACAACCAGGCAAACCAGGGCATGACACTCTCCAGAGGGGGCGATGTCTCCACCATAGCGCCGGCGGCGGTGGCTGTCTCGTCCGATTTCGCGGGCCACATGCGCTACAATGCGCACCGATTCGATTCACCGAGAGAACCCCATGTCCTGCCAGACCCCGATCATCGTCGCCCTGGATTTCCCCAATCGCGAGGCCGCCCTGGCCCTGGCTGACCAGCTCGATCCGCAACTGTGCCGGGTCAAGGTCGGCAAGGAGCTGTTCACCCGTTGTGGCCCGCAGATCGTCGAGACCCTGGCCGGCAAGGGTTTCGAGGTGTTCCTCGACCTGAAATTCCACGACATTCCCAACACCACGGCGATGGCGGTCAAGGCCGCCGCCGAGCTGGGCGTGTGGATGGTCAACGTGCACTGCTCCGGCGGCCTGCGCATGATGACGGCCTGTCGTGAAACCCTGGACGCCCTGAGCGGACCGAAGCCGCTGCTGATCGGCGTGACCGTGCTGACCAGCATGGAGCGCAGCGACCTGGCCGGTATCGGCCTGGACGTCGAACCGCAGGAGCAGGTGCTGCGCCTGGCCGGCTTGGCCGCGCAGGCCGGCCTCGATGGCCTGGTCTGCTCCGCCCAGGAGGCGCCGGCGCTCAAGGCCGCCCAGCCGCAGTTGCAACTGGTGACCCCGGGCATCCGTCCTGCCGGCAGCGCCCAGGATGACCAGCGCCGGATCCTCACCCCGCGCCAGGCGCTGGAAGCCGGCTCCGACTACCTGGTGATCGGCCGGCCGATCAGCCAGGCGGCCGACCCCGCCGCGGCACTGGCGGCAGTCGTGACCGAACTGCGCGGCTGACTTCGCGCCGCGCACCGACGACCAGGGAGGGCAGGGTGATGCGCGAGTTCGATCCCTACCGCCCGCCGCAGGCGCCGCTGCTCGACGAGCGCCTGCCGGCGTCCTTCGTCGAACACTGGGCGCGTGACCAGTTGCTGGTGCTGGGCGGCCTCGCCCTCGGTTTCGCCTTCGGCCTGTTCGTCCTGCTGGTCCTCGGTTTCTGGCAGGCGCTGTATCCCGAGCTCCAGCCGCTGGTCTTCACCCATCTGCTGCGCCTGCTGCTGGTGCCCTTGTGGACCTACCTGCTGCTGCGTCTGCGCGCTCTGCTGGCCAGTCGCTTCGGTCTGCAGGGCGGCCTGGATTGGGCGCTGTGGCTGCAGGTCGCCTTGGCCTTCCTGGCCACCGGCTTTGCCGCCCTGCAGGAGGAATACGCGGCGGCCTATCCCGCCGCGCTGGAGCTGGCCAGTTTCGCCCTGTTCGTCGCCCTGGGACTGAGCGTCCTGCGCTTCGCCCTGGCGCTGTGGCGCATTCGCCGTCCCTACCCGGCGCTGCGGCTGTTCGCCTGGTTGCTGCTGCTGGCCGGTGTGGCCTGCGCCAGTGTGCTGCTGCTGGTGCCGGCCCTGCTGCTGTGTCTGGCTGCCAGCGTCGCCCTGGCCTGGGTGTTCTTCGCCGCGGCGGCGGAACGGCGGGCCTGAACGAAAAAACCGGCCTCAGGGGCCGGTTTTCGCTTCAGCGGATCAGACTGAGGAATTCGCCGCGGGTCGCCGTATTGGCGCGGAATTCGCCGAGCATCACCGAGGTGATCATCGCCGAGTTCTGCTTCTCCACCCCGCGCATCATCATGCACATGTGCTTGGCCTCGATCACCACCGCCACGCCGAGGGCGCCGGTCACCTGTTCGACCGCCTCGGCGATCTGCCGGGTGAGGTTCTCCTGGATCTGCAGGCGGCGGGCGTACATGTCGACGATGCGCGCCACCTTGGACAGGCCGAGCACCTTGCCGTTGGGAATGTAGGCCACGTGGGCCTTGCCGATGAACGGCAGCAGGTGGTGCTCGCACAGCGAGTACAGCTCGATGTCCTTCACCAGCACCATTTCGCTGTTGTCCGAGCTGAACAGGGCGCCGTTGGTGACTTCCTCGAGGCTCTGCTGGTAGCCGCGGCAGAGATACTGCATGGCCTTGGCGGCGCGCTTGGGGGTGTCGCGCAGGCCTTCGCGCTCGACGTCTTCGCCGAGCAGGCTGAGGATCGCGGTGTAGTGCTGTTCCACGGACATGGGGTTCCTGTGTAGGGGGCAAGGCGCGCAGCGTAGGGGGCCGGAGAGCGGCTGGCAAGTCCTACCGGCGAAGTCGGGTAAGCCGGCGGGCGGCGCGCCGCCCGCGCCGGGGCCTATTCTTCGTCGCGCCCGTCGAGCATGGTGCGCTTGAGCAGCACGTAGACCGCACCGGTGCCGCCGTGCTTGGCCAGGCAGGAGGTGAAGCCGAGCACCTGTGGATGCTGGCGCAACCAAGTGTTGACGTGGCTCTTGACCATCGGCCGGCGGCCGTCGGTGCGCGCCGCCTTGCCGTGGGTGACGCGCACGCAGCGCACCTCGAGACGCGCGGCCTCGGCGAAGAATTCCCACAGGGTGGCGCGTGCCTTCTCCACGCTCATGCCGTGCAGGTCGATGCTGCCCTCGAAGGGGATCTGCCCGGCCTTGAGCTTGCGCATCTGGCCCTCCTGCACGCCGTCGCGCGCCCAGTACAGCTCGTCCTCGGCGCCGACGTCGATGACGAACAGGTCGGACAGGCCGTCGATCGTGGTGGTCTGCTGGGTGAGGATGGCGCTCTGCTGGCGCTGGGCGACCTGCTGGCGGTCGGCCTTGGGTTTGCCGGTGTCGGCGCGTTCCTCGACCTTGATGCGCTTGACCCCACGCATCTCGCTGTGGAACAGGGAAAAATCGTCGTCTTGCATGCTGGTTCTCCGCGACAGACGCGTGATTCTAACGGAACCGGCGCCTGCGCGGAGAGCCTGCCGCGCCTCAGGCGCCGAGCGCCGCGGCGTCATCCACCACGGTGGCGAACAGGTCGGCCAGCGCGGCCAGTTCGACGCGGTGCAGGGTGGCGGCATCCACCGTCACCCCGTCGACGCCCGGCAGGTCGCGGGTGGCGCAGGCGGCGGCGACCACCGTGCTGCGGTAGCCGAGATCCTTGGCGGCGCGCACCGTGGCGCTGACGCACATGTGGGTCATGAAGCCGACCACCACCAGCTCCTCGCGGCCCAGCTCGCGCAGCACGCGGTCCAGCTCGCTGCGGGCGAAGGAGTTGGGCAGCGGCTTGCGCACCACCGCCTCGCCGGGCAGCGGCGTCAGTTCCTCGAAGATGTCGCCGCGCGGGCCTTCGGGATCGAACAGGTAGCCGGGCACGCCGATGTGCTGCACGTGCACCACCGGCGCGCCGGCGGCGCGCGCCGCTTGCAGCAGACGGTGGATCTGTGCGGCCGCGGCCTCGACGCCGGGCAGGCGCAGGTCGCCGCTGCGGTACTCGTTCTGCGCGTCGATGATCAGCAGGGTGGCCTGCTTCAGGTCGGCGGCCGGGTGGCTGCTGCCAGTCAGTTCGAACAGGGTCTTGGCGTCGCTCATGCTGTACTCCGGTAGGGGATGGACGCGACCATTGTGGGCATGACGGCGGCGGCGCTGAAGCGACAGGCTTGCCGTCCGACAATGCATTTTTGCAGGGAGCCGGCGATGGCCTTCGACTGGAACGACATTCCCGTGCTGCTGGCGCTGGAGCGCCACGGCACCCTGGCCGCGGCGGCGCGGGCGCTGGCGGTCAACCCGACCACCGTGAGTCGGCGCCTGCAGGCCGCCGAACGGGCGCTGCAGGTGCGCCTGTTCCTGCGCGACAGCGGCGGCTACCGGCCGACCCCGGCCGGCGCGGTGCTGCTGCAGCGCGCCGCGGCCCTGCAGGGCGACGTGCAGGGCATGCTGCTGGCCGCCCGCGAGGAGGCGCAGAGCGTGGCCGGCAGCGTGCGCCTGACCTCGGTGGAGTTTCTCATCGCCCACTGGCTGGTCCCGCAGCTGCCCGCGCTGCTCGAGCGCCATCCGCAGCTCGATCTGCAACTGCTGGGCGACAACCGCGACCTGTCCTTCACCCGCCACGAGGCCGACCTCGCCCTGCGCCTGGCCCGTCCGCAGCAGGATGCCGCGCTGGTGATGCGCAAGGTCGGCGAGCTCGGTTACGCGGTGTACGGCGCCGAGCGCTTCGCCGCGACTCGACCGGACGACTGGCGCCGCCTGCCGTGGCTGGGCTACGACGATGCCCTCGGTCAGCTGCCCGAGGCGCGCTGGCTGCGCCAGCTGGAGCCAGCGGGCGGGGTGCGCTTGCGCGTCACTGCGGTGACTTCGCTGCAGCGCGCCTGCCAGGCCGGCCTGGGGCTGGCGCTGTTGCCCTGTCTGGTCGGCGAGGCAGCCGTCCTGCACCGGCTGTCCGGAGTCGAACTGCGTCGCGAACTGTGGCTGCTGTGCCATCGCGACCTGCGTCAGACCCTGCGCTTTCGCGCCGTGGCCGACTGGCTGGCGGAGCGCGCGGCGGTTGAGGCGGCGCGGCTGGACGGCACGGCGGCAGCGGCGGGCGAGCGCTGCGGCTGAGCGATGGCATGGGGCTTTCGGCTAGAATGCCCGCCCCATCTCCGAGGACTCCCAGCCATGAGCGCCATCCCTAGCCGTCTGCACAGCATCCGCGACCTGATCCGCTGGGGCGTCAGCCGTTTCCACGAGGCCGAGCTGTTCTTCGGTCACGGCACCGACAACGCCTGGGACGAGGCGCGCCTGCTGGTGCTCGGCGGCCTGCACTTGCCGTGGGATACCCCGGAGAACTGGTTCGACTGCCGCCTGGAGGATGACGAGCAGACCGCCGTGCGCGCCCTGTTGCAGCGCCGCATCGACGAGCGCGTGCCGGCCGCCTATCTGCTCGGCGAGGCCTGGTTCTGCGGCCAGCCGTACTGCGTCGACGAGCGCGTGTTGGTGCCGCGCTCGCCGATCGCCGAACTGATCGAGCGCCGGTTCGCGCCCTGGCTCGCGGGTACCCCGGCGCGCATCCTCGACCTGTGCACCGGCTCCGGCTGCATCGGCATCGCCTGCGCCCACGCCTTCCCCGAGGCCGAGGTGGTGCTCGCCGACCTGTCGTTCGAGGCCCTGGAAGTGGCCAACCTCAACATCGAGCGCCATGGTGTGGAGGAGCGCGTCTACACCGTGCAGGGCGACGGTTTCGACGGCCTGCCGGGGCAGCGCTTCGATCTGATCGTCTCCAATCCGCCCTACGTCGACGCCGAGGATTTCGCCGACATGCCGGCCGAATTCCACCACGAGCCGGCCATGGGCCTGGCCTGCGGCGAGGACGGTCTCGACCTGGTACGGCGCATGCTCGCCGAGGCCGCCGACCACCTGAGCGATGACGGCCTGCTGGTGGTCGAGGTGGGCAACAGCCAGGTGCACGTCGAGGCGGCCTATCCCGAGGTGGAGTTCACCTGGGTCGAGTTCGCGCGCGGCGGGCACGGCGTGTTCGTGCTCAGCGCCGAGCAGTGCCGCCAGCACCAGGCGCTGTTCCAGTCGTGCCTGCAGGGCGAGTAAGCCGCGCACTCCGCCGGCAAGCACCCATGGTGTGCACGGCGCACCCTGACGAGCGGGCAGTGTCCTGAGCCTAGGGTGCGTCTGCGCAGTATCGGAAGTGGTCGTGTGGTGCGCACGGCGCAGCCTACGGACTGATGAAGCGCGTCAGGCCGTCGACCAGCTCGCCGGCCAGCGGCAGGCGCGGATCGTTGTAGGAGGCCAGCGGCGGCGCGCCGGCGGGGACGATGCGCAGCACGTGGTTCATGCCCTCGATCAGCAGCAGCTGCGCCTCCGGCCGTGCCTCCTGGAGCAGCAGGGCTTCCTCGGTGTCGACCTGGAAGTCGCGGGTGCCCTGCACGATCAGCGCCGGGATCGGCACGCGGGCGAAGGCCTCGGCCGGGCGCTGGCGCAGCAGCGAGATCAGGTAGGGTTGCACGCTGGGGCGCAGCAGCACCTGCAGCCTGGGCGACACCTGCGCCACCGTGCGTCCCCGCTCCAGCGCCTGCAGGATCGTCTCGGTTTCCGCCGCCAGCGCGGGGGGCAGACGGCCCTGCAACTGTTCGCGCAACACCTGGCCCAGCGGGTGAGCGATGCCGGCCAGGCTGACCAGCGCATCGGCGCCGGATTCCGCGGCGGCCAGGCTGGCGATCAGCGCGCCCTCGCTGTGGCCGAGCAGGATCAGTCGGGAGAAGCGCGGGTCGGCCTTGAGCAACTGGCCCCAGGCCGCCGCGTCGGCCACGTAGGCCGCCACGCTCAGCTCCTCCTCGCGCGGCGCCACCGCCCGGCTGGCCGCCACGCCGCGCTTGTCGTAGCGCAGGCTGGCGATGCCGCGCTCGGCCAGCTCGCGGGCCAGCAGGCGCAGGCTGTCGTTGTGGGCCCCCTCCGGGTTGTTGCCGTCGCGGTCGGTCGGCCCCGAGCCGGCGATCATCAGCACCACCGGCAGCGGGCCGTCGCGGTCGGGCAGGGTCAGGGTGCCGTGCAGGCTGCCGCCGGGCACCAGCAGGGTCATCGGCCACTGCACCATGTGGGTCGGTGCCGCGCGGGCCATGCCGGCGTACAGCAGGAACATCAGCAGCAGGAACAGGCGGGACATGCGAACTCCAGGCGCGGGGCAGGGCGGGGCACCGGCGTTTCCCCAGCGGCGGGGCGCTTGGGTATACTTTGCGGCCCTCAATAGTCCCGCCGCGGAGCATCCTGCATGTCTGGCAATACTTACGGCAAGCTGTTCACCGTCACCACCGCCGGTGAAAGCCATGGTCCGGCGCTGGTCGCCATCGTCGACGGTTGCCCGCCCGGGCTGGAGCTGTCGCTGGACGACCTGCAGCGCGACCTCGACCGCCGCAAGCCCGGCACCAGCCGCCACACCACCCAGCGCCAGGAAGCCGACGAGGTGGAGATCCTCTCCGGCGTGTTCGAGGGCAAGACCACCGGCTGCCCGATCGGCCTGCTGATCCGCAACACCGACCAGAAGTCCAAGGACTACTCGGCGATCAAGGACCTGTTCCGCCCGGCCCACGCCGACTACACCTACCACCACAAGTACGGCATCCGCGACTACCGCGGCGGCGGCCGCAGCTCGGCGCGCGAGACCGCCATGCGCGTGGCCGCCGGCGCCATCGCCAAGAAGTACCTGGCCGGCCTCGGCATCCGGGTACGCGGCTACATGAGCCAGCTCGGCCCGATCGAGATTCCGTTCAAGACCTGGGATTCGGTGGAAGAGAACGCCTTCTTCAGCCCCGACCCGGACAAGGTGCCGGAGCTCGAGGCCTACATGGACCAGCTGCGCCGCGACCAGGACTCGGTCGGCGCCAAGATCACCGTGGTCGCCGAAGGCGTGCCGCCGGGCCTCGGCGAGCCGATCTTCGACCGCCTCGACGCCGAGCTGGCCCACGCGCTGATGAGCATCAACGCGGTGAAGGGCGTGGAGATCGGCGCCGGTTTCGCCAGCGTCGCCCAGCGCGGCACCGAGCACCGCGACGAGCTGACCCCGGACGGCTTCCTGTCCAACCACGCTGGCGGCATCCTCGGCGGCATCTCCAGCGGCCAGCCGATCGTCGCCCACCTGGCGCTCAAACCCACTTCCAGCATCACCACCCCCGGCCGCTCCATCGACATCGACGGCAATCCGGTGGAGGTGATCACCAAGGGTCGCCACGATCCCTGCGTCGGCATCCGCGCCACGCCGATCGCCGAGGCGATGATGGCCATCGTGCTGATGGACCACCTGCTGCGCCAGCGCGCGCAGAACGCCGAGGTGCGGGTCGGCACCCCGGTGCTCGGCCAGCTCTGACGCGCCAAGGGAGGCGGGCCGGCCCGTCTCCCCGCTCCGTATCCGTCGATGCAGCACGGTTTGCCCTACTGGCGCCTGTCCGGTTTCTACTTCTGCTACTTCGCCCTGCTCGGAGCGACGGCGCCGTTCCTCGCCCTGTATTTCCACCACCTCGGCTTTTCCGCGGCGCGCATCGGCGAGCTGGTGGCCATCCCCATGCTGATGCGCTGCGTGGCGCCCAACCTGTGGGGCTGGCTGGGCGACGTCAGCGGCCGGCGCCTGCTGATCGTGCGCCTCGGCGCGCTGCTTACCCTGCTCAGCTTCGCCAGCATCTTCTACCGCCAGGATTACGCCTGGCTGGCGCTGGTGATGGCCATGCACGCGTTCTTCTGGCATGCCGTGCTGCCGCAGTTCGAGGTCATCACCCTGGCCCACCTGCGCGAGCAGGCGGCGCGCTACAGCCAGCTGCGCCTGTGGGGCTCGATCGGCTTCATCTGCACCGTGGTCGGCCTCGGCGCTCTGTTCGAGCGGGTCAGCCTGGACGCCTATCCCTGGGCGGTGACCGCCATCATGCTGGCCATCGCGGCGAGCAGCCTGTGGATTCCCAACGCCCAGCCGCAGGGCCACGCCGGCGAGGCCGAGCGCGGCGGCTTCCTGCAGCAGCTGCGCCGCCCCGGCGTGCCGGCGTTCTACGGCGCGGTGGCGCTGATGCTGCTCAGCCACGGCCCGTACTACACCTTCATCACCCTGCATCTGGAGCACCTCGGCTACAGCCGCACCCTGATCGGCTGGCTGTGGGCGCTCGGGGTGGTCGCCGAGATCCTCGTGTTCCTGGTGATGGCGCGCCTGCTGGCGCGCTTTTCCGTGCGCCAGGTGCTGCTCGCCAGCCTGCTGCTGGCGGTGCTGCGCTGGCTGCTGCTCGGCAACCTGGCCGAGCACTGGCCGGTGCTGCTGCTCGCCCAGTGCATGCACGCCGCCACCTTCGGCAGCTTCCACGCCGCGGCCATCCACTTCGTCCGCCACAGCTTCGCCGCCCGCCAGCAGGGCCAGGGCCAGGCGCTGTACGCCGCGTTGTCCGGCGTCGGCGGCGCCCTCGGCGCCCTGTACGCCGGCTACAGCTGGACCAGCCTGGGCCCGGCCTGGACCTTCGCCCTCGCCAGCCTGGCGGCGCTGGCGGCAGCCGCTATCATTGCCCTCCGCCTGCGTGAGCCGGCGGCGGCTTCCTGAATCACCGATCTTCGAGATTTCCCGATGACCGACAAGCGCGAACTCCTCACCCGGCAGATCATCGAGGCCGGCCGCTTCCTCTACGCTCGCGGCTGGTCGCCGGCCACCAGCAGCAACTACTCGGCGCGCCTGGCCGCCGACCAGGCGCTGCTCACCGTGTCCGGCAAGCACAAGGGCCAGCTCACCGAGCAGGACGTGCTGGCCACCGACCTCGCCGGCAACAGCCTGGAGCCGGGCAAGAAACCCTCGGCCGAGACCCTGCTGCACACCCAGCTGTACGCCTGGCGCGCCGACATCGGCGCGGTGCTGCACACCCACTCGGTCAACGCCACCGTGCTGTCGCGCCTCACCCCCGGCGACCAGCTGCTGCTCGAGGACTACGAGCTGCAGAAGGCCTTCGCCGGGGTGACCACCCACGAGGGCCAGGTCGTGGTGCCGATCTTCGCCAACGACCAGGACATCGCCCGCCTGGCCGGGCAGGTGCAGCAATGGCTGGATACGCATCCGGACTGCGTGGGCTACCTGATCCGCGGCCACGGCCTTTACACTTGGGGCCCGCAGATGAGCGATGCATTGCGTCAGATCGAGGCCTTCGAATTCCTCTTCGAATGCGAACTGAAGACCCGCCAGGTGCTGGGTCGCTGAGCGAACCGCCGAACAAGGAGCTGCCATGAGCTGGCTGAGCGTCTACCAAGAATCCAATCCCCAGCAGCCGCTGAAGGTGCTGACCCATGTCGAGGACATCGCCGCCACTCTGGCCGAGGTCGGCGTGCGCTTCGAGCGCTGGCAGGCCAGCGCGCCCATCGCTCCCGGCGCCAGCCAGGAGGAGGTGATCGCCGCCTACCGCCACGAGATCGACAAGCTGATGAGCGAGCAGGGCTACGTCACCGTCGACGTGGTCAGCCTGGATCGCACGCACCCGCAGAAGGCCGAGCTGCGCGCCAAGTTCCTCGACGAGCACACCCACGGCGAGGACGAGGTGCGCTTCTTCGTCGCCGGTCGCGGCCTGTTCACTCTGCATATCGGTGATCACGTCTACGCGGTGCTGTGCGAGAAGAACGACCTGATCTCGGTGCCGGCCGGTACCAAGCACTGGTTCGACATGGGCGAGGAGCCGCACTTCGTCGCCATCCGCCTGTTCAACAACCCCGAAGGCTGGGTGGCGAAGTTCACCGGCGATCCCATCGCCCAGTCCTTCCCGCCGCTGGAGGACTGACGGTGCCGATCAAAGTCATCCTCACCGACATCGAGGGCACCACCAGCGCGGTCAGTTTCGTCTTCGACGTGCTGTTTCCCTTCGCCGTCGAGCACCTGCCGGACTTCGTCCGCGCACAGGCCGAGGCACCGGCGGTGGCCGCGCAGCTGGAGGCGGTGCGCGCCGAGAGCGGCGAGCCTGATGCCGACGTCGAGCGGGTCATCGCCATCCTCCTCGAGTGGATCGCCGCCGACCGCAAGGCCACCCCGCTCAAGGCGCTGCAGGGCATGGTCTGGGAGCAGGGCTACCGCGCCGGCCAGCTCAAGGGCCACGTCTACCCGGATGCGGTGGAGGCGCTGCGCCAGTGGCACGCCGCCGGCTACGCACTGTACGTGTACTCCTCCGGCTCGATCCAGGCGCAGCAGCTGATCTTCGGCTGCTCCGAGGCCGGCGATCTGACCCCGCTGTTCTCCGGCTACTTCGACACCACCAGCGGCGGCAAGCGCGAGGCCGAGAGTTACGCGCGCATCGCCGCCGCCATCGGCCGACCGGCCGGCGAGATCCTGTTCCTCTCCGACGTGGTGCAGGAGCTGGACGCCGCGCACGAGGCCGGCATGGCCACCTGCGGCCTGGCCCGCGAGGGCGGCGAACTGGCCGGGCACCGCACGGTGGCCAGCTTCGCGGCCATCGAGCCGGCCGCGTTCTGACCCCGCGGCCGCCGCGCTTGCCGCATGCGGGCGGCGCGGCGGTCTGCAACCTGCAGGTCATGCGCCTGTCCCACCCAGCGGGCAGACTGGGCTGCCGCTGTTCCCGATCCCGTGCAGCAACTACAATTCGGTTATCGGCGGAGCTCGGGCTCCTCTTTGTTTTTCAATGACTTACAAGGAAAAAACGCCATGAGCGATTATCAGGAAACACTCTACGACGGCTACGGTCAGCGCTTTCGCATCGACCAGATGCTGCACGAGGTGCGCACCGAGCATCAGCATCTGGTGATTTTCCAGAATGCCCGCATGGGCCGGGTGATGGCGCTGGACGGCGTGATCCAGACCACCGAGGCCGACGAGTTCATCTACCACGAGATGCTCACCCACGTGCCGATCCTCGCCCACGGCCTGGCCCGCCGCGTGCTGATCATCGGCGGCGGCGACGGCGGCATGCTGCGCGAGGTGTGCAAGCACGCCAGCGTCGAGCACATCACCATGGTCGAGATCGACGGCACCGTGGTCGACATGTGCAAGCAGTTCCTGCCCAACCACTCCAAGGGGGCGTTCGAGGATCCTCGCCTGAACCTGGTGATCGACGACGGCATGCGCTTCGTCGCCACCACCGAGGAGAAGTTCGACGTGATCATCTCCGACTCCACCGACCCCATCGGTCCGGGCGAGGTGCTGTTCTCGGAGAACTTCTACGAGGCCTGCCGCCGCTGCCTGAACGACGGCGGCATCCTGGTGACCCAGAACGGCACCCCGTTCATGCAACTCTCCGAGGTGCAGACCACCGCGTCGCGCATGCACGGCCTGTTCGCCGACTGGCACTTCTACATGGCGGCGGTGCCGACCTACATCGGCGGCTCGATGACCTTCGCCTGGGGCAGCACCAACGCCGACTACCGCAAGCTGCCGCTGGAAACCCTGCGCCAGCGCTTCGCCGGCAGCGGCATCGTCACCCGCTACTACAACGCCGACATCCACCAGGCGGCCTTCGCCCTGCCGCAGTACGTGCTGCAGGCGATCCACAAGCCGAGCAACGACTGAAGTCCGGATGCGTCAAATGAGAAGGGGCCCGATCAGGGCCCCTTCTCATTTGCGGACGGGATGCTGCCGCCACTGGCTGTCTGTGCGTTGGCCATGCCTCGCTTTGCCGAGGGTTCAGGCCCGGGAGGACGGCTGGCTTCCCGGTGGGTCACTGGTCACGCCGCCCTGGCCGTTTCAGCCTCCACAGGCGGTGTACCTTCCTTCATCCCTTGCAGGACCTGGTCGCGGAACTCCGGCGTGTCTGCGTAACCGTGCACGGTGCGGCCGTGCTCGACAACGGCTTCCAGCAGCTCTTCCTTGGTGTCGGCAGCCAGTGCCACTGTGCACTTCACGTCGCCCGGGTAGTCCCGGCAATCGATGTAGTACCTGGACATGATGGCGCCCTCCAGATCGCTAGGGCTGACACCTGCTCCCGAGTCGGCAAGCAGGGCCTTCGAGACGACGATTCCGGGCTTGTTGTTGTTGGTCCGGAGTCGTCCGGCTCTGTCTGAAGTATAGGTCGCCGGGTGACCTTGCCAGGCTCTGGCGCAGTATTTCCGCCGAGCGGCATACGCCTCAGGACTGGCAGGCGCCCAGCTCTGCCATCAGTGTCTGCACCAGCTCGGCGGCCGGCAGGCTGCGCGCCATGCCGGCCCCCTGGCCGGCCCACAGCGACAGGTACTCGCTGCGTCCCTGGCGCAGTGCGGCCTGGCGGATGTCGGCGGTCAGCGCGTTCTGCACCGGGTAGGCCGGGATCTGCTCTTCCTCGGCGGCGAAGCGGCGCATGAAGTCGTTGGTGATGCCACGGGCGAAGCGGCCGGAGAAGGCGCGGGTCAGGCGCGTACTGTCGTCGCGAGCGGCGCGGATCGCCTCCTTCCAGATGGCCGGGATGCCCGACTCCGGGCAGCACAGGAAGGCGGTGCCGAGCTGCGCGGCCTGGGCGCCGAGCAGCAGGCTGGCGGCGATGCCGCGGCCGTCCATCAGGCCGCCGGCCGCCACCACCGGGATGTTCACCGCAGCCGCCAGCTGCGGCAGCAGGGCCAGCAGGCCGAGGCACGCCTGCTGCGGGTCGCCGAGGAAGCTGCCGCGATGGCCACCGGCCTCACAGCCCTGGGCGCACACCAGATCGGCGCCGACCGCCTGCCACGCGCGGGCCTCGGCCACCGTGGTGGCGGTACCCATCACCAGGCTACCGACGGCGTGGAAGCGCGCCACGGTGGCGGCGTCGAGGATGCCGAAGGTGAAGCTGACCACCGGCGGCGCCAGCTCGAGCAGGGTCTCGAGCTGTGCCCGGTTGTCCTCGCAGAAGCGCGTCGGCCGCCCGCCCGGCGGCAGGCCCAGTTCGGCGCGCAGCGGATCGAGGCGTGCCTGGGCGCGGGCGACTTCCTCGTCGCTGGGCGCCGGCTCGTCGAGGATGAACAGGTTGACGTTGAACGGCCGGTCGGTGAGCTGGCGTACCCGCGCCACGCCTTCGCGGATCGCCGCCGGCGCCAGGGTGGCGGCGGCGAAGGAGCCCAGGGCGCCGGCGTTGCTGACCGCGGCGACCAGCTCCGGGGTGGTCGCGCCGCCGGCCATGGGCGCCTGGATCAGCGGATGACGGACGCCGACGAGGGCGGTGAAGGCATTGTCTGGGCAAGGCATGGCGGGCTTCCTGCACTGAAACGGTGCCTCAGTTTGCCCTCAATGCAGCGACTTGACCATGTACACCGCCGGCACGCCGTAGGACGCCAGGTTGCGCTGCTGGTGGGCGTCCAGTTCGGCGAGTTCGGCATAGCCCTGGCGACGCCAGAAGCCCTGGGAGTCCTGCACCGAGACCAGGGCCGAGTACTTCAGGCGGCTGCAGCGGCCGCGCTCGAGCAGCCGCTGCACCAGCCCCGGACCGATGCCGCGGCCGGCTGCGCGGCCGCTCACCGCCAGATCGTGCAGGTACAGGCAGTCGGCATCCGCCGGCTGGGCGAAGGCGCCGTCCAGGGGCGTCACCTTGCCAGCGTGCGAGCGATAGCCGAACAGGTAGGCGCAGACGCCCGAGGCGTCTTCGGCCACCCAGGCGAGATCGGGGGCGGCCAGCAGACGCTGGCGGATGATTTCGGCACTTTCCAGCAGTTCGCTGGCATAGGACTCTTGCTGGATAGCCAGCACGGCCGGAATGTCGTGCTCGGCCATGGGACGCAGATGGTGGGTCATGACGATGGGCAGAACGTACTTGCGGATGATGCGGGGTATGGCTGACAGGCTCGGCGCTCGATGCGCGCGCGTGAGCCACTTCGGGCGCTGGTGAGCGGGGCGTCATTATCCCAGATTGCCGGCGGGTTGGGCGACCGTCGCTCTGGCGCGCGCATCACAGGTCGAGGCGGGCGCCCTGCAGCCGGCCATGCACGGTGATCAGGTCGTAGGTGCGTTCTTCTTCCTTGTGGCGATCGACGACCTGATGGGCGATGCGGTTGGCGGCGGCACTCAGGCGCTGGCAGTTGGCCATGACCGGCAGGGCGCGCAGTTCACGGTCCACCTCCAGGGCGGCCTTGCGACCGATCTGGTAATGCCCGAGTTCGTGCTGGTGCAGGGCTTGCAGATAGCGGTCGAACTGCCCGCGCAGGGACTCGCTGCCGCCTTCCAGACGCGGCAGCTTGATGATCCCGTGCAGCTGGGTGGCGACTTCGCTGATCCGGCAGTAACCGCCCGCATCGGTCCAGCGATAGGTCCAGTTCACCGTCCAGGTGGTGTAGGCGTGGTAGGTCAGTCCGTCATGGCGAATCGGCGAGTTGCGGTTCAGCGATCTGCCCAGCGAGGCCTCCTCGCTGGCGGGAACCGGATAGTCGGTGTAATCGAGTTTCTCGCTGATTTCGGCCCGAACTTGCGGGGCGAGCAGCGCCAGCGACAGCACCATCAGCATGCCGGCGCAGAGTCCTCTGGACAGCCCTTCACGCGGTGGTTGCTGGGCCGAATTGCCGTGCCGGTTATCCATGACCTCGCGCCTCCTGCGTCATTTCGCCGGGCAAGCCGAACCCGCCGCAGGAACTGCTGCCTGCGGGAATTCACTGGTTTTCGAGGGGGTTGTTCGGTGTGCGATTTGAACTTAGCAGAGGGATAAGTTGCGGGTGATGAGGCGATATATATGCCGATTCGCGATAGGGTTTTTATCTGTTTGTTTGGCTGGATTTAACGTCAATAAAGGATTGGCAATAAATTGTTATTTGCGGATTTCGCTTGTTTCATGGTCGGTTGAGAATTCAACAAGCGGTAGAAAATTACTGCTGTTATTCGGGTGAGGTTGTAGTTTGAACACTGCATTTGCAATTCCCGGGGCGAACGCACCCGGCGCAGAACACTATGTCGCCTGGTCGCCCAGCATCCCGGAGTTCCTGTTTCCGGCCCCGCAGCCAGCCCGGTCTGGTCGTGGCCAGGTGAATTTTTATTGACGCATCGGTTCGCCGATATTCCGTCGTCGGCTGCAGGAGGGGCTGGCGTGGGATGGCGGTTTGTGGGTAATCCCGAGGCGTTTGCGGTCGACAAGGCGACGAACGGTATGCAGAGCAGGGAGATAGTCCGGCGTGGCAAGTCGCGTGCACGGAGCTGGCGCGAACATGTGCCCGTCGAGTCCCGGTCGCTGCATCAGCGCCAACACATGCCGGCCGGCGGTCGGGAAAAGACTGCCGACTGTACAGGCTGCGTGTTTTGGGGCTAGGCTGAGCGCGATGTAGATCCGCAACCGATCAATATCAACGGCGGGAGTGCGTGCAATGGCTACGATCGCTCCAGAAGATATCAGCAGTACCGTGCTGCGCCGGATGAGGGAAGGGGGGTTCGATTTCGCCCGTGTCCACCCCATCGAGTTCTATGCCATTTTTCCGGACGAGGCGCGCGCGCGTCAGGCCGCGAGGAATTTCCGCGGCGAGTCGCTGAATGCCCAGGTCAGCTATCGCGACGGCGCCTGGCACCTGCAGGTCAGCAAGGTGATGTATGCCACCCATTCCGGTATCGACGATTTCGAGCACAACCTGCAGGAGCTGGTAGGTCCCCTGGGCGGGGTGCTCGATGGCTGGGGGGTGACCCAGGAGATGGAGGGCGAGCGACCTTGATCGGTGCGCCGGCCGCGTGATCGCGCGCACAGTCTTGAGGTGATAGGGTCGACGCATCCGTCACCGGCTTCACCAGCGAGCTGCCGCGGTGCAGCTTGCGTTCTTTTGATGCACTCAATGCACGGCAATCGCCAGCGACAGCACCGTATTGGTGCTGTCGTGCTTTTTATTTTTCGTAAGGTGCTGAATTAAAAGGATTTAATTGGTTGGCCCAGGCTTTGCATCGGCTCTGTTCAGAGGCACAAACAGGGAGCGTGCGAGAATGGTTCGCAGCACTTACGACGAAATGTACGACGCCCGCGGCGATTGTCGGGCGCATTATCAGGCCTTCGCTCGCTGGCTGGCCGCGACCCCGGCAGAACTGGTCGCCCAGCGCCGACGAGAAGCCGACCTGCTGTTTCACCGGGCCGGCATCACCTTCACCCTGTACGGCGACAAGCAGGGCACCGAGCGGCTGATCCCCTTCGATACCATCCCGCGCAGCATTCCGGCCCGCGAGTGGCAGCAGGTCGAGAAGGGTTGCATCCAGCGCGTGCGCGCGCTGAACATGTTCCTCGCCGACCTCTACCATGACCAGCGCATCGTCAAGGCCGGGGTGATTCCCGCCGAACAGGTGCTGGCCAACGAGGGCTACCAGCTGGCCATGCAGGGTCTCGACCTGCCGCATGACCTCTATGCGCACATCGCCGGCGTCGACCTGGTACGCGACGGCGACGGCACCTACTACGTGCTGGAGGACAACCTGCGCACCCCCAGCGGCGTTTCCTACATGCTGGAAAATCGCAAGATGATGATGCGTCTGTTCCCCGAGCTGTTCGCCGGGCAGCGCATCGCGCCGGTCAACCACTATCCGAACCTGCTGCTCGACACCCTGAAGAGCGCCAGCCTGGTCGACAACCCCAACGTGGTGCTGCTCACTCCGGGCCGCTACAACAGCGCCTACTTCGAGCATGCCTTCCTCGCCCGCGAGATGGGCGTCGAGCTGGTCGAGGGCGCCGACCTGTTCGTGCGCGACGAGCGGGTGTTCATGCGTACCACCGCCGGCCCGCAGCCGGTCGACGTGATCTACCGGCGGATCGACGACGCCTTCCTCGATCCGCTGGCCTTCAACCCCGACTCCATGCTCGGCGTGCCCGGCCTGCTGGCCGCCTACCGCAGCGGCAAGGTGATCCTCGCCAACGCCATCGGCACCGGGGTGGCCGACGACAAGTCGGTCTACCCCTACGTGCCGGAGATGATCCGTTTCTACCTGGACGAGGAGCCGATCCTGCAGAACGTGCCGACCTGGCAGTGCCGCAAGTCGGACGAGCTGTCCCACGTGCTGGCCAATCTGGAGCAGCTGGTGGTCAAGGAGACCCAGGGCTCCGGCGGCTACGGCATGCTGGTCGGCCCGGCCGCCAGTCAGGCGGAGATCGAAAGTTTCCGCGCCCGCCTCAAGGCCAATCCGGCGGCCTACATCGCCCAGCCGACCCTCAGCCTGTCGACCTGCCCGACCTTCGTGGAGAGCGGTGTCGCGCCGCGCCACATCGACCTGCGCCCGTTCGTGCTGTCCGGCCAGCAGGTGCGTCTGGTGCCCGGGGGCCTGACCCGCGTGGCCCTGCGCGAGGGCTCGCTGGTGGTCAACTCGTCGCAGGGTGGCGGCACCAAGGACACCTGGGTGGTCGAGGATTCGACCGTAGCCACCGAATCACGCGAAGTCTGAGCGAGAGCCCGTCATGCTGAGTCGTACTGCTGCCGATCTGTACTGGATGTCGCGCTACCTGGAGCGCGCGGAAAACATGGCGCGGATGCTGGATGTCAGCCATTCGCTGTCGCTGATGCCGCAGGGCGGACGTGGCGACGGCCTGGAAGAGCTGGCCATGCCGCTGCTGATCACCGGCACGCTGGATGCCTATCTGGAGCGCCACGGCGAACTGGACGCCGAGCGCATCCTGCACTTCTTCGCCCTCGATGCCGACAACCCGGCGAGCCTCTACAGCTGCCTGCGCGCGGCGCGCACCAATGCCCACGCGGTACGCGGGCGGATCACCGCCGACATCTGGGAGAACATAAACGCCACCTGGCTGGAAATGCGCCACATCGCCGACCAGGCGCCGGCCAACTTCAGCGCCAGCAATTTCTGCGAGTGGGTCAAGGAGCGCTCGCACCTGTTCCGCGGGGCCACCGAGGGCACCATCATGCGCGGCAATGCCTGGCGCTTCATCCGCCTGGGCACCTATCTCGAGCGCGCCGACAATACCCTGCGCCTGCTCGATGCGCGCAATCAACTGATGGGCGATGCGCCGCCGTGCGAATCCACCGCGCGCGACTACTTCCAGTGGAGTGCGCTGCTGCGCGCGCTGTCGGCCTACGAGGCGCATGCGGCGTTGTACCGTGGTTCGCCCAAGCAGGCCCAGGTGGCCGAGCTGCTGCTGCTGCGCGCCGAAGTGCCGCGTTCGCTGCGCACCTGCATCGCGGCGCTGAGCCAGATCCTCGCCGAGATCCCCGGTACCAACGGTCGCCCGGCCCAGCGCATGGCCGCCGAGCTGGAGGCGCGCCTGCGCTACACCGGTATCGAGGAGGTGCTCGAGGAGGGGCTCAAGGCCTGGATCCACGACTACATCCTGCTCATCCGTCAGCTGGCCAACGCAATTCACAGTGCATATCTGGAGGCTGCATGAGGCTTTCCATTCATCACGACACCACCTATCGCTACGCCGAGCGGGTGCGCGCCAGCATCCAGTACCTGCGCCTCACGCCGCAGGACAGTGTTCGCCAGCGGGTGCTCGACTGGCAGCTGGACCTGCCGCAAGGTGCCCGAGCCCAGCGCGACGGCCATGGCAACATCCTGCACGTGCTGACCCTCGACGAACCGCACCAGGCGATCGTCATCGGCGCTCGCGGCCAGGTCGAGATCGACGAGAGCTGCGAGAGCGAGAGCGATGCGGCCTCGCCGCTGCCCTACCTGCGCAGCACCGCACTGACCGAGGTGGATGCCGGTCTGCGCGGGTTCGCCCGCCAGGTGTGCGGCGAACGGCGCGACCGTGCGGCGCTGATCGAGCTGATGGAGGCGCTGCATCAGCGCATGCCATTCAGTCCGGGCGCCACCCGGGTCGAGACCACTGCGGCGGAAGCCTTCGCTCTCGGTCTGGGCGTCTGTCAGGACCATACCCACGTGTTTCTGGCCTGTGCCCGCAGCCTGGGCATTCCGGCGCGCTACGTATCCGGCTACCTGTGCACCGCCGGCAGCACGGAGCTGGCCAGCCATGCCTGGGCCGAGGCCTGGCTGGACGGTGCCTGGTACAGCTTCGACGTGACCAACCGCCTGGTCCGCCCCGGGCGGCACATCAAGCTGGCAGTGGGCCTCGACTACCTCGATGCCTGTCCGGTGCGTGGTATGCGTCGCGGCGGCCAGGAGCAGATGCACGCCCTGGTGCAGAGCGCCCCGCTGCTGCAGAACCAGCTGCCCTGCCAGGCGCAGTGATCCGCCCCGTGGCCGGCGGTAGCCGGGCTAGTGGTCTGGCTGGTGCAGTTGGTCAATTCCGGCGCCCATGGCCCCGATACGGCGTTGCCGCTCCTCGCCATAGCCCTGATATGGCGAGGAGCGGCGCCTTGTCTCGGAGCCATGCTCATCCGAACCCGAGCTAATCAACCGACCGCGCAGGCCACTAGGCGCGCCGCCGGCGCAGCAGCCACTTCTCCAGTTCGACGAGCAGCAGAACGCCCATCCCGGCGCCAAACGCCATGACCCAGCCGGCCGCATCGAGGTCGGCGGTGCCGAACAGGGCCTGCATCGGTGCCCAGCAGCTGAAGGCCAGTTGCAGTGGCAGCACCAGCAGCACCATGGCCCACACCATCGGATTGTCGCGCAGGCCGAAGGCGGCGGGAGCGTGCAGGCGGCGGGCGCTGAACAGGTAGCCGATCTCGCCGGCGACCAGCGTGTTCACCGCCAGGGTCCGGCTGGCCTCCAGCGACAGACCGATCTGCTGGGCGTAGAGGAACAGTCCGAGGCTGGCTACGGTCAGCAGCAGGCCGACCAGCAGCAGGCGCCACAGCAGGTAGGTGGACAGCAGTGGGGTGGCCGGGTCGCGCGGCGGGCGGCGCATCAGGTCGCCCTCGGGGGGCTCGAAGGCCAGCGCCAGCGACAGGGTCACGGCGGTGATCATGTTCACCCAGAGGATCTGCAGCGGAGTGATCGGCAGGGTCAGGCCCATGGCGATCGCCGCCAGCAGTACCAGCGCCTCGCCGCCATTGGTGGGCAGGATGAACAGGATCGACTTCTTCAGGTTGTCGTAGACCGTGCGCCCCTCGGCCACCGCATGCGTCAGGGTGGCGAAGTTGTCGTCGGCCAGCACCATCTGCGCTGCTTCCTTGGCCGCCTCCGTGCCCTTGATGCCCATGGCGATGCCGATGTCGGCGCGCTTGAGCGCCGGTGCGTCGTTGACCCCGTCGCCGGTCATCGCCACCCGCGCGCCCTGTGCCTGCAGGCGTTCGACCAGGCGCAGCTTGTGCGCCGGGCTGGTGCGGGCGAACACCGCGGTGGACGGCAGACGTGCATCCAGTTCGGCGTCGTCGAGGCGGTCCAGTTCGGCGCCGGTCAGCGGCGTGCCGCTATCCAGCCCCAGGCGTGCGGCGATGACTGCCGCGGTGGCGGCGTGATCGCCGGTGATCATCTTCACCGCGATGCCGGCGCTGCGGCATTCGGCGATGGCCGCGACGGCCTCCTCGCGAGGCGGATCGAGCATGCCGACCAGGCCGAAGAGGATGAAGTCGCCGTCGAGGTCGGCGTAGTTCAGCTGGGCCTGCGGCTTGTCGAGCGGGCGCATGGCCACGCCGAGCATGCGCAGGCCGAGGGCGGCGCCTTCTTCCAGGCGGGCGTGCCAGTGGCGCGGATCGAGGGCTTCGGCGCTGCCGTCGCGCCATTGGCGGTTGCACAGTTCGAGCAGGCGCTCCGGCGCGCCGAACAGGTAGATCAGGCCGTGACCGGCGTGGTCGTGATGCAGGCTGGCGGTGCAGCGCAGCTCGGGGCTGAACGGAATGCTGTCCATGCGCGGCAGGAGCGCCAGCTCGCGGGGGGCATCGAGGCCGAGCTTGCCGGCCAGGGTGAGCAGGGCGGCTTCGGTGGGGTCGCCGCTGATCTGCCAGCCCTCGGCGGTCTGCCGCAGGCTGGCGCCATTGGCCAGCAGGCCGGCACGCGCCAGCTCCAGCAGGTCGGTCGCCTGCTGCGGCTGGAGCGGACAGCCCCGGCTGCTGAGGCAGCCGTTCGGCTCGTAGCCGACCCCGCCGATCTGATAGTTGCTGGCGGTGGTGAACACCTGCTGCACGGTCATCTCGTTGCGGGTCAGGGTTCCGGTCTTGTCCGAGCAGATCACCGTGACGGCCCCCAGGCTCTCCACCGCCGGCAGACGGCGGATGATCGCCCGGTGGCGCGCCATGCGCTGCACGCCGAGGGCGAGGACGATGGTCAGCACCGCCGGCAGCCCTTCGGGGATCGCTGCCACCGCCAGGCCCACCGCGGCCATCAGCATGTCGCTGGCGGCGTAGTCGTGCCACAGCGTGCCGATGGCGAAGGTCAGCACGGCGAGGCCGAGGATGATCAGGGTGAGCTGGCGGGCGAAGCGCTGCATGTCGCCGAGCAGCGGGGTCTGCAGGCTTTCCACCTGGTTGAGCAGGCCGCTGATCTGGCCGAGCTCGGTGTCGCTGCCGGTGGCCACCACCACGCCCGCGCCGTTGCCGGCGCTGACCAGGGTGCCGGAATAGGCCATGCAATGGCGGTCGCCGAGGCTGGCCTGGCTGTCGACGGCGGTGCACTGCTTGGTGGCCGGCAGCGACTCGCCGGTGAGCATGGCCTCGTCGATGCAGAGATCGCGGCACTCGAGCAGGCGCAGGTCGGCCGGTACCCGGTCGCCGGCTTCGAGCAGGACGATGTCGCCGGGCACCAGCTGCTCGGCCGGCAGCGAGTGCACCAGGCCCTCGCGGCGCACCCGGCTGTCCAGGGTCAGCAGCTTGCGGATCGAGCGCATGGCCTGCTCGGCCTTGCCCTCCTGGATGAAGCCGACCAGTGCGTTGATCGCCACCACGCCGAGGATCACCAGGCAGTCCAGCCACTCGCCGAGCAGGCCGACCAGCAGCGCCGAGGCCAGCAGCACATAGATCAGCAGGTTGTGGAACTGGCGCAGCAGGCGGCGCAGCCAGCCCGGTCCGCTGCTTTCGGGGAGGCGGTTGGGACCGTACTGCAGCAGTCGTCGCGCGGCCTCGCCGGCGCCGAGGCCGGCGGCGTGGGCGTGCAGTCGTTGCAGGCACTGCTGGGGTGATTGTGCGTGCCAATCCTGTGGCGCGGCCGGCATGGGCTTCCTCCTGCTTGCCAACGGCGGGAAGGCGGCCGGGCGGCCGCCGCTTCAGAGTATGGCGGCTCAGGCGCTGGCCGCGCGTTCGAACACGTAGGGTTCCAGCAGGTCCTGCATGTTGTAGAAGCCCGGTCCGCGCTGGAGCAGGTTGCGGGCCGCGAACAATACACCATTGCCGAAGGCCTCGCGGGCGATCGACTCGTGACTCAGGCGCACCGTCTGGTAGGGGAAGCCGAAGAGGATCTCGTGACGGCCGACGATGCCACCGGCGCGGATCGACTTGATCTCTTCGGCAGGCTTGTCGAGGTTTTCGGCGATCACCTTGGCGGTGCCGGAGGTTTCCGGCTTGGCGGCGAAATGCTCCTCGATGATCTCGATATCGGCCTCCGGGGCGATCTGCTTGAGGATCTTCGCCGCGAGGATGAGGAAGTTGATGCCCAGGGTGATGTTCGGCGACCAGAGCACACGGGTCCGTTCACCGATGGCCTGCAGCTGGTCGATGCGCGCCTGCGGATACTGGGAGATGGCGCTGATCACCGCGATGCGTCGCTCGCCGGCCAGCTCGGCATAGAGGTCGAGGCCGTCGGCGGAGGAGAAGTCGATGATCACGTCGACCGGATGGCGTTCCAGCAGTTCGGCCATGGCGATCTCGTCGCGGCCGTAGATCATTGCCGGGTTGTCGGAGTCGATGTCCAGGTATTGTGCGGCGGAGCGGCGCTGCGGGTTGGCCGAGCCGCGGAGTACCCATTCCAGGGTGGTGTCGCTGCTGTGCAGCAGTACGGTGGCGACGGACTTGCCCGTGCGCCCGAAACCGATGAGACCTACTTTCATTCTTTCTGTGTCCTCGTCTTGTGGTTGTTATGGTCCGCTTGGTGATGTTCTCCCGGCAGGCTTGACAGTGATGTGGCAGTGGGGCGAGGGTCGAGAAGTCTGCCTGTTGTCGACCGATACCCGATGATCAAGCGTGTTTCCCTGCTCACGGCAAAAGTTCGCGCCGCCGGACCTTAACCGCTGGCGGCGCCGGGTGTCCACTTGCCGGCGCCGCCATGGCGCGCTCCCGTGTGACTCGGTGGCGTGCTGCGGGCGAACCGGCCCCCGTGATATGCGGTCTGTGGCGCTGTCGGGGACGTAACATCCGGAAATAAAACGCGCGGATGGCAGCCGCCACGCAGTTGGCAAATTGCCGCACCAGCCTTTGCGTTGTGGCGTTCGGCCATTAGGATCAAGGATTTACGCAAACGGAGCATGCGCATGCGCACCCAACTGGAAAACTGTCTGGCCGCCGTCAACCAGGTGCTGCTGGGCAAGGACAGGCAGGTGCGCCTGGCCCTGACCTGCCTTCTGGCGCGTGGCCACCTGCTGCTCGAGGACCTGCCGGGAATGGGCAAGACCACCCTCAGTCACGCCCTGGCCCGGGTGCTCGGCCTCAGCTACCAGCGCATCCAGTTCACCTCCGACCTGCTGCCCGGCGACATCCTCGGCACCTCGGTGTTCAACCGCGATACCGGGCAGTTCGTCTTTCATCCGGGGCCGATCTTCGCCGAGCTGGTGCTGGCCGACGAGATCAACCGCGCCACGCCGAAGAGCCAGAGTGCGCTGCTCGAGGCGATGGAGGAGCGCCAGGTGACCATCGAGGGGGCGACCCGCCCGCTGCCGGAGCCGTTCTTCGTCATCGCCACGCAGAATCCGGTGAGCCAAGGCGGCACCTTCGCCCTGCCCGAATCGCAGCTCGACCGCTTCCTCATGCGCATCTCCCTCGGCTATCCGGCACGGGCGGCGGAGAAGGCCCTGCTGCTCGGCGAGGCACGCCGCGACCTGCTGCCGCGCCTGGAGCCGGTGCTCGACCACGCCGGCCTGGCGCGCATCCAGGCCGAGGTGCCGGGCATCCACGCCAGCGAGGCGGTGATCGACTACGTGCTGCGTCTGGTCGAGGCCACCCGCACCCAGCCGACCTTCGCCCTCGGCCTGTCGCCGCGCGGCAGCCTGGCGCTGCTCGCTGCGGCGCGCGCCTGGGCCATGCTCGCCGGGCGCGACTACGTGATCCCGGAGGATGTGCAGGCGGTGCTGCCGGCGGTGGCCGGTCACCGTCTGCGCGATGCGGCCGATCCGGCCGGCCACGGCGGCGGCGCGCTGGTGCAGTGGCTGCTGCGCGAAGTGACGCCGTTCTGATGCCGGGCCGCCTGTTCGCCTCGCGCTGGCAGCGTTGGCTGGACCAGCGCATCCCGCCGGCCCGCCAGGTACGCCTGGACCAGCGGCGCATCTTCATCCTGCCCACCCGCGAGGGGCTGGTGTTCGGCGTGGCATTGCTGCTCATGCTGCTGGCGGCGATCAACTACCAGAACAGCCTGGCCTACGGCCTGACCTTCCTGCTGCTGTCGGTGGGGCTGGTGGCCATCCTGCACACCTGGCGCAATCTGGCTGGTCTGCAGCTGGCCGCCGGCGAGGCGCCCCCGGTGTTCGCCGGCGAGCAGGCGTGCTTCCGGGTGCGCCTGCAGAGCGGCGGTCGCGCGCACAGCGGCATCGCCGTCGGCTGGTCGCCGGCGGAACTGCAGCGCCTGGACGTCGACGCCAGCGGCAACGGCGAAGTCGAGCTGTTCCTGCCGGCCGAGCGGCGTGGCTGGTTGCGTGCGCCGCGTCTGCGCGTCGAAAGTCGCTTTCCGCTCGGCCTGCTGGTGGCGTGGAGCTGGGTCGACCTCGATCTGGCCGCGCTGGTCTACCCGCGCCCCGTGCCCGGCGAATTGCCGCCGGCCGGTGGGGCCGGCGAGGACGACGACGAGCCAGGTGTGGCCGCGCAGCAGAGCGGGGTCGACGACTTCCAGGGGCTGCGCCCGTGGCAGAGTGGCGACTCGCGGCGCCGCCTGCACTGGAAGGCCTGGTCGCGTGGCCAGGGCCTGCTGGTCAAGGAATTCAGCGAGCTGCACAGTCACGACCTGTGGCTGGACTTCGACAGCCTGGGCGGCGACCGCGAGGCGCGTCTGGCGCTGCTGTGTCACTGGGTGGTGCACCTGGCGGCCCATGCCCAGCCCTTCGGGCTGCGTCTGCCCGGCGTGAGTCGGGCGCCGGCCTCCGGGGGCGCCCAGCGCGACCTGTGCCTGCGCGATCTGGCGCTGTTCGGCCTGCCGGCCTCGCCGCAGGGAGGGCGGTCATGAAGAAGAAGCTGTCGCCGCCGATCCCGCGCATCAGCCTGCTCTGGCTGCTGGTGGCGCAGGTGCTGGTGATCCTGCCGCACCTCGCCCACCTACCGGTATGGATCAGCGGCCTGTGGCTGGTCTGCGCCACCTGGCGCATCCAGGTGTTCCGTCAGCGCACCAGCTACCCCGGTGGGCTGACCAAGGCCTTCATGCTGGTCGCCGCTGCGGTGGGGGTGTATGCCTCGCGCGGTTCGCTGATGGGCCTGGATGCCGGCGTGGCGCTGCTGGTGTCGACCTTCCTGCTCAAGCTGGTGGAGCTCAAGACCCGCCGCGACGCCCTGGTGCTGGTGTTCCTCGGCTTCTTCGTGGTGGTCACCAGCTATCTGTTCGATGACGGACTGCCAGCGGCGCTGTACAGCCTGCTGCCGATCACTGCGCTGCTGGCGGCGCTGATCGGCCTGCAGCAGAGCGGCCTGGGCGAGCGGCCGTGGCCGACCCTGCGCCTGGCCGGCAGCCTGCTGCTGCAGGCGACGCCGCTGATGCTGGTGCTGTTCGTGCTGTTCCCGCGCGTGGGGCCGCTGTGGTCGGTGCCGATGCCCGGCCCAGGCGGCAGCCGCGGCCTGGCCGAGAGCATGACGCCGGGCGATATCGCCGAACTCGGCCAGTCGTCCGCGCTGGCCTTCCGCGCCAGCTTCGACGGCGCCATTCCGCCGCGGCGCGAGCTGTACTGGCGCGCGCTGACCTTCGAGCAGTTCGACGGTCGGCGCTGGTCGCAGTTGCCCGAGCCGCCGCGCGGGCGCCCCGACTGGCAGGCCGAGGGGCCTGCGATCTCCTACAGCATCGTCATGCAGGCCAGCGGCCAGCCGTGGCTGTTCGCCCTGGACACGGCGACCACCGGCCTCGAACAGACCCGGCAGATGGGCGATTTTCGCCTGCAGCGCCGCCAGCCGGTGGAGCAGAGCCTGCTGTACAGCGTGAAGTCTTGGCCACAGGCACGCCGCGAGGTGCAGGGCAGCCCGCGGCTGGGCGTTGCCCTGCAGTTGCCGGCGGTGGGCAATCCGCGGGCCCGGCAGTGGGCGGCTGAGCTCAAGGCTCGCCACCCGGCGGATCCGCAGGCGCTGGTCGATGAGCTGCTCGGCCATTTCGCCCGCGAGGACTACTTCTATACCCTCAAGCCGCCGCTGGCCGGCGAGCACACGGTCGATCATTTCCTGTTCGACAGCCGGCGCGGTTTCTGCGCCCACTATGCCGGGGCAATGACCTTCGTCCTGCGTGCGGCGGGCATCCCGGCGCGGGTGGTGGCCGGTTACCAGGGCGGCGAGGTCAATCCGGCCGGCAACTACGTGCTGGTGCACCAGTTCGATGCCCATGCCTGGGTGGAGTACTGGCTGCCCGGACGTGGCTGGCTCACCGTCGACCCCACCTTCCAGGTGGCGCCGACGCGCATCGAGCAGGGCCTCGAGCAGGCCCTGCCGGCCGAGGACGTCTTCCTCGCCGATGCGCCGCTGTCGCCGCTGCGTTATCGGCATGTCGAGTGGATCAACGATCTGCGCTTGTCCTGGGACAGTCTCAACTACGCCTGGCAGCGCAGGGTGCTGGGCTACCAGGGCGTCGAGCAGCTCCGGCTGCTGGAAGACTGGTTCGGCAAGGCGGATCCGACCCGCATCGGCTTGCTGCTGCTGGCGTGCGCTGCGACCCTGCTCGGCGTGCTGGCGCTGGCCCTGTTCCAGCCGTGGAAGCGCGAGCACGATCCGCTGCTGCGCCAGTACCGGCGCTTCGAGCGCCTGCTGGCGCGCCACGGGATATGCCGGCAGGCCGGGGAGGGGCCGCTGGCCTTCGCCGAACGCGCCGCCCAGTCGTTGCCCGCCCAGGCCGCGGTAATCCGTGCGTTCGCCCAACGCTTCGCCCAACAGCGCTATGCCGAGGCCGCCGCCGATCCTGCCGCCCTGCGCCGTCTGCTCGCCCGGCTGCGCCGGCAGTTGCCCTGGCGGCCGTGGTGGCGCAACGGCAATCCGCCCCTCCACGGTGCGCCGCGGGGCTGAGTCCTAGTGCCTGCTATGCTCGCAGAGCCGAGTCGAGGAATCTGCCCATGTCCGCTCCGGTCAGCCAGCTGATTGCGCATTTCATCGCGCTGGATATCGAACTCCTGGCCAGCCGTGCGCGCCTGCAGGCGCGCACCGACGGCGAGGCACTGCACGACCTGCGCATCGTGGTGCGGCGCTTGCGCAGTCGTCTGCAACCGCTGCGTGGCTTGCCGGGCATCGAGAACCTGGAGACGCTGGCGGCCGAGTTCGGACGCCTGAGCACGCCGCTGCGCGATCTGGAGGTGCTGGTCGCCGAACTGGAGCGCGTCGGCCAGGTGAAGGCGGCCGCCGTGCGCCGCCAGCGGCTGGAGCAGGGGTATGCGCGCCTGCTCGGTGATCCGGTGCTGCTGCGTCTCGAACATGGCCTGGCGCAGTTGCCCGCCCTGCTGCGCGAATGCCAGCGCGAGGGGGTGCTCAAAGGCTGGCGGCAGAGGGTGCACCGGCGCCTGCACCGCCAGCGAACCTGCCTGCGGCAGGCGCTGCTCGATCCGGCCCACGATCGCCACCGTCTGCGCCTGCTGGTCAAGCGGCTGCGCTATGCCGCCGAGGTCTGGCCGGGACAGCTGGCGATGCCGATGGCGGCGCTCAAGCAGGCGCAATCGGCGCTGGGCGACTGGCATGACCGCGTGGTGTGGTGCCAGCTTGCCGCGGACGAGCAAGACCTGCAGCCTTGCCTGCCGCACTGGCGACGCGAGCTGGCGGCGGCCGAAGTCGAGGCCGATGCGGCGCTGCTGATCCTCCGCCGGGAGCTGGCCGGCGGCGACTGACTCGGCGCAGGCACGCCCCTCAGATTGCCGGCAGGCCGAAGAAGGCCCGTGCGCTGGCGGTGCTGTGCGCCGCCAGACTTTGCGCCGTTTCGCCGCGATGGCGGGCCACTTCGTTGAGCACCTCGACCAGGAATGCCGGTTCGTTGTGGCCGTGCTTCGGGCGTGGCCGCAGGGTGCGCGGCAGCAGATAAGGTGCGTCGCTCTCCAGCATCAGGCGGCCTTTCGGGATCTCGCGAACCAGTTCGTGCAGGTGGCTGCCCCGCCGTTCGTCGCAGATCCAGCCGGTGATGCCGATGTGCAGGTCGAGGTCCAGATAGGCGTACAGGGCACGCTTCTCGCCGGTGAAGCAGTGCACCACCGCGCCCGGCAGGCGGTCGCGATAGTGGCGCAGGATCGCCAGCAGGTGCTCGCTGGCTTCGCGCTCGTGGAGGAACACCGGTTTTGCCAGCTCGCAGGCCAGGGCCAGCTGCTCTTCCAGCGCATGTTCCTGGGCCGGGCGCGGCGAGAAGTCGCGATTGAAGTCCAGCCCGCATTCGCCCACCGCGCGCACCTGCGGCTCGGCCAGCAGCGCCCGCAGCTGGCGGGCGCTGTCGCTGTTCCACTGGCTGGCCTCGTGGGGGTGCAGACCGGCCGTGGCGAACAGCCGCTGGCCTTCGCGGTCGAACTGCCGACACAGCTGCAGAGCGGCCTCGCTGTCCTCCACCGAGGTTCCGGTGAGCACCATCTGGCACACCCCGGCCTCTCGCGCGCGGGCGATGCAAGCCTCGCGCTCCCTGGCGAAGGAGCCATGAGTCAGATTGACGCCGATGTCGATCAGTTGCATGGTGCTGCACCCGTATTCAGGCCGAATGCCCCGAAGGGAATTCGAGATTGACGAAAAAACGCGTATTTAACCGCAAAATGGCTGGCAAATGCAGTCTTCTTCCCGCGCGCTGGCTGCGCGCGCTGGCCGTGCTGGTGTTGTTGCCGGGCCTTCTGGGGCTGTTGCCTCTGCCTGCGCAGGCACGTCTGGCCGGTCCGCCGGAGGGCTGGAGCGCGGCGGAAAGCGTACGCGACCTCGCGGCGATCCGCGCCAGCGGTCAGTTGCGCGTGCTGGTCAACCAGAGCCGGCACAGTTCCGGGATGGTGCGCGGCGAAGCGATCGGTGTGGAGTACCATCGTCTGCGCGCCTTCGAGCAGTACCTCAATCGTACCGCCCGCGATGGCCGCGAGGTGCGTCTGCGGCTGATCCCGCTGCCCAAGGAGCAGCTGCTGCCGGCCTTGCTGCGCGGGGAGGGCGACCTGGTCGCCCCCGGCGAACTCCTGCCGGTGCGTCGCGGTATGGCGGTGCGCGCCAGTGCGCCGATCCAGCATGACGTGCCGCTGGTGGTGGTGGCCCGACAGGGCAATCGTCGTTACCAGCGCCTGGAGCAGCTGGCCGGGCGCAGTCTCGCGCTGCCGGCCGGCAGTGCCGCGCGCGAGGCCTTGCAGCGCCTCAACGCTGGGCTGAAGACGCCGATCGTCGCCGACTGGCAGGATCCGACCCTGGCGGTGGAGGATGTGCTGGAGATGGTGCAGGCCGGCATCCTGCCGATGACCGCGGTCGAACTGCCGATCGCCGAGCGTTGGGCCAAGGTGATGCCGAAGCTGCGCATCGACCGTCATCTGGTGCTGGCGCAGAAGGACGACCTCAGCTGGTACGTCCATCGCGCGGCGCCCAGCCTGCGTGCCGGCATCGATCTGTTTCTGCGCGAGTACCGGCCGCCGGCCGATCAGGATCAGGTGCTGCAGCGCGTCTACCGGCGCCTGTACAAGGTCCGCCAGCCCCTCGGGCCGACCGAGCGGCAGCGTCTGGAGCGGGTGCGTCCGACGCTTATGCGGCATGCCCGGGCCCAGTCCCTGGACTGGCTGCTGCTGGCGGCGCTGGCGTTCAAGGAGTCCACCCTCAACCCCAATGCCCGTGGTGCGGGTGGCGCCCGCGGCCTGCTGCAGGTCACCCCGGCGGCGGCGCGCAGCGTCGGCGTCGGCAATGCGGCCAGCCTGGACGGCAATGTGCAGGCCGGCGCCAAGTACCTGGCGATGATCCGCCGGCGCTATTTCGCCAGTTCGCAGCTCAACGAGCGCGAGCGGATGGCCTTCGTGCTGGCCGCCTACAACATGGGGCCGCAACGGGTGCAGAGTCTGCGGGCGGAGGCGCGCCGGCGCGGACTCGATCCCAATCGCTGGTTTTTCCAGGTCGAACGACTGGCGGCCGAGCGGATCGGCATGGGGGTGGTCAGCTACGTGAGCAGCGTGAACAAGTACCATCTGGCGCTGAGCCGTGAGCGCTATCGCCTGGAGCCTGAGTGATCGATTTTATCGATGTATCACCGGCGTTTTTTGCGCCATTTGCTTCGAATATTTGGGCTAAAGTCTCTTCATCACTCACCTGGAGAGGACTCCCTTCATGAATGCCTTCTGCACATCCCTGTTGTCGACCCGCGGTGGCTATGGCCTGGCCGTGGTGCGCATCGTGATCGGCCTGACCTTCATGGCCCATGGCGCACAGAAACTGTTCGGCTGGTTCGGCGGTTATGGTCTGGCCGGGGTCGGCCAATGGATGGAGTCGATCGGCCTGACTCCGGGCTACCTGATGGCTCTGCTCGCCGGCAGCGGCGAATTCTTCGGTGGCCTGGCTCTGGTGATCGGCCTGCTGGTGCGCCCGGCGGCGGCGGTGCTGGCGGTGGTGTCGCTGGTGGCCATGTTCAGCGTGCACTGGGCGAATGGTTTCTTCATCACCAACAACGGTTACGAGTACGCCCTGGCGTTGCTCGCGGTGAACGTGGCCCTGCTGATCGACGGCGCCGGCAAGTGGTCGCTGGATGGTTGCCTGTGCCGTAAGCCGTGAGTCAGCCGGGGTTGACAGTGCTTTCCGGCGCTCTTTAGGATCCTTGCCAGGCGCCGATTTAAAACAGCAACTTGCGGGGCGCCAGGCTGGCGTCCCGATGGACGACCAGACCGAAATACCGCTAAAGCGCTGGTTCGGTGTCACCTCCCACCGTTGCCAGTGAAGTCTGGCGAGGTGGAGAATCCACAATGAACTGTCCGCAACCCCTGGTCCGCCTGGCACCGATCACCACTGGTCTGCTTGCACGCAATCCCCGCGTCCTCCTCGCAGGCCAGCACCAGCCCGCCCTGCTGCGCTATCTCGACGGCTGGCCCAAGCGCTGGGCCTGTCCGCGTACCTTCCTGATCCGCTTCGCCCGCAGCGAGGCCGCTGACCTCGGCCGCTTTGCCCCGAACAGTTTCGACTTCGCGGTGATCCATGCTCCCGATCGAGAGCAGCTCGAGCCGACCATCAGCGCCTTGGTGCGGGTGGCGCGCCAGGGGCTGATCACCCGGCGCTGTGCTCAGGGATAGTCGATTTCCACCACATACCAGGTGCGCACGCCGGTCGGTGTCTGTACCTGCACTTCCGCGTCCAGCGCCTTGCCGACCAGGGCGCGGGCCAGGGGCGAGTCGATGCTGATCAGGTTCTGCCGGAGATCGAACTCGTCGGGGCCGACGATGCGGTAGCGCGCTGTTTCGCCCTGTTCGTCCTCGAGG
Source organism: Pseudomonas oryzae (assembly GCF_900104805.1). Lineage (NCBI taxonomy): Bacteria > Pseudomonadati > Pseudomonadota > Gammaproteobacteria > Pseudomonadales > Pseudomonadaceae > Pseudomonas > Pseudomonas oryzae. The sequence continues at coordinate 2,041,712 of NZ_LT629751.1, read as the reverse complement.
GTGATCCAGGCGCCGAAATAGACCTTGCCCGGATCGGCCGGGCGCTCGCTGACCACCTTGAGGTTTTCCAGGCGCTTGCGCAGGAAGCGCACGCGGCTGTCGATTTCGCGCAGCATCTTCTTGCCGTAGGTGTACTCGGCGTTTTCCGAGCGGTCGCCCTGTGCGGCGGCTTCGCTGACGGCCTGGGTGACCTGGGGGCGGCGCACGTTCCAAAGCTCGTGCAGCTCGGCACGCAGCCGCGCCTCGCCTTCGGGAGTGATCAGCGGAGTGCCGGCGGTGCGCGGCGGACGGTAGCGGCTCATTGATCTTGCATCCGATAACAGGGGGTGGACTCAGGTCTCGCGCAGTACGGCGAGCGGGCTGGCGCTCAGCGCGCGGCGGGTGCCGAACAGGCCGGCGGCGCCGACCAGCAGGGCGCCGATCGGCGGCAGCAACAACAGCTGCGGGTGTGGCTGCCAGCCGAGGTCGAACACCAGGCGATAGAGCAGGGCGCTGACCACCTCGCAGCCGAGGGCGGCGAGCAGGCCACTGCCGGCGCCGAGCACGGCGAATTCGCTGCGTCGCGCACGTACCAGCAGTTGCCGATTGGCGCCGATGGCGCGCAGCAGGGCGCCCTGGCGGATACGTTCGTCGAGGGTGGCCTGCAGGCCGGCGAACAGCACCATCAGCCCCGCAGCGAGGACGAACAGCAGCACGTATTCGACGGCCAAGGTGACCTGGGCGAGGATGTCGCGCAGCTGCGCCAGCACGGCGTCGATCTGCAGCAGGGTGACGGTCGGGAAGGCGCGCGCCAGTTCGACCAGGCTACGCTCGGAGCCCGGCGGCAGATAGAAGCTGGTCATGTAGGTGGTGGGCAGCTCGGCGAGGCTCTGCGGTGCGAAGACCATGAAGAAGTTGGGCTGGAAGTTGTCCCAGTTGACTCTGCGCAGGCTGGTCACCTCGGCTTCCAGAGGCTGGCCGCCGATCTCGAAGCCCAGCCGGTCGCCGGGCTTGACGCCGAGGCTTTCCGCCAGCTTCTCCTCCACCGAAACCGCGGGGCCGTGGCCGGTCGGCAGGGCGTCCCACCAGTGACCGGCGACGACCTGGTTGTCTTGCGGCAGGTGACTCGACCAGGTCAGGTTGAGGTCGCGGCGTACGGCCCGCTCGCCACGCGATTCCGTGCTCACCACCTCGCGGGCCGGTGCGCCGTTGATGCTGACCAGGCGCCCCGGAATCACCGGATAGAGGGTGGCTGGCTGCGGCGACAGTTCGGCGATGCGCGCGGCGAAGGCTTCGCGCTCGCCCGTCAGGATGTTGAGGGCGAAGTGGTTGGGCGCCTGGGCCGGCAGTTGCTGACGCCAGTTGTCCAGCAGTTCGCTGCGCAGCAGCAGGGCCAGGGCCATGGCCAGCAGGATCAGACCGAAGGCCAGCGACTGGCCGGCTGCCGCCAGCGGGTGGCGCAGCAGCTGGCCGAGGCCGAGACGCCAGGTCAGTCCGGCGTCGGCCAGCAGGCGGCGCAGGCCGCGCAGCAGCCACAGCCAAAGGCCGCCGAGCGCCAGGGCGGCGAGCAGGCCGCCACCGAGCAGGGCCAGGGTCAGCAGGATGTCCAGGCTCAGCCACCACATGATCAGACCGAGGGCGAGCAGGGCGATCGCGTAGACCAGCCAGATGGCCAGCGGCGGTGGCAGCAGGTCGCGGCGCAGCACGCGCAGCGGCGGCACCCGGCCGAGGGCCGCCAGCGGTGGCAGGGCGAAGCCGGTCAGGGCGACCAGGCCGGTGGCCATGCCGACCAGCGCCGGCTGCAGGTCGCCGGCGGGGATCTCGCCGGGCAGCAGGCCAGCGAGCAGGCGGAACAGGCCGAACTGCGCCAGCCAGCCGAGCAGGGCGCCCGCCAGGCTGGCGAGCAGGCCGAGGATCAGCAGTTGCACGCAGAACAACAGCAGCGCTTCGCGCCGCGACAGGCCGAAGCAGCGCAGCATGGCGCTGAGGTCGTAGCGGCGCTGGGCGAAACGCGTGGCCGACAGGGCGACGGCCACGCCGGCGAGCAGCACGGCGGCCAGACTGGCGAGGTTGAGGTAGCGGGCCGCGCGATCCAGCGCGTTGCCCACCTGGCGGTTGCCGTCGCGGGCATCCTGCAGGCGCTGGTGGGCGGCCAGAGTCGGTGCGATGGCGTCACGATAGTCGGCCAGCTGCGTTGGCGTACCCCGCCACAGTTCGCGGTAGCGTACCCGGCTGCCGGGCTGGACCACGCCGGTGGCCTCGAGGTCGGCCAGATTGATCAGTACATGGGGAGTCAGGCTGTAGAAGTCGCCGCCGCGATCCGGCTCGTAGGTCAGCACACGGGTGAGGCGCAGCGGCTGGCGGCCGATCTCGACCAGGTCGCCGATCTGCAGATCGAGCGCCACCAGCAGGCGGGCCTCGGCCCACAACTCGCCGGGCGCGGGTCGTCCCCCGGGCATCTCGGGACCGTACGGCCGCGCGGCGCTCTTCAGCTGGCCGCGTAGCGGATAGCCCTCGTCGACCGCCTTGACGCTTGCCAGTTGCACGCCCTGGTCGGTGGCGATGACGCTGGCGAATTCCACGCTGCGCGCGTGGCTCAGGCCGCGCGCCTGGCCAGCGGCGATCTGCGTGGGCTCGGCCGCTGCCGTGCCGTGCAGCACCAGGTCGGCGGCGAGAAACTCGCTTGCGCGCAGCAGCATGGCCGCATTCAGCCTGCCGCTGAAATAGCCGATGGCCGTGCTGGCCGCCACGGCGATCAGCAGGGCGAAGAACAGCACGCGCAGCTCGCCGGAGCGGGCCTCGCGCAGCAGCTGGCGCAGGCCGAGCTGAAGCAGGCGGGGCAGCGGCAGCGCACGCATCTCAGGCCTCCATGGCGATGCGGCGCCCGGCTTCCAGGCGCAATTGCTGCTGGCAGCGGCCGGCGAGGCGGGCGTCGTGGGTGACCAGCACCAGGGTGGTGCCGCGCTCGCGGTTGAGTTCGAACAGCAGCTCGGTGATGCGCTCGCCGGTCAGGCTGTCGAGGTTGCCGGTGGGCTCGTCGGCGAACAGGATGTCCGGCTCGCCGGCGAAGGCGCGGGCGATGGCCACCCGCTGCTGCTCGCCGCCGGAGAGCTGGCGGGGGTAGTGGCTAAGGCGCTGGCCGAGGCCGACCCGCTCGAGCAGCGCGCGGGCGTTCTGCCGGGCGTCGCTGCGACCGTCGAGCTCCAGCGGCAGCATGACGTTCTCCAGTGCGGTGAGGCTGTCGAGCAGCTGGAACGACTGGAACACGAAACCGACATGCTCGGCGCGCACGCGCGCGCGCTGGTCTTCGTCGAGCCGGGAGAGGGCATGGCCGGCCAGTCGCACTTCGCCAGCGCTGGGCTGGTCGAGCCCGGCGAGCAGGCCGAGCAGGGTGGACTTGCCCGATCCGGAGCGGCCGACGATGGCCAGGCTGTCGCCCTGCGCGAGGTCGAGGCTGAGGTCGTCGAGGATGGTCAGCTCGCCTTCCGTGCTGCTGACCACTTTGCTAAGGTTTCGCGCAGTGAGAATGCTGGTACTCATGGAGAATCCGATGCGTACATGGGTGTTGCGCGGCTGTCTGGGGCTGCTGTTGCTGGCTCAGAATGCGGCGGCGGGGACCTTGCTGGTCGTCGGCGATAGTATCAGCGCGGCTTTTGGCCTGGAAACCCGCCAGGGCTGGGTCAGTCTGCTGGCCGAACGGCTGCGCGACACGGCGCCGGAGTGGCAGGTAGTGAATGCCTCAGTGAGCGGTGACACCAGTGCCGGCGGGCTTTCCCGCCTGCCGGGGCTGCTCGAGAAGCATCAGCCCGCGCTGGTGCTGATCGAGCTTGGCGGCAACGACGGCCTGCGTGGCCAGCCCCCGGGGCAATTGCAACAGAATCTTGCCGCGATGATCGATCACAGCCGGCAGGCCGGTGCCGAGGTGCTGCTGCTGGGCATGAAGCTGCCGCCCAACTACGGCGCGCGTTACACCGAGGCTTTCGAGCAGGTGTATGTCGACCTGGCGCGCGAGCGGCAGGTGCCGCTGGTGCCCTTCTTCCTGGACGGAGTGGGGGGGGTGGGCAGCCTGATGCAGGCCGATGGCATCCATCCCGGTGCGGCCGCCCAGCCGATTCTGCTGGAAAATCTCTGGCCGACCCTGCAGCCACTGCTCTAGGCCCTTTTCCCGGTCGAGGCTTTCGGCTAAGGTTGCGCGCCGCGCCACCCGGAGCCCTTGATGCCGCGCCAACCCTGGTCCCTGTATGCCTACCGGCTGCTCATCCCTGCCGAGCAGCTGGACCTGTTCGCCTGCCAGGAAGTGCGTCTGCATCTGGTCGCCCGGCAGCTGGAGCTGGACGATGCCGGCGACCATACGCTGTGCGGCAGTCTGTTGCCGGCGCAGCCGCTCTGGCAGTCGCTGGACAAGGCGGTCCTCAAGGATGGCCGGTTGTGCTCGGTATGTCTGCAACGCCTGCGCGCCGACCGCCGCGGCTTGCCTCGCGACTGGCCGCTGCGCTGAGGCTCCCCCTGCCGCAAGAGGCGGGGTACAATTGACAATCACTCAATTTTCTCGGGTATCTGTGATGTTCACGCGTGTTGTTGCCGTTCGCCCCTTGCTGGCCAGCCTGGCCGCACTGTTGCTGGCTGCACCCGCCAGTGCGCTGGAACTGCCTCTGCCGCCGCCGGGCGAGGATGTCGTCGGCCAAGTGCAGGTGATCAAGGCCAAGTACGAGGACACCTTCGCCGACATCGCCACGGCCAACGACCTGGGCTATCTGGAGATGGTCGCCGCCAACCCCGGTGTCGATCCCTGGCTGCCCGGCGAGGGTGCGGAGATCATCCTGCCGACCCGTTACATCCTGCCGCCCGGTCCGCGCGAAGGCATCGTGATCAATCTGGCCGAATACCGCATGTACTACTTCCCGAAAGGGCAGAACGTGGTGCACACCTTCCCGCTGGGTATCGGCCGCGAGGGCTGGGGCTCGCCGATCACCACCACCACCATTACCGCCAAGACGCCGAATCCGACCTGGACGCCGCCGGCCTCGATCCGCGCCGAGCATGCGGCCGAAGGTGACATCCTGCCGGCAGTGGTTCCCGCCGGTCCGGACAACCCGCTCGGCCCGTTCAAGTTCACCCTGGGGACGCCGGGTTACCTGATTCACGGTTCGAACAAGAAGTTCGGTATCGGCATGCGTGTCAGCCATGGCTGCTTCCGCATGCTCAACAACAACGTGTTGCAGCTGGCCAAGATGGTGCCGGTGGGGACTCCGGTGCGCATCATCAATCAGCCGTACAAGTTCGGTGTGGCCGGCGGCAAGGTCTATCTGGAGGCGCACACGCCGCTGAACGATGCCGGCGAGCCGTCGGTGGTCGACAAGCATACCGAGGTGATCAATGCCCTGCTCAAGCGCGAAGACCTCAACCAGGGGCTGCGCCTGGACTGGGAAGTGGTGCGTGAAGTGGTCGCCGCCGAGGATGGCCTGCCGATCGAGATCGCCGAATCGCGCGAGGAGATAGCCAGCGCGGCAACGCACTGAGCCGTCGCTGGACAGGAAGCCCGCCGCAGCTGCGCTGTGGCGGGCTTTTTTATTGGCAGGCGCTCCGCACGTCGCGGTGAACGGAGCGACCGGGCAATAAAAAAGCCGACCCTGAGGGTCGGCTTTCTGCAAATGCCAGGTCGTGAGACCTATTACTTGCGGCTGGCTTTTTCCAGCATGCGCAGAGCGCGCTCGTTGGCTTCGTCAGCGGTCTGCTGAGCCTTCTGAGCGGCAGCCAGAGCCTCGTCGGCCTTGCGGTAGGCTTCGTCAGCGCGAGCCTGAGCGCGGGCAGCGGCGTCTTCGGTAGCGGTCAGACGGGCTTCGGTTTCCTTGGACATGCTGCTGCAACCGGTAGCCAGGATGGCGGCCAGGGTCAGAGCGGAAATTTTCAGAACGTTGTTCATCGTGTTCCCCTTAAGGTGGACTTTCCGTAATGCAATTTCCCGCAAGGGAAATCGACTGGCACATATAGTACGCATAAGTTCTAGTAAGTAAATGTGCCAAGGGCAAGTCGCGCACGAATTTTTTGGGGTAGTCTGCATCTGATTGCGAGTTTGTCTAAAAAATAATCAGGCTTATCCTTGGCGAGCAGTCACGGCACTCCCTGACCCCTTCCTGGTCTTACTCTGCGATCTGCTTTCGTCATGGGCAGGGGCTGGAGATCTTGGACAGCGAGTGACCGGCTTTGCTAATGTCAATGGCTCGGGTAGATAATTCAATGGTCGCCACCGACCTGTTGCAGGGTGGCAGCGCAGCGTGAGGGGAGAAGCATCATGACCGAGTCTCTGACCATCCGGCATGATCAGATTGGCAAGCAGTTTGAAGTGCTGGTGGACGGTAGCCGGGCCTATCTGTCCTACATGGACCTGGGTAAGCAGACCATCGACATCTACCGTACCTTTGTTCCCGACGCCCTGCGTGGGCGAGGTCTGGCGGCGGCGCTGACCGAGCAGGCCCTGCGCTTCGCCGAAGATCAGGGCTACACCGTGATTCCGTCGTGTTCCTATGTCGAGCGCTACATGGAGCGTCGCCAGCGCAATCTGGCGCGGGAGAGCTAGGGGCCGCCGCCGCGATTCGCGGGCATGAAAAAGCCGGGCTGGAGCCCGGCTTTTTTGTTCTGGCCGATCAGCCGCGCTTGCGGCGGGGCAGCACGTCCTTGAGTTTGGCGTGCATGCTGCGCAGGGTCTTCTCGGTGCTGTCCCAGTCGATGCAGGCGTCAGTGACCGAAACGCCGTACTTGAGGTCGCAGAGATCCTTCGGGATCGACTGATTGCCCCAGCCGAGGTTGCTCTCCACCATCAGGCCGATGATCGAGTTGTTGCCCTCGAGGATCTGGTTGGCGACGTTCTCCATCACCAGCGGCTGCAGGGCCGGATCCTTGTTGGAGTTGGCGTGGCTGCAGTCGACCATGATGTTCGGGCGAATGCCGGCCTTGGTCAGCTCCTGCTCGCACAGGGCGACGCTGACCGAGTCGTAGTTGGGCTTGCCGTTGCCGCCACGCAGTACCACGTGGCCGTAGCGATTGCCCTTGGTGGTGACGATGGAGACCTGGCCCTGCTGGTTCAGGCCGAGGAAGCGATGCGGGCTGGAAACCGACTGCAGCGCGTTGATCGCCACGGTCAGGCTGCCGTCGGTGCCATTCTTGAAACCGACCGCCGAGGACAGGCCGGAGGCCATCTCGCGGTGGGTCTGCGATTCGGTGGTGCGTGCGCCGATGGCCGACCAGCTGATCAGATCCTGCAGGTACTGCGGGGAGATCGGGTCGAGGGCTTCGGTGGCGGTGGGCAGGCCCATCTCGGCGAGGTCGCAGAGCAGCTTGCGGCCGATGTGCAGGCCATCCTGGATCTTGAACGAGTCGTCAAGGTAGGGGTCGTTGATCAGGCCCTTCCAGCCGACGGTGGTGCGCGGCTTCTCGAAGTAGACGCGCATGATCAGATACAGGGTATCGGAGACCTCGGCTGCCAGCACCTTCAGGCGCTCGGCATACTCGTGGGCGGCCTTGATGTCGTGGATCGAGCAGGGGCCGACCACCACGAACAGGCGATGGTCGTTGCCATCGAGGATGTCGCGCACCACCTGACGGCCGGCGCTGACGGTCTGGCGCGCGGTTTCGGTGAGGGGCAGTTCGTTCTTCAGCTGTTCGGGGGTGATCAGCGCCTCGTTGGAGGCGATATTAAGGTCGTCGATCGGTAAATCAGCCATCGTGTTACTCATTGGTCACGGATGCCATCCGCCAGCTAGGCCCGTGGCGGAGTTCGGCAATGGGGCAACGGGATGCCTGCACCTTAACGCTTTAGGCCGTCTTTTCACAATAAGACAAGCGGGTTTTGCGGGCGTGCCGGCCGCATTTCGCTTCGGCTCCGAGTGGTAGGTGTTGTGCGATCAGCGATCATTTGCCGGCGGAGTGGCTTGCCGCGATGGCGGTGCCCGCACGATAGTGCGCAGTCCATCTGTAGAGGAGCGTTGTCATGAGCACATCGGTTCGCCCGCGTATCGGCATCATCGGTACCGGCGCTATCGGCGGTTACTACGGGCTGATGCTGGCCCGCGCCGGTTTCGAGGTCCATTTCCTGCTGCGCAGCGAATACGAAGCGGTCGCCCGCGATGGCCTGCGGGTCCGGCATGCCCAGCTGGGCGAGCTGCAGCTGTCGCCGGTCAACGCCTGGCGCAGCGTGCAGGACATGCCGGCATGCGACTGGCTGCTGGTGGGGGCCAAGACCACCAGCAACGCCGAATTGGCTCCGCTGCTCGCGCAGGTGGCGGCCCCGGGGGCGAAGATCGTGCTCCTGCAGAACGGCCTCGGCGTCGAGGATGAGCTGCGCCCGCTGCTGCCGGATTCGCTGCATCTGCTGGGAGGCCTGTGCTTCATCTGCGCTCACCGGGAGGCTCCGGGAGTGGTTGTGCATCAATCTCAGGGTGTCTGCAATCTCGGTTACCACAGTGGTCCGGCCGGTGCCGAGGAACGCCAGGCGCTGCTGGAGCAGGGCGTGGCCTGGCTGCGCGAGGCTGGCATCGAGTCCAGCGTGATCGGCGACCTCGGGCAGGCACGCTGGCAGAAGCTGGTCTGGAACGTGCCTTACAACGGGGTGTCGGTGCTGCTCGGGAGTTCCACCCGGCCGCTGATGGCCAACCCGGACAGTCGGGCGTTGCTCGAGGCGCTGATGCAGGAAGTGGTGGATGGTGCACTGGCCTGCGGCTACCGGCTGCCGGACAACTACCCGCAGAAGCTGCTGGCCTATACCGACCGCATGCCGGATTATCTGCCGAGCATGTATCACGATTTCGCGCAGGCGCGTCCGGCCGAGTTGCCGGCCATCTACGCCGCACCGCTGGCGGCAGCCGAGGCGGCGGGTCAGTCCATGCCGCGGGTGCGCATGCTCTATCAGGCGCTGGCGTTCTTGCAGGCCAGCAACCAGTAACGACATCTGGGAGGGGGCATGGCGGGTACGCTGGGCGACAAGCTGGTGGTGGCGATTTCCTCGCGGGCGCTGTTCGATCTCGACGACAGCCACTGCATCTATGAAACGGAGGGCATCGCGGCCTATCGTCAGTACCAGATCGACCACGAGGATGAGGTGCTTGCACAGGGCGAAGCCTACCCTTTGGTGGAAAAGCTGCTCGGGCTCAATGCGCGCCTCGGGCAGGCGCGGGTCGAGGTGGTGCTGGTGTCGCGCAACAGCGCCGACACCGGCCTGCGGGTGTTCAATTCGATCCAGCACTACGGCCTGCCGATCACCCGCGCCGCCTTCGTCGGTGGGCGCAGTCCGGATCCCTACCTGGCGGCGTTCGGATCGCACCTGTTTCTCTCCACCCATGCCGAGGATGTGCGTCATGCCCTGGAGGCCGGCTTCGCGGCTGCAACCATTCTCTCCGGCGGAGCGGTGCGAGCGGCCAGTCACGAGCTGCGCATCGCCTTCGACGGCGATGCTGTGCTGTTCTCCGACGAGGCCGAGCGCGTCTATCAGCAGGGCGGGCTGGATGTTTTCCAGGCCCGTGAGCGTGAAGCGGCGCGCCAGCCGCTGGGTGGCGGGCCGTTCAAGCCCTTCCTCTCCGCACTCAACCAGCTGCAGCGCGAGTTTCCAGAGGATGACTGTCCCATCCGTACGGCGCTGGTCACCGCACGCTCGGCGCCGGCGCATGAGCGGGTGATCCGTACGCTGCGCGAGTGGGACATCCGTCTCGACGAGTCGCTGTTCCTTGGCGGGCTGGACAAGTCGGCGTTTCTCGAGGCGTTTGCCGCCGACGTGTTCTTCGACGATCAGGCCGGCCATTGCGAGCGGGCGCGCAGTGTGGTGCCGACCGGGCACGTCCCGCACGGGGTCGCCAACGAGTGATCCGCCAGGGCTGCTACGCTTGAAGCGTGGAGCAGCCGTGACGGAGGCTCGATGATTCGTTCCATCCTCTATGCCACCGACCTTGGCCTGTTCGCGCCCTACGTGCTGCAGCATGCCCTGGCGCTGGCGCGTACCCACGGCGCCGACCTGCATGTCCTGCACGTGGTCGAGCCTCTGGGGGTGTTTGCCGAGTCGGTGTTGCAGGCCTATCTCGATGCCGCGACCCTCGAGGCGCTGCACGCGGGTGGCCTGGATAGCGTGATGGCGAACATCGAGCGCCAGGTCTTCGACGGCTTCTGCGATGAGCTGCGCGAGAATTCGGATGAGGTCACGCCGATTCGTGGTGTGCGGGTGCTGCTTGGCGATCCGCCGCTGGTGATCCTGCAACAGGCCGAGGAATTGGCGGTGGAGCTGATCGTGCTCGGCTCCCACAGCCAGAGCTTGCCGGCCGGTTCAGCGGGGGTGGGACGTACCTGCCAGAGGTTGTTGCAGCAGGTGCGGGTTCCCGTCTATCTGGTGCCGCTCCAGGTGGGGGTTGGCGCGCGGCGCTGATGCTGGTGGGCATGCAAAAAAAAATATTTCATCTAATATTCCAGCAAATACCGAATCATCGGTTATAAAAACGGCAGCCATAGGCAGCCCTTGGCCTATTCCCGCTTTGAGGAACCTCCATGAAGCTTCAGCAACTGCGTTACATCTGGGAAGTGGCGCACCATGACCTGAACGTTTCGGCTACCGCCCAGAGCCTCTATACCTCGCAACCGGGGATAAGCAAGCAGATCCGTCTGCTTGAGGACGAGCTGGGCGTCGAGGTGTTCGCCCGCAGTGGCAAGCACTTGACCCGCGTGACGCCCGCCGGCGAACGGATCATCACTACCGCGGGGGAGATCCTGCGCAAGGTGGAAAGCATCAAGCAGATCGCCCAGGAGTTCTCCAACGAGAAGAAGGGCACCCTGTCGATCGCAACTACCCACACCCAGGCCCGCTACGCCCTGCCGGATGTGATCAGCGCCTTCATCAAGCAGTACCCGGAAGTGGCCTTGCACATGCACCAGGGAACGCCGACGCAGATCGCCGAAATGGCGGCTGACGGTACGGTCGACTTCGCCATCGCCACCGAGGCTCTGGAGCAGTTCGGCGATCTGGTGATGATGCCCTGCTATCGCTGGAACCGTTGCGTGATCGTCCCGCAGGGACATCCGCTGGCCCGTCTGCCCAAGCTGACGCTGGAGGCGCTGGCCGAGCATCCGATAGTCACCTACGTGTTCGGCTTCACCGGGCGCTCCAAGCTGGATGAGGCTTTCACCCATCATGGTCTGGAGCCCAAGGTGGTGTTCACCGCAGCCGATGCCGACGTGATCAAGACCTACGTGCGGCTGGGGCTGGGCGTTGGTATCGTGGCGCGCATGGCGGTCGATCCCGTGCAGGATCAGGATCTGGTGGTGCTGGATGCCAGCGAGCTGTTCGAGTCCAGCGTGACCAAGATCGGCTTCCGTCGCGGCACCTTCCTGCGCGGCTTCATGCTGGACTTCATCGAGCGCTTCGCACCGCACCTGACGCGCGAGCGGGTCGCCGAAGCGGTCCAGTGCCGCAACAAGGCCGAGCTCGACGAGCTGTTCGCCGACGTCGAGTTGCCGACCTACTGAATCTCCCGGCGATCGCGCAGCAAAAAGCCCGACCATCACTGGTCGGGTTTTTTTGTGCCTGCAGGCGGCCCATGCTCCGCGGCCGCCAGCGAGATCAGCGGTATTCGCAGAGGTAGGCGGTATCCTGAGCCACCTTGAGCTGGAACTTGCTGTCGGCCGGTACGTCGAACTTGCTGCCGGCGGCGAAGGTTTCCCAGCTGTCGCTGCCCGGCAGCTTGACGGTCAGTGCGCCGGCGACGACGTGCATGACCTCGGCCTTGGCGGTGCCGAACTCGTATTCGCCGGGAGCCATCACGCCAATGGTGGCCGGGCCTTCGGTCATCTCGAAAGCGATGGATTTGACGGTGCCGTCGAAGTACTCGTTGACCTTGAACATGCGTGCCTCGCAGAAGAAGGGAGGAAAAAGGCGCGTCAGTATGCCGAAGAGCGACTGGCTCGTCACTAATCCGCCGCGTGGAGTTCCAGGCGGGCGGCAGCCAGTACCGGCAGGGTGCCCGGCAGCAGGCGGGCGATGTTGCGGGCGTCGTCGAGGGCGCGATGCTGGGTGCCGCGAAACTCCAGGCCGCTGAGCTCCAGGGCGCGATTCAGGCCGACGCGCTTGGGGCCGGCAAGGGACTTGAACTGGCGATGGAACAGCTTCTTCAGGTTGAAGTGAGGAAGGCGGGCCAGGCAGCTGTCCAGGCGCTGCTGGCGCCATTCGACCTCGAACTGCTGGCGATCGTAGTCGCCCCAGCTCAGCCAGCCCCGGACGCGGGGCAGGTGGGGGTGCAGCCAGTCGTCGAATTGCGCCTGTAATTGAGCGAGGGCGGGAGCATGGTCCACGTCGGCCTGCTGGATGTGGGTAAGCTCGCGGCAAAAGGCCGTGAGTTGGGGGCGACGGGTCGGACGCACGAAGCTCTGGAAACTGCTCAGTTCGCATCCCTGCTCGTCGACGATGACGGCGCCGATCTCGATGATCTCCATATCCTCGGTGGGCCAGCCGCCGTCGTCGGTGGTCGCCTCCAGATCGATTACCAGCCAGTGTCTCATGAGTCGCTCCGTGTTCATGTGTCGCCAGTATGTAACCAGCCTGCCGTGCCGGCAAATGCCATGCTAGGCTCGGATTTTCGTTCGATGGAGATGAAAGATGGCGAAGGTCGCGTTTCTTGGCTTGGGCGTGATGGGCTACCCCATGGCACGGCATCTGGCAGCCAGCGGGCACGAGGTGTGCGTCTACAACCGCAGCGCCGAGAAGGCGCAGCGCTGGGTTGCCGAGCAAGGCGGACGCTGCGCGGCGACGCCGCGAGAGGCGGCTGCGGGGGCCGAGTTCGTGATGAGCTGCGTGGGTAACGACGACGATCTGCGCTCGGTGGTGCTCGGCGCGGACGGTGCGTTCGCCGGCATGGCACCGGGCAGCGTGCTGGTCGACCATACCACCGCGTCGGCGGCGGTGGCGCGCGAACTGGCGGTGCTGGCCGCCGAGCGCGAGCTGGAGTTCCTCGATGCGCCGGTGTCGGGTGGTCAGGCCGGTGCGGAAAATGGCCAACTGACCGTGATGGTCGGCGGCGAGACGGCCGTGTTCGCCCGCGCCGAGCCGGTGATCCGCAGCTATGCGCGCATGGTGAAGCTCATGGGGCATGCCGGCAGCGGCCAACTGACCAAGATGGTCAATCAGATCTGCATCGGCGGTCTGCTGCAGGGGTTGTCCGAGGCGCTGCATTTCGCCGAACGTGCCGGCCTGGATGGCAAGGCGGCGATGGAGGTGATCAGCAAGGGGGCCGCGCAGTCGTGGCAGCTGGAGAATCGCCACGCCAGCATGCTGGAGGGGCGTTTCGACTTCGGCTTTGCCGTCGATTGGATGCGCAAGGATCTCGGCATCCTGCTCGATGAGGCGCGCCGCAATGGGGCGCAACTGCCGGTGACCGCGCTGGTCGACCAGTTCTATGCCGAGGTGCAGGCCGCTGGGGGAGGGCGCTGGGATACCTCCAGTCTGATCACCCGCCTCAGGTCGTCGGCGAAGGTCTGAGGGGCCGGCTCAGGCGCTGCGGAAGATGAAATACACGGCGCCCACCAGGCAGAGTCCGGCCCGCAGATAGTCCAGCCTCAGCGGCTGCTGCATGTACGGCACGCTGAGCGGCACGAAGATGCTCAGGGTGATCACTTCCTGCATGATCTTCGGCTGGCCGGCCGACAGTTCGGTGTGGCCGATGCGGTTGGCCGGCACCATCAGCAGATACTTGAACAGGGCGATGCCCGGCTGAGAAAGGCGGCGGCGAGCCACGGCTTGCCGTTGAGGGGCTTCAGGTGCCGTACCAGACAAAGGTCATGAAAATGTTGGATAGGCGAGCAGGGCGGTGGTCTGCATCCAAACCGGTATGGCGCTTTCGCCTCGGCTGACGATGGGCTGCGCTTGGCGGCAATCAAAGGGGCGGCTATCCTCGCCCGCCGCGTGGTCAATGTCACGCGCAGCCATGATTTCCGTCGTATCGAGAGCCTTTGCCTATGGAGTGTCGAGCCGGTTGCGGGGCTTGCTGCATTGCCCCGTCGATTTCCTCGCCGATTCCCGGCATGCCGCAAGGCAAGCCGGCCGGCGTCCGCTGCGCGCAGCTGGATGAGCGGAATCTCTGTCGTCTGTTCGGCTTGCCGGAGCGGCCGCCGGTGTGCGGCCAGTTCGCTGCCGATCCCCAGGTGTGTGGCGGCTGTCGTGAGGATGCCATCCGGCTCCTGACGGAGTGGGAGCAGTTGACCGCCTGAGTGGGTGGGGCGGGGTTGTTGCCGTGTCTGCCGCGGATGCAGAAAAGCAAAGGGGCTGCCGAAGCAGCCCCTTTGCCGGAGTGCGATGCTTACTTGCGCTGATCCAGCGGCAGGTAGTCGCGGGTCGCATGGCCGGTGTAGATCTGGCGCGGACGGCCGATCTTGTAGCCACCCGAGTACATTTCCTTCCACTGGGCGATCCAGCCGGCGGTACGCGCCAGGGCGAAGATCACGGTGAACATGCTGGTCGGGATGCCGATAGCCTTCAGGATGATGCCCGAGTAGAAGTCCACGTTCGGGTACAGGTTGCGCTCCTTGAAGTACGGATCGTTGCGGGCGATCTCTTCCAGCTTCATGGCCAGCTCGAGCTTCGGATCGTTGATGCCCAGCTCGGACAGGACCTCGTCGCAGGTCTGCTTCATGACCTTGGCGCGCGGGTCGAAGTTCTTGTACACGCGGTGACCGAAGCCCATCAGCTTGAACGGGTCGTTCTTGTCCTTGGCCTTGGCGATGAACTTCTCGATGTTCTCGACGGAGCCGATCTCGTCCAGCATGGTCAGCACGGCTTCGTTGGCGCCGCCGTGAGCCGGTCCCCACAGCGCGGCGATGCCGGCAGCGATACAGGCGAACGGGTTGGCACCGGTGGAGCCGGTCAGGCGCACGGTGGAGGTGGAGGCGTTCTGCTCATGGTCGGCGTGCAGGATGAAGATGCGGTCCATGGCCTTGGCCAGTACCGGGTTGACCTTCTTGTCCTCGCACGGGGTGTTGAACATCATGTGCAGGAAGTTTTCCGCGTAGCTCAGGTCGTTGCGCGGATACATGATCGGCTGGCCGACGGAGTACTTGTAGGCCATGGCGGCCAGGGTCGGCATCTTGGCGATCAGGCGGATCGCGGAGATTTCGCGGTGCTTCGGATTGTTGTTGTCCAGCGAGTCGTGGTAGAACGCCGACAGGGCGCCGACCAGGCCGCACATCACCGCCATCGGGTGGGCGTCGCGGCGGAAGCCGTTGAGGAACGACTTCATCTGCTCGTGGACCATGGTGTGGTTCTTCACCAGGCCCGTGAACTCTGCCTTCTGCTCGGCGGTCGGCAGCTCGCCGTAGAGCAGGGCGTAGCAGGTTTCGAGGTAGTCGGATTTCTCGGCCAGCTGCTCGATCGGGTAGCCGCGGTGCAGCAGGATGCCCTTGTCGCCGTCGATGAAGGTGATCTTCGACTCGCAAGCGGCGGTCGACATGAAGCCAGGATCATAGGTGAACACACCCTGGCCGGTCAGGCTGCGAACGTCGATGACGTCCGGACCCATGGTGCCAGAGAGGATGGGCAGCTCGACGGGGGCGGCGCCCTCGATGATCAACTGTGCTTTCTTGTCAGCCATAACCGGCCTCCTAAAATTGTGCTTGGCTTGAAATCATCTTTCTATACACGGCCCCCCAGGCAGGGCCCGTGCCACTATAGAGCTATAAAACCGAAAGTCAATTTGTCCGAAAGTCGGTTGGCTCGCGTTCACCTTGCGCATGTTCGCTCAAGTTGGCGGCTATTTACTCCTTTTATGGGGGTGCGACAATCAGTCCTTTAGGCTAAGCCAGCGCGTTGTCAGGCTAGGCCTAACTGTCTATACTGCGTGGCCGACCGCCAGAGGCTATGCCAGGCCTAGGTTCTGGCTGTTGTCATGACCTGGTGATGGGTACCTGACAAGTGCACTTCCCGACAACTTGCCCTGCTGGTTGGGGCTCTCAGTGTGAAAAAAGCCGTGAATAGCAAACGACCCGTAAACCTAGACCTTAGGACCATCCAACTCCCAGTCACTGCTTACACGTCCATCGCTCACCGTATTTCCGGCGTCATTCTGTTCCTGGGTATTGCAGTGCTGCTGTACGCACTCGATCTGTCCCTGGCGTCCGAAGACGGTTTCGAGCAGGTGAAGGCGTGTCTGACCAGCCCTCTGGCCAAGCTCGTGATCTGGGGCCTGTTGTCCGCGCTCCTGTACCACATGGTAGCCGGCATTCGCCATCTGATTATGGATATGGGCATTGGTGAAACGCTGGAAGGCGGCAAGCTGGGCTCCAAAATCGTCATCGCCATTTCCGCGGTGCTGATCGTTCTTGCGGGGGTGTGGGTATGGTAACCAACGTCACTAACTTCTCTCGTTCGGGTCTGTACGACTGGATGGCCCAGCGGGTTTCCGCTGTGGTTCTCGCGGCTTACTTCCTTTTCCTGCTGGGCTACCTGGTAGCCACTCCGGATCTGACCTACGCCGACTGGCATGGTCTGTTCGCCCAAGGTTGGATGCGCATCTTCAGCCTGCTGGCCGTCGTCGCCCTGAGCGTGCACGCCTGGGTCGGCATGTGGACCATCTCCACTGACTACCTGACGCCGATGGCGCTGGGCAAGTCGGCCACCGCTGTGCGTTTCCTGTTCCAGGCAGTCTGCGGCATCGCCATGTTCGCGTTCTTCGTCTGGGGTGTGCAGATTCTTTGGGGTATCTGATCCATGGCTAGCATTCCTACTCTTTCCTTCGACGCCATCATCATCGGTGGCGGCGGCGCCGGCATGCGCGCTGCGCTGCAACTGTCCCAGTCCGGTCACAAGACCGCCTGCGTGACCAAGGTCTTCCCGACCCGTTCCCACACCGTGTCCGCCCAGGGCGGTATCACCTGTGCCATCGCTTCGGCCGACCCGAACGACGACTGGCGCTGGCACATGTACGACACCGTCAAGGGCTCCGACTACATCGGTGACCAGGACGCGATCGAATACATGTGCTCGGTCGGCCCGGAAGCCGTGTTCGAGCTCGAGCACATGGGTCTGCCGTTCTCCCGTACCGAAACCGGTCGTATCTATCAGCGTCCGTTCGGTGGCCAGTCCAAGGACTACGGCAACGGTGGTCAGGCTGCCCGTACCTGCGCCGCGGCTGACCGTACCGGTCACGCCCTGCTGCACACCCTGTACCAGGCCAACCTGAAGAACGGTACCACCTTCCTCAACGAGTGGTTCGCCGTCGACCTGGTGAAGAACCAGGACGGCGCCATCGTCGGCATCATCGCCATTCGCATCGAGACCGGCGAGACCGTCTACATCCGCTCCAAGGCCACCGTGCTGGCAACCGGCGGTGCCGGCCGTATCTACGCCTCGACCACCAACGCCCTGATCAACACCGGCGACGGCGTGGGCATGGCCCTGCGTGCCGGCGTTCCGGTGCAGGATATCGAGATGTGGCAGTTCCACCCGACCGGCATCGCAGGTGCCGGCGTGCTGGTGACCGAAGGTTGCCGCGGCGAAGGTGGCTACCTGATCAACGCCCATGGCGAGCGCTTCATGGAGCGTTACGCTCCGAACGCCAAGGACCTGGCCGGCCGCGACGTGGTTGCCCGCTCCATGGTCAAGGAAGTGATCGCCGGCAACGGCTGTGGCCCGGACAAGGATCACGTGCTGCTGAAGCTCGATCACCTCGGCGAAGAAGTGCTGCACAGCCGTCTGCCGGGTATCTGCGAACTGTCGAAGACCTTCGCCCACGTCGACCCGGTCGTCGCGCCGATTCCGGTCATCCCGACCTGCCACTACATGATGGGCGGCGTTGCCACCAACATCCATGGTCAGGCCATCACCCAGGATGCCAACGGCAACGACAAGATCATCGAAGGTCTGTTCGCCGTAGGTGAAGTGGCTTGCGTGTCTGTGCACGGCGCCAACCGTCTGGGCGGCAACTCGCTGCTCGACCTGGTGGTGTTCGGTCGTGCTGCTGGCCTGCACCTGGAGAAGGCCCTCAAGGAAGGCATCGAGCACCGCGGTGCTACCGAGAGCGACCTCGAGGCTTCCCTCAAGCGCCTGTCCGGCGTCAACGAGCGTACCACCGGCGAAGACGTGGCTCCGCTGCGCAAAGAGCTGCAGCAGTGCATGCAGAACTACTTCGGTGTGTTCCGTACCGGCGAATACATGCAGAAGGGTATCGCCCAGCTGGCCGAGCTGCGCGAGCGCATCGCCAACGTCAAGATCGCCGACAAGAGCCAGGCGTTCAACACCGCGCGCACCGAAGCTCTCGAGCTGCAGAACCTGCTTGAGGTGGCCGAAGCCACCGCGATCGCTGCCGAAGTCCGCAAGGAGTCCCGTGGCGCCCATGCTCGCGAAGACTTCGAAGAGCGCGACGACGAGAACTGGCTGTGCCACACCCTGTACTTCCCGGGTGAGAAGCGCGTGGCCAAGCGCGGCGTGAACTTCTCGCCGAAGACCGTTCCGGCGTTCGAGCCGAAAGTGCGTACCTACTAAGGGAGGCTGATATGTCGCTTGGTAAAACTCTGCAAGTCAGCGTCTATCGCTACAACCCGGAGAAAGATGCTGCTCCGTTCATGCAGGATTTCAACGTCGAGATCGACGGCAAGGATCTGATGGTCCTGGACGTCCTGGCGCTGATCAAGGAGCAGGACGTGACCTTCTCCTACCGTCGCTCCTGCCGCGAAGGCGTGTGCGGTTCAGACGGCATGAACATCAGCGGCAAGAACGGCCTGGCCTGCATCACCCCGATCTCCAGCGTGGTGAAGAACGGCAAGCTGGTGATTCGTCCGCTGCCGGGCCTGCCGGTCATTCGTGACCTGGTCGTCGACATGAGCATCTTCTACAAGCAGTACGAGAAGGTGCAGCCGTTCCTGCAGAACGATACTCCGGCCCCGGCCATCGAGCGTCTGCAATCGCCGGAACAGCGCGAGAAGCTGGACGGTCTGTACGAGTGCATCCTGTGTGCCTGCTGCTCGACCTCCTGCCCGTCGTTCTGGTGGAACCCGGACAAGTTCCTCGGTCCGGCCGCACTGCTGCAGGCCTATCGTTTCCTGGCCGATAGCCGTGACACCAAGACCGAAGAGCGTCTGGCTTCGCTGGACGACCCGTTCAGCGTGTTCCGTTGCCGCGGGATCATGAACTGCGTGAACGTCTGCCCGAAGGGTCTCAACCCGACCAAGGCAATCGGTCACGTGCGTAACATGCTGCTGCAAAGCGGTACCTGATGACCCGCGCCGTGCGGTGATTCAACGAAGTCGGCACGCAGCGGCGGTTGTCCCGCCGCTGCGTGCCGATGCAGAACCAGCCGGGGCTCACAAAGCTCCGGTTCTTGATTAAAAAATGACCAGCAGGGGCAACCGGGCTGGAACCCGGACATCTGCGGGATCCGAAGTGGCTTTACCCAAGTCGCTGCTCTGGACTTTTGGGCCACACGGTCTCCTCGTCAGGTGGTGTCCCCTTACCGAGGGTGACCTAGCATGCATGAAAGCGTAATGCAGCGGATGTGGAACAGTGCCCACCTGTCCGGTGGAAACGCTGCCTACGTCGAAGAGCTCTACGAGCTCTTCCTGCACGATCCCAACGCTGTGCCCGAAGAGTGGCGCACCTACTTCCAGAAGTTGCCGGCCGACGGCAACCAGTCTCCCGACGTTTCCCATGCCACGGTCCGCGATCACTTCGTGCTGCTGGCCAAGAATCAGCGTCGCGCCCAGCCGGTGTCCGCCGGTACCGTCAGCAGCGAGCACGAGAAGAAGCAGGTCGAAGTACTGCGTCTGATTCAGGCCTTCCGCATGCGTGGCCATCAGGCATCCAAGCTCGATCCGCTCGGCCTGTGGGAGCGCAAGGCTCCGGCCGACCTGTCGATTCACCACTATGGCCTGACCGACGCCGACCTGGATACCGTGTTCCAGACCGGCGAGCTGTTCATCGGCAAGCCGGAAGCCACCCTGCGTGAAATCCGCGACGCGCTGGAAAGCACCTACTGCGGCACCATCGGTGCCGAGTTCACCCATATCGTCGATTCCGAGCAGCGCAAGTGGTTCCAGCAGCGTCTGGAAAGCGTGCGCGGCCGTCCGCAGTTCTCCGCCGAGGCCAAATGCCATCTGCTGGAGCGCCTGACCGCTGGTGAGGGCCTGGAAAAGTACCTGGGTACCAAGTATCCGGGTACCAAGCGTTTCGGTCTGGAGGGCGGCGAGAGCCTGGTGCCGATGGTCGACGAGATCATCCAGCGTTCCGGTTCCTACGGTGCCAAGGAAATCGTCATCGGCATGGCCCACCGCGGCCGCCTGAACCTGCTGGTCAACGCTCTCGGCAAGAACCCGCGCGACCTGTTCGACGAGTTCGACGGCAAGAAGCTGATCGAGATGGGCTCCGGTGACGTGAAGTACCACCAGGGCTTCTCCTCCAACGTCATGACTCCGGGCGGCGAAGTGCACCTGGCCATGGCGTTCAACCCGTCGCACCTGGAAATCGTCTCCCCGGTGGTCGAGGGCTCCGTACGTGCCCGCCAGGACCGTCGCGGCGACCTTGCCGGCGAGAAAGTGGTACCGATCTCCCTCCACGGGGACTCGGCGTTCGCCGGTCAGGGCGTGGTGATGGAAACCTTCCAGATGTCGCAGATCCGCGGCTACAAGACTGGTGGCACCATCCACATCGTGGTCAACAACCAGGTAGGTTTCACCACCAGCAACCCGGAAGACACTCGCTCCACCGAGTACTGCACCGATCCGGCGAAGATGATCCAGGCGCCGATCCTGCACGTGAACGGTGATGATCCGGAAGCCGTGCTGTTCGTGACCCAGCTGGCCGTCGACTACCGCATGCAGTTCAAGCGTGACGTGGTCATCGACCTGGTCTGCTACCGCCGTCGTGGCCACAACGAGGCCGACGAGCCGAGCGGCACCCAGCCGCTGATGTACCAGAAGATCGCCAAGCAGCGCACCACCCGCGAGCTGTACGCCGAAGCGCTGGTCAAGAGCGGTACCCTGAGCCAGGAACAGGTCGACGCCAAGGTCGAGGACTACCGCACCGCGCTGGATAATGGCCAGCACGTGGTCAAGAGCCTGGTCAAGGAGCCGAACACCGAGCTGTTCGTCAACTGGACCCCGTATCTGGGCCATGCCTGGACCGCCAAGCACGACACCAGCTTCGACCTGAAGACCCTGCAGGAACTGAACGCCAAGCTGCTGCAGATTCCGGAAGGCTTCGTGGTCCAGCGCCAGGTTGCCAAGATCCTCGAGGATCGCGGCCGCATGGGTGTCGGCGCCATGCCGATCAACTGGGGCTTCGCCGAAACCCTGGCCTATGCCACGCTGCTCAAGGAAGGCCATCCGGTGCGTATCACCGGCCAGGACGTCGGTCGTGGTACCTTCTCGCACCGTCATGCTGTGCTGCACAGCCAGAAGGACGCCAGCCGTTACATCCCGCTGCAGAACCTGTACGAAGGCCAGCCGGCATTCGATCTGTACGACTCCTTCCTTTCGGAAGAGGCCGTGCTGGCGTTCGAATACGGCTACGCCACCACCACGCCGAATGCGCTGGTGATCTGGGAGGCCCAGTTCGGTGACTTCGCCAACGGTGCCCAGGTGGTGATCGACCAGTTCATCACCAGCGGCGAGACCAAGTGGGGTCGTCTGTGCGGCCTGACCATGCTGTTGCCGCATGGCTACGAGGGGCAGGGTCCGGAGCACTCCTCCGCTCGCCTGGAGCGCTACCTGCAGCTGTGCGCCGAACACAACATCCAGGTCTGTGTGCCGACCACTCCGGCGCAGGTCTACCACATGCTGCGTCGCCAGGTGATCCGTCCGCTGCGCAAGCCGCTGGTGGCCCTCACTCCGAAGTCGTTGCTGCGCCACAAGCTTGCCATCTCCACGCTGGAGGATCTGGCTCAGGGCTCCTTCCATCCGGTGCTGCCGGAGATCGATGCCATCGATCCGAAGAAGGTCGAGCGCCTGATCCTGTGCAGCGGCAAGGTCTACTACGACCTGCTGGAGAAGCGTCGTGCCGAGGGCCGCGAAGACATCGCGATCGTCCGTATCGAGCAGCTCTATCCGTTCCCGGAAGAAGAGCTGGCCGAGGTCATGGCTGCCTACAAGCACCTCAAGCACGTGGTCTGGTGCCAGGACGAGCCGATGAACCAGGGCGCCTGGTACTGCAGCCAGCACCACATGCGTCGTGTCATCACCGCGCACAAGAAGACCCTGGGGCTGGCCTACGCCGGTCGTGAGGCTTCGGCATCTCCGGCCTGTGGTTACGCATCGATGCACGCCGAGCAGCAGGAAAAACTGCTGCAGGATGCCTTCACCGTTTAACGCCTTCAGGCAAGTGACGCTGCCGGACGTGGTCCGGCAGCGTCACGAATGAAGACCCCGAATCAATAGGAAACCGCAGATAATGGCTATCGAGATCAAAGCCCCGACTTTCCCGGAATCCGTCGCTGACGGCACCGTCGCTACCTGGCACAAGAAGCCGGGCGATGCCGTCAAGCGTGACGAGCTGATTGTCGACATCGAAACCGACAAAGTGGTCATGGAAGTTCTGGCCGAAGCCGATGGCGTTCTCGCCGAAATCGTCAAGAACGAGGGTGACACCGTGCTGAGCGGCGAGCTGCTCGGCCTGCTGGGCGAGGGCGGCGCTGCCGCCGCTGCCCCGGCCGCCGCTCCGGCGCCTGCCGCTGCTGCCCCGGCTGCTGCCGCTCCGGCTGCCGCCGAGGAGGCCATCCTGTCGCCGGCCGCGCGCAAGATCGCTGCCGAGAACGACCTGGACCGCAACGCCATTCCGGGCACCGGCAAGGGTGGCCGCGTGACCAAGGAAGACGCCGTCGCTGCCGTCGAGGCCAAGAAGGCCGCTCCGGCTCCAGCCGCCAAGCCGGTCGCTCCGGCTGCCGAAGCGCCGATCTTCGCCGTGGGTGACCGCGTCGAGAAGCGCGTGCCGATGACCCGCCTGCGCGCCAAGATCGCCGAGCGTCTGGTCGAAGCCCAGTCCACCATGGCCATGCTGACTACCTACAACGAAGTCAACATGAAGCCGGTCATGGACCTGCGCAACAAGTACAAGGACCTGTTCGAGAAGAAGCACAACGGCGTGCGCCTGGGCTTCATGTCCTTCTTCGTCAAGGCCGCCACCGAGGCGCTGAAGCGCTTCCCGGGCGTCAACGCCTCGATCGACGGCAACGACATCGTCTACCACGGCTACTCGGACATCGGGGTGGCCGTCTCCAGCGACCGCGGTCTGGTGGTTCCGGTGCTGCGCAACGCCGAGCTGATGAGCCTGGCCGAGATCGAAGGCACCATCGCCGGCTACGGCCGCAAGGCGAAGGAAGGCAAGCTGACCATCGAAGAGATGACCGGCGGTACCTTCACCATCTCCAACGGCGGCGTGTTCGGCTCGCTGCTGTCCAGCCCGATCGTCAACCCGCCGCAGACCGCCATCCTCGGCATGCACAAGATCCAGGAGCGCCCGATGGCGGTCAACGGTCAGGTCGTCATCCTGCCGATGATGTACCTGGCGCTGTCCTATGACCACCGTCTGATCGACGGCAAGGAAGCGGTGAGCTTCCTGGTGACCATCAAGGACCTGCTGGAAGATCCGGCTCGCCTGCTGCTGGACGTCTGATCCGGCTGTTCTCCCACGACGGCCCCTGACAAAGGGGCCGTCCGGTTCATCCCAAAAGGATCGAGAGTTATGACCCAGAAATTCGACGTGGTAGTGATCGGCGGTGGCCCCGGTGGCTACGTTGCGGCCATTCGTGCAGCCCAGCTCGGCTTCAAGACTGCCTGCATCGAGAAGTACAAGGGCAAGGATGGCAAGACCGCTCTGGGCGGCACCTGCCTGAACGTCGGCTGCATCCCGTCCAAGGCGCTGCTGGACAGCTCCTGGAAGTACCACGAGGCAAAAGAAAGCTTCAAGGTCCACGGTATCGAGGTGAAGGGCGTCAGCATGGACGTCCCGGCCATGATCGACCGCAAGGCCAACATCGTTAAGAACCTGACCGGCGGCATCGCCAGCCTGTTCAAGATGAACGGTGTGACCCTGATCGAAGGCCACGGCAAGCTGCTGGCCGGCAAGCAGGTGGAAGTCACCGGCGAAGACGGCAAGGTCGAAGTGCTGGAAGCCGCCAACGTGATCATCGCTTCCGGCTCCAAGCCGATCGACATCCCGCCGGCTCCGGTCAATCAGGACACCATCGTCGACTCCACCGGCGCCCTGGAATTCCAGAGCGTGCCGAAAAAGCTGGGCGTGATCGGCGCCGGTGTCATCGGCCTCGAGCTGGGTTCGGTATGGGCCCGCCTGGGTGCCGAAGTGACCGTCATCGAGGCTCAGGACAAGTTCCTGCCGGCCGTCGACGAGCAGGTCGCCAAGGAAGCCCAGAAGCTGCTGACCAAGCAGGGTCTGGACATCCGTCTGAACGCCCGCGTCACCGGTTCGGAAGTCAAGAAGAAGCAGGTCACTGTGTTCTTCACCGACGCCAACGGTGAACAGCAGCTGACCTTCGACAAGCTGATCGTCTCCGTCGGCCGTCGCCCGGTTACCCAGGACGTCCTGGCTGCCGATTGCGGCGTGACCCTGGATGAGCGCGGCTTCATCTTCGTCGACGACCAGTGCGCCACCAGCGTGCCGGGCGTGTACGCCATCGGTGACGTGGTGCGTGGCCCGATGCTGGCCCACAAGGCCTCGGAAGAGGGCGTGATGGTTGCCGAGCGCATCGCCGGTCACAAGGCCCAGGTCAACTATGACCTGATCCCGTCGGTGATCTACACCCACCCGGAAATCGCTGCCGTCGGCAAGACCGAGCAGCAGCTGAAGGCCGAAGGCGTTGCGGTCAATGTCGGCGTGTTCCCGTTCGCTGCCAGCGGTCGTGCCATGGCTGCCAACGACACCCACGGTCTGATCAAGGTCATCGCCGACGCCAACACCGATCGCGTGCTGGGCGTGCATGTGATCGGCCCGAGCGCTGCCGAGCTGGTCCAGCAGGGCGCCATCGCCATGGAATTCGGCTCCAGCGCCGAAGACCTGGGCATGATGGTGTTCTCGCACCCGACCCTGTCGGAAGGCCTGCACGAAGCAGCCCTGGCGGTGAATGGCCACGCCATCCACATCGCCAACCGCAAGAAGCGCTAACGTGCCGGGGACCGGATGATCACAGGGTCATCCGGCACCAGCAGCGGCCCCTGTCGGCTGGAGTATTCCACTCCTGCTGGCAGGGGCCGTTGTCGTTTCCGGGTATGTCGGCGCCGCGCTGAAGTCGGCGCGTTACGCTCTAGTCACTGCAACGTTTTCCCGGTTAGGATTCGGTCGCCAATACTTACAACTAAAGTGGTATGGAAACATGAATCTTCACGAATATCAGGGTAAGCAGTTGTTTGCCGAGTATGGGTTGCCGGTGTCCCGGGGCTACGCAGTCGATACTCCGAAAGAAGCCGCCGAAGCCTGCGACAAGATCGGTGGCAATACCTGGGTGGTGAAAGCCCAGGTTCACGCTGGTGGTCGCGGCAAGGCCGGTGGCGTCAAGCTGGTTCGTAGCAAGGAAGAAGCCAAGGCCTTCGCCCAGCAGTGGCTGGACCAGCGCCTGGTGACCTATCAGACCGATGCCAACGGGCAGCCGGTCAGCAAGATTCTGGTCGAGGCCTGCACCGATATCGCCCGTGAGCTGTATCTCGGCGCGGTGGTCGACCGTTCCTCGCGGCGCATCGTGTTCATGGCCTCCACCGAGGGTGGCGTGGACATCGAGAAGGTCGCCCACGAAACCCCCGAGAAGATCCTCAAGGCCACCATCGACCCGCTGGTCGGTGCCCAGCCGTTCCAGGGTCGCGAGCTGGCCTTCAAGCTCGGCCTGAAGGGCGAGCAGATCAAGCAGTTCGCGCAGATCTTCGTGTCCCTCGCCAAGCTGTTCCAGGACTACGACCTGGCCCTGCTCGAAGTCAACCCGCTGGTGGTGACCAAGGACGGCCATCTGCACTGTCTGGATGCCAAGCTCAACATCGACGGCAACGCCATCTACCGCCAGCCCAAGCTGCGCGAGATGCACGATCCGTCGCAGGACGATCCGCGCGAGGCCCACGCGGCCAAGTGGGAACTCAACTACGTGGCGCTGGACGGCAACATCGGCTGCATGGTCAACGGCGCCGGCCTGGCCATGGGCACCATGGACATCGTCAACCTGCATGGCGGCAAGCCGGCCAACTTCCTCGACGTCGGCGGTGGCGCGACCAAGGAACGGGTGGTCGAGGCATTCAAGATCATCCTCTCCGACCCCAACGTGAAGGCGGTGCTGATCAACATCTTCGGCGGCATCGTGCGCTGCGACATGATCGCCGAGGGCGTGATCGGCGCAGTCAAGGAGGTGGGCGTCAAGGTGCCGGTGGTGGTGCGTCTGGAAGGCAACAATGCCGAGCTGGGTGCCAAGGTGCTGGCGGAAAGCGGTCTGAACATCATTGCGGCGACCAGTCTGACCGATGCCGCGCAGCAGGTCGTCAAGGCCGCGGAGGGCAAGTAATGAGCATCCTGATCGACAAGGACACCAAGGTCATCTGCCAGGGCTTCACCGGCAGTCAGGGTACCTTCCACTCGGTACAGGCCATCGAGTACGGCACCCACATGGTCGGCGGCGTGACCCCGGGCAAGGGCGGCACCACCCATGTAGGCCTGCCGGTGTTCGATACCGTCAAGGATGCCGTGGCGGCCACCGGCGCCACCGCGTCGGTGATCTACGTGCCGGCGCCGTTCTGCAAGGACTCGATCCTCGAGGCGGCCTTCGGCGGCATCAAGCTGATCATCTGCATCACCGAGGGCATCCCGACGCTCGACATGCTCGAGGTCAAGGTCAAGTGCGACGAGCTGGGCGTCCGTCTGATCGGGCCGAATTGCCCCGGCGTGATTACCCCAGGACAGTGCAAGATCGGTATCATGCCCGGCCACATCCACCTGCCCGGCAAGGTCGGCATCGTGTCGCGCTCCGGCACCCTGACCTACGAGGCGGTGAAGCAGACCACCGACGCCGGCTTCGGCCAGTCCACCTGTGTGGGTATCGGTGGTGACCCGATCCCGGGTTCGAGCTTCATTGATATTCTCAAGCTGTTCGAGGCTGATCCGCAGACCGAGGCGATCGTGATGATCGGCGAGATCGGCGGCAGTGCCGAGGAAGAGGCGGCGGCCTTCATCAAGGCCAATGTGACCAAGCCGGTGGTGTCCTACATCGCCGGCGTGACCGCTCCGCCCGGCAAGCGCATGGGCCATGCCGGCGCCATCATCTCCGGCGGCAAGGGCACCGCTGACGAGAAGTTCGCCGCACTGCAGGATGCCGGGGTGACCACGGTGCGCTCGCTGGCCGATATCGGCAAGGCGCTGGCCGAGGCCACTGGCTGGTCCATTAAGTAACCTCCGGGTTCAGGCCATCAGGGAAAGAGCCACCAAGCATGGTGGCTCTTTCTTTTTGGGGTTCGTTCGCCGGGTTTCGACACTCATTTCTGGTTTGATGCATGACTCGATTGAAAACCGCCGATGTGCTGGGCCTCGGCTTCATGACCTTCGCTTTGTTTCTCGGTGCCGGGAACATCATCTTCCCGCCGAGTGCCGGCATGGCCGCTGGCGAAGCCGTGTGGACCGCCGCCCTGGGCTTCCTGTTGACCGGCGTCGGTCTGCCGCTGCTCACCGTGGTGGCCCTGGCGCGGGTGGGCGGGGGCATGGCCCAGCTGACCGCGCCGCTGGGCAAGACGGCTGGCCTGCTGTTCGCGGTGATGGTCTACCTGGCCATCGGTCCACTGTTCGCCACCCCGCGCACTGCGGTGGTTTCGTTCGAGATGGGCGTCGCGCCCTTCACCGGTAACGGTGCAGCGCCGCTGGCGCTGTACACCCTGGTCTATTTTGCCGCGGTGCTGTTTCTGGCCCTCAATCCGGGACGTCTGCTCGAGCGCGTCGGCAAGCTGATCACCCCCGTGCTGATCACCGGCCTGCTGGTGCTGGGTGGGGCGGCGGTCTTTGCTCCGGCGGGCGCCATCGGCGTCACCGCGCCGGACTATCGCGAAGCGCCACTGATGCAAGGCTTCCTGCAGGGCTATCTGACCATGGACACCCTGGGCGCCCTGGTGTTCGGCATCGTCATCGCCACCGCCATCCGCGATCATGGCGTCGACATGGCGCATCGGGTCACCCGCTATTCGATCATTGCCGTGCTGATCGCCGGAACCGGTCTGGCGCTGGTCTATCTCGCGCTGTTCCGCCTCGGCGCCACCAGCCAGGGCATCGCCGGCGACGCGCAGAACGGCGTGCAGATCCTCACTGCGTATGTCCAGCATACCTTCGGCGCCCCCGGCAGCCTGCTGCTGGCGGTGGTGATCGGTCTGGCCTGCCTGACCACGGCGGTGGGGTTGATCACCGCGTGCGGCGAGTTCTTTAGCAGTCAGTTCCCGGTCTCGTACCGCACGGTGGTGATCTTGTTCAGCCTGTTCAGCCTGCTGGTGGCCAACCTGGGGCTCACTCAGCTGATCGGCATATCCGTGCCGGTCCTGGTCGGTCTGTATCCGCTGGCCATCGTGCTGGTCGCGCTGAGCCTGGCCGATGGTCTGTGGCGCCGGCCGTCGCGGGTGTTCGTGCCGGTGATGGCGGTAACCCTGGTGTTCGGCGTGTTCGGCGGGCTGTCGACGGCGGGCTTCGACAGCCTGGTGCCGGCCGCCCTCGCGGCGTTGCCGCTGGCCGAGCATAGTCTGGGTTGGCTGTTGCCGGTGCTGGTGACCCTGCTGCTGGCGGCGGGCCATGACCGCCTGCGTGGCGGCCGCTGAGCGCAGGGGATCATCCGGCGCCCATGCCTGACCGGTTATTACAAGGAGTTGCCATGTCGTTCGACGAACAATACCTGCCGCATGTCCTCGCCCTGGGCTGGTTCGTGTTCTGCTGGCTGGGTTATACCGGCTATGCCCTGCGCAAGGGAGAGGAGACGCCCTGTCTGGCGAGTGTCCTGCACCTGTATCGCGAGGACTGGATGCGTCGCCTGCTGATGCGCGAGAACCGCATCGCCGACGCCAACGTGATCGGCAACCTGGAGCGCAACGCGTCGTTCTTCGCCTCCAGTACGCTGATCATCCTCGCCGGCATTCTCACCGTGCTGGGCTCCACGGAGCGGGCGGTGTCGGTGCTGGCCGAGCTGCCTTTCGTCCAGCCGGCCAGCCGGGAGATCTCCGAGATCAAGCTGATCTGCGTGGCGCTGGTGTTCATCTACTCCTTCTTCACCTTCAGCTGGTGCATGCGCCAGTACAACTTTTCCGCGGTGCTGGTCGGTGCTGCCCCGATGATTGCCGAGCGGCACGTCACCGAGCAGGAGCGCCGCGCTTATGCCGAGCGCACGGCGCGGGTGATCTCGATGGCCGCTAACCAGTTCAACCTCGGTCTGCGCTCGTACTATTTCGGCCTTGCGACCCTGGCCTGGTTCATCAACCCCTGGCTGTACATGCTGGCCACCGCCGGCGTGGTGCTGGTGCTGTATCGTCGCGAGTTCCACTCGGACGTGCTCAAGGTGATGGTCTACAGCCCGACACCACTGGCCGAGCCCGCCAGGGACAAGGCGGAGTAAGGGGCGGAAACGCAAGAGCCCGCCCTGCATCTGTCGGAAGCTTCCGGGCAGGGCGGGGCGGGCTCTCGTTGGCGCAGGCTTACTGCTGCTTCGGTTCTTCGCTGCTCTTGCCGGCTTCCTCGCCAGACTGCTGCATCTCGGCTGCCTTCTCCTCGACGGCGGTGCCGGCGTCCTTCATGGCTTCGCCGGCCTGCTGCATGGTTTCGGCAGCCTTCTGCTCGACGGCCTGGCCGGCCTGCTTGGCCGCATCGGTGATCGGCTGGGTGGCGGGAGCCGCGGCGCCGCTCGCCGGAGCTGCCTTCTCTTCAGGCTTGTCGCCACAGGCGGCGAGGCCAAGAGTGGCAGCCAGCAGAAGGGCATAGGTCAGAGGTTTTTGCATTTCGGTGCTCCTTGGGAGTGTCCAATTCACGGATGTTGGGGCAATGCCGGTCAGCCCGGGCCACCTGGCCGCGTGTCGCCGGAATTGTGCCTGTGGGAGCTGGCCGGCCCATGCTTCGCACGCTGCCTGTCCCGCTCCCTGAATGATCCAGTCTGCAAATTGGAGTGTTGCACTGCGCAAAGGTTCCACGCTGCGGAGATTTGTGCGGGTTGCAACTTTGGCCGGCCGGGGGCTGCGGGTATGATTGCCCGCCTCGAGCCGATCCTTGTCCACCGGGATTACGGGCCTGAGTCTGCCGTTGCCGGATCGCTGCGTCCGTCTGACTTGGCCTTTTCCCGGCCGCCGTCCGAGGCCGGCCTTTTCACCAACCTGCGGAACCCTGTCGAATGGATGCCCTGCTGATCGTCGGTGGCCTGCTGCTGATTCTTTCCGGCCTGGTCTGGCTGGTCGCCCGTGCCTTCTCCACCAGCCTGCTGTGGGGCTGTGGCAGCCTCCTGCCGCCGCTGACCCTCGGCTTCATCGTCGCCCACTGGCGGCGGGCGGCCAGCCCTGTGCTGCTGGCCGGCATGGGGTTCATTCCGCTGGTGGTGGGGGTGACCATGCTGGCCAGCCACAACCCCGAGCGCCTCGCCGCCATCGTCAGCCTCAGCTGGCTGGAGCCCGAGCCCAAGGACGACAGCGGCCTGGAGATCCGGTTGCTCGGTGAGTTCAATGGCGACCCCTTCGCGCCGAGGCTGGGCGAACTGGTCGATGGCACCCTGGTGCTGCGCGAGGGTGACAGCTTCACCCATCGCGAGCTGAGCATCCGTCTGCCCGGTTACCGCGGTGGCGATCTCAACGTCGACGTGCTGCCGGAGGACTTCGCCGAGCTGCCGCAGATCGAACTCAAATGGCAGTTGCCCGATCAGCACTTCCCCGAGAGCCGGATGATCAATGGCGGTTACACCCTGCATCTGGCGCTGCGCGCCGAAGCGCCCAACCTGCTGCGCGGCGATTTTCACCTGGTCCTGCCGGCCGGCTACCGTACTTCGCTGAGCGGTACGGTGGAGCTGTTCACCAACCGGCTGCGCTATCGTGGCGAGCGTGTCGATACCCGCTACAACTCCCAGGAGACCCTGGCCTGGGTGGTCAGGGATTACCTGCAGCGCAAGTTTCGCACCCGGGCGGTCGAACTGGAGCCCATGCCCCTGCTCGATCTGGATGCACAGCAACTGGCGTTCGAGATCGGTGCGCGCATCGCCGGCGCCACCCAGCGGGTATCGATCAGCCTGATCCGCAGCGAGCTCCAGGGCTGGCGCGTCCAGGGCGACGCCGCACCGGAGTTGCCGCCGCCCAGTGCTGAAGAGCTGCAGCGTACGGCACCAGTGCCGACCACCATCGTGCGCGGCGAGGAACGCCCGGTGGACCGCCGCATCGGTTTCACCCTCGAGCGTCTGTTGAGTTCGCCCAGCCGATTCCTCGGCGCGATGATCAGGGTGCACACCGAGCGCGGGCGCAGTGCCGAAGGGCGTTTCGCCGGTCTCAACGCCGATGGCCGGCTGGTCATCCAGCACGCCCTCGGTGGCCAGGGCGAGGCGAACTTCATCCTGCGTCCGAGCGAAGTGGTGGCGATTGAGCTCCTCGAGCCCTGAGACAAGCCCTTGAAATCCCGAGCGAAGTCTCCATATCCATGGCATTCGCCGCCTAGCGGCCCTGTCGTCATCCGTGGAGTTCGCATTCATGAGCGTGGAGACTCGCAAAGAGACCCTGGGTTTTCAGACCGAAGTGAAGCAGTTGCTTCACCTGATGATCCATTCCCTGTATTCGAACAAGGAGATCTTCCTTCGCGAGCTGATCTCCAACGCCTCCGACGCCGCCGACAAGCTGCGTTTCGAGGCGCTGGCCAAGCCCGAGCTGCTCGAGGGCGGTGATGCGCTGAAGATCCGCGTCGGCTTCGACAAGGAGGCGCGCACCGTCACCATCGAGGACAACGGCATCGGCATGAGCCGCGACGAGGTGATCGCCCACCTCGGTACCATCGCCAAGTCCGGCACCGCCGACTTCCTGAAGAATCTCTCCGGCGATCAGAAGAAGGACTCCCAGCTGATCGGCCAGTTCGGCGTGGGCTTCTACTCGGCGTTCATCGTCGCCGATCAGGTCGACGTCTACACCCGCCGCGCCGGCAGCCCGGCCAGCGAGGGCGTGCACTGGAGTTCCAGGGGCGAGGGCGAGTTCGACATCGCCAGCGTCGACAAGGCCGAGCGCGGCACCCGCATCGTCCTGCACCTGAAGGCCGACGAGGCGGAGTTCGCCGACGGCTGGCGCCTGCGCAACATCGTCAAGAAGTACTCCGACCATATCGGCCTGCCCATCGAACTGCCCAAGGAGTCCCTGTCCTCTCTGGAGAGTGGTGAGGAGCAGGACAAGTCGGCTGAGATCGAGTGGGAGACCGTCAACCGCGCCAGCGCGCTGTGGACCCGCCCGCGCAGCGAGGTGAAGGACGAGGAGTACCAGGAGTTCTACAAGCACACTGCCCATGACTTCGAGAACCCGTTGGCCTGGAGCCACAACAAGGTCGAGGGCAAGCTGGAGTACACCTCGCTGCTCTATGTGCCGGCACGCGCGCCGTTCGATCTCTACCACCGCGAAGCACCCAAGGGCCTCAAGCTCTACGTGCAGCGCGTGTTCATCATGGATCAGGCCGACCAGTTCCTGCCGCTTTACCTGCGCTTCATCAAGGGCGTGGTCGACTCCAACGACCTGTCGCTGAACGTTTCCCGCGAGATCCTGCAATCGGGTCCGGTGATCGACTCGATGAAGTCGGCGTTGACCAAGCGCGTGCTCGACATGCTGGAGAAGCTGGCCAAGGACAAGCCGGAAGACTACAAGACCTTCTGGAAGACCTTCGGCCAGGTGCTCAAGGAAGGTCCGGCCGAGGACTTCGCCAACAAGGAGAAGATCGCAGCGCTCCTGCGCTTCGCCTCCACCAGCGACGTTTCCGGCGAGCAGAGCGTGGCGCTGGCCGACTACCTCGGCCGCATGAAGGAAGGTCAGGACAAGATCTACTACCTGACCGGCGAAAGCTACGCTCAGGTCAAGAACAGCCCGCACCTCGAAGTGTTCCGCAAAAAGGGCATCGAGGTGCTGTTGCTCACCGACCGCATCGACGAGTGGCTGATGAGCTACCTGCCGGAGTTCGACGGCAAGCAGTTCGTCGATGTCGCTCGAGGCGACCTCGACCTCGGCAAGCTGGACTCGGAGGAGGACAAGAAGGCCCAGGAGGAGGTGGCCAAGACCAAGGAAGGGCTGATCGAGCGTCTCAAGGCCACCCTTGGCGAGCAGGTCGCCGAGGTGCGTGTCTCCCATCGCCTGACCGACTCGCCGGCGATCCTCGCCATCGGCGAGCAGGATCTCGGCCTGCAGATGCGCCAGATCCTCGAGGCCACCGGGCAGAAGGTGCCGGAGTCCAAGCCGATCTTCGAGATCAACCCGCAGCACCCGCTGATCGAGAAGCTGGATGCCGAGGCCGACGAGGACCGTTTCGCCGATCTGTCGCACATCCTCTTCGACCAGGCCGCACTGGCCGCCGGCGACAGCCTCAAGGACCCGGCCGCCTACGTGCAGCGCCTCAACAAGCTGCTGGTGGAGCTGTCGGCCTGAACGGCTGAGGCTTTCCCGCGGCTGTCCTGAAGATGCCGCTCGCCTTCCGGGGTGGGCGGCATTTTTCATTGCGTTGCTCGCTCGCGATCGTCATCGCTTCGTCATGAAAAGGTCATAGGCTCGCGCCATCTCAACAAGGAGAGCGATATGCGACTGTTCAAGACGGGGGCGCTGGCGGCGCTGTGGCTGATGCCGGCTCTGGCGATGGCCGAGGTGCGGGTCGAGGGGCCGGTGGAGTTCGGGGTGTTCGAGACGTCCCAGCGCGATGCCCAGCCGGGCGAGCGGGTACTGCTGCGCAGCAATCAGCGGATCCACTCGACCACCGAGATTCCCGCCAGGCTGGGCACCAAGTTCGGCCTGCGCCTGAGCCTGGCCGGCAAGCAGGTGGATGACGTGCCGCTGACCCTGCTGTACCTCACCCCAGGCGTGGTCACGCCGGATGGCCAGCGCCACGACCGCTTCGAGGTGGTGCAGAAGCTGGCGCCTGGCGCGGTGCAGGACGTGATGGCCTTCGAGTTCACCGAGCATCACGAAGTGGTGCCGGGCGAGTGGCATTTCCTGGTGTTCCAGGGCGACCGCAAGTTGGCCGAGCAGCGCTTCCAGGTGCGCTGAGCGCGGCAGCACGCAGCCCGGCAAGCGCCGGGCTGCTGCATCTCCACGGATCAGGCCAGGCTGGTCAGCAGGCTGGTGCCATGCACCAGATTGTCGGCCAGCGGGCAGCGCCGTTCGATCTCCTTGAGGACTGCCTGCTGCTCCTCGCGACCGAGGTCGCAATCCATCGCCACCTTCACCCGCAGTGCCTGGAAGCCCGGGCGCACATCTTCGCGTCGCCCCAGCAGGCCGTCCGGATCGTAGTCCGCTTCGATCTCGAACTGCATGCCGCGCAGTTCGAACTTGCGCTGGTGGGCGATGAAGCGGCCGATGGTGCCGAAGCAGCCGGCCACCGCGGCGAGGATGATCTCCAGCGGCGTCGGCCCCAGATCCTGGCCGGCGGCGTTCTTCGGCTGGTCCATGCGGATCACGTGGTTGCCGGCCTCCACGGTGATGGTGAAGGCCTGGTCGAGGCTGCCACTGGCGCGGATGGTCTTCAGGGCCATGGGATGTCCTTGCGGTCGGAGGTGAGCTGTCACTCTATACCCGGCGGGGTATGTGCTGCCAGCGGCGAACAGGCGGAGGAGGGCAGAAACGACGACGGCACCCGAAGGTGCCGTCGTGGATGGAGCGGGAGCGGCTTACGCGCCGGTCCAGCGCTTCAGGATCAGGGTGGCATTGGTGCCGCCGAAGCCGAAGCTGTTGCTCATCGCGGTGTTGATGGTGAAGTCGCGGCTCTGGGTGACGATCGGCAGATCGGCCACTGCCGGGTCGATCTCCTCGATGTTGGCCGAGCCGGCGACGAAGTTGCCTTCCATCATCAGCAGGGTGTAGATGGTCTCTTGCACGCCGGCGGCGCCCAGCGAGTGGCCGGACAGGCTCTTGGTCGAGCTGATCAGCGGGGCCTTGTCGCCGAACACGGTGCGCACGGCCTTGGCTTCCGCCACATCGCCGACCGGAGTCGAGGTGCCGTGGGTGTTCAGGTAGTCGATCGGGGTGTCGACGGTGGCCAGCGCCTGCTGCATGCAGCGCACCGCGCCTTCGCCGCTCGGCGCGACCATGTCGTAGCCGTCCGAGGTGGCGCCGTAGCCGACGATCTCGGCATAGATCTTGGCGCCGCGGGCCAGGGCGTGATCCAGAGCCTCGACCACCACCATGCCGCCGCCGCCGGCGATGACGAAGCCGTCACGCTTGGCGTCGTAGGCGCGGGAGGCCTGTTCCGGAGTGGCGTTGTACTGGGTGGACAGCGCGCCCATGGCGTCGAACAGGAAGCTCTGGCTCCAGTGTTCTTCTTCACCGCCGCCGGCGAACACGATGTCCTGCTTGCCCATCTGGATCTGCTCCATGGCATTGCCGATGCAATGGGCGCTGGTGGCGCAGGCGGAGGAGATCGAGTAGTTGACGCCCTTGATCTTGAACGGGGTCGCCAGGCAGGCCGACACGGTGCTGCCCATGGTGCGCGGCACGCGGTACGGGCCGACGCGCTTGACGCCCTTCTCGCGCAGGGTGTCCAGGGCTTCCATCTGGTTGAAGGTGGAGGCGCCACCGGAGCCGGCGATCAGGCCGACGCGCGGGTTGGAGATCTGTTCCTCGGACAGGCCGGCATCCTTGATCGCCTGCTCCATGGACAGGTAGGCGAAGGCGGCGGCGTCACCCATGAAGCGGTAGACCTTGCGGTCGATCAGGGCTTCGAGGTCGAGGTTGACCGAGCCGGAAACCTGGCTGCGCAGCCCCATGTCGGCGTACGACTGGTTGAAGCGGATACCGGACTTGCCGGCACGCAGGTTGGCGGAAACGGTCTCTTTGTCAGTGCCGAGGCAGGACACGATGCCCATCCCGGTGATTACGACGCGACGCATGCGGGTAACCCTTAGAAGCTGTCAGTGGAAGTGAACAGGCCGACGCGCAGGCCTTCGGCACTGTAGATCTCGCGGCCATCGACGCTAACGGTGCCGTCGGCGATGCCGAGGATCAGCGAGCGGGTGATGGTGCGCTTGATATGGATGTTGTAGGTGATCTTCTTGGCGGTCGGCAATACCTGACCGAAGAACTTCACTTCGCCCGAACCCAGGGCGCGGCCGCGGCCGGGATTGCCCTGCCAGCCGAGGTAGAAGCCGACCAGCTGCCACATGGCGTCCAGGCCCAGGCAGCCCGGCATCACCGGGTCGCCCTCGAAGTGGCAGGCGAAGAACCACAGGTCCGGGTTGATGTCGAGCTCGGCAACGATTTCGCCTTTGCCGTACTTGCCGCCGGTTTCGCTGATGTGAACGATGCGGTCGATCATCAGCATGTTGGGGGCGGGCAGTTGCGCGTTACCCGGGCCGAACAGTTCACCGCGGCTGCAGCTGAGCAGTTCTTCCCGAGTGAAGGCGTTTTGTTTGGTCATGCGAGCTCCTCGACGGTCCCTGAGCGCAGGGGCAGATCTTTCTGGCCGTGCCCCTCCCGGCGGGAGCATGGCAATGGTTTGGTTATAGACTATGGCCAGTTGGTGAAAGTCACAGCCCGACAGGGGGTGTCCCGCAGCGCGGCCCCCCGGCCATGACTGTGCGGGTGCAAGGGTGCCGTATTTCTTGCCGGAACGCTACCCGTCTATGGTCTGTTCTGCACCCAGCGCTGCAGGATGGCGCGCAGGTCGGAGCGCTTGAACGGCTTGGCGAGATAGTCGTTCATGCCGGCGGCGAGACAGGCCTCGCGATCACCCTGCAGGGCGTTGGCGGTCAGGGCGATGATCGGCGCATAGCGGTTGGGCCCATCGCTGCGGCGGATCTGCCGGGTGGCGCTGAGTCCGTCGAGATCCGGCAGCTGACAGTCCATCAGGATCGCCGAGAAGTGCTGCTCGGCCAGTGCCTGCAGAGCCTGCCGGGCGTTGCCGGCCAGCAGGACGTTGAAGCCCAGGCTGCGCAGGATCGCCTCGATCACCGTCTGGTTGACGGGATTGTCCTCCACCAGCAGGACGGTGTGTCCGCCGCCCGGCTCCAGCTCGTCGGGCAGCAGGGCCTGCTCGCCTTCCTGGCGGTAGCGCCACGGCAACGGCAGTTCGAGGGTGAAGGTCGAGCCATGCCCCACGTTGCTCTCGGCATGCAGGCCGCCGCCCATGCGTTCGGCCAGGGTGCGCGCGATGGACAGGCCGAGGCCGGTGCCGCCGTAGCGCCGCGAGGTGGAGGTGTCGGCCTGCTCGAAGGCGTCGAACATGTGCTGCAGGCGTTCGGGGGCGATGCCTATGCCGGTGTCCTGTACGGCGATGGTCAGCCAGAGCATCTGTTGCTGGTCGAGGAGCTGCCAGCGGGTGGTCACGCTGACCTGCCCCTCTTCGGTGAATTTCAGGGCATTGCCGATCAGGTTGACCAGGATCTGCCGCAGGCGGGTCGGGTCGCCGCGCACCTCGAGGTTCTCCAGGCCGGGCTGGGTGTCGTTGAGCAATTGCAGGCCGCGCTGCTGGGCGCTGGGGCGGAACACCTGCACCGAGCTGGCGATCAGCTCGTCGGCGCGGAAGGGAATGTTCTCCAGCTCCAGCGAACCGCGTTCGATGCGCGAGAAGTCGAGGATGTCGTTGATCACCTTGAGCAGGTGCTCGGTGGACTCGGTGGCCAGCGCCGTATATTCGGTCTGCTCGCTGCTCTGCTCGGTGGTCTCCAGCAGTTGCAGCATGCCCAGCACACCGTTCATCGGCGTGCGCAGCTCGTGGCTCATCATGGCGAGGAAATCCGACTTGGCGCGGTTGGCCTTCTCGGCGTCCTCGCGGGCGGCGACCAGTTGGTCGATGCTGCGCTGTTGTTCGGCCTGGGCCTGCTCCAGGCCCGTGGCGAGGTGGTTGATGTGGCGGGCGAGGTCGCCGATCTCGCTGCTGTCGCTGACCGGCAGTTTGGTGTGGTAATTGCCG
This sequence comes from Pseudomonas oryzae, assembly GCF_900104805.1. NCBI lineage: Bacteria > Pseudomonadati > Pseudomonadota > Gammaproteobacteria > Pseudomonadales > Pseudomonadaceae > Pseudomonas > Pseudomonas oryzae. The sequence goes on along the minus strand of NZ_LT629751.1, from coordinate 2,003,680 downwards.
GCCTGGATCGCTTCCACTGCCTTGCCCATCTCGCGGATCGGCTGCGACAGGCTGCGCGCCAGGCGATAGGCCAGCAGCAGGGTCAGGATCAGGGCCGCCACGATCAGGCCGGCGGCGCGCAGCAGGATCTGCTTCTGGCGCGCGCGGAAGGCTTCGTCGCTCATGCCGACCACCACCTGGCCGATCTCTTCCTCGATGTCACCCGCCTGCACCTGCGGCGGACTGAGCAGGAAGCTGGTGTCGAGCTTGATCTGCTGGCGCAGGATGGGCGCGCGGAACACCTCGACCCGGGTATCGCTGACGCTGTGCGGGCGCTCGACGTAGGCCAGGGTGCGTTGCTCGGGATCGCGCACCTCGATGAAGCGCACGTTCGGGGTGTTCAGGCTGGCGCGCAGCAGGCCGTCGAGGATCGCGCCGTTGCCGGAAATCACCCCGTATTCGGCGGCCGGCGCCAATTGGTTGGCGATCAACTGGCCGGTTTGGGTCAGCTCCTTGCCCAGGTCCTGCAGGCGGGTATAGGTCAGATAGACGGTCAGCAACAGGGTCAGCAGCAGCGCCGGTCCCAGACTGATGGCCAGCGTCCGGGAGCGAATGTCGCTATTGCACCAGCGCAGCATCATGGACGTTGCTCCCAATCGATAAGACGGCGGGCCTGCTCCTGGTCGTCACCAGTGTCGATGCCCAGCGAGCGGGCCACCTGCGGGTTGCTGAGCACCTTGAAGGCGGCCGGGTAGGCCTCGCGCGGCCAGTCCTGTGGCGGCTGCGAGAGCAGTCGGTCGAGTTCGTCGAGCCAGTTCGCCTGATCGCTGTAGCTGCTGGCCAGGCTGCCGGCGCGGATGAACGCGGCGGTCGGGCCGATCAGGGCCAGGCGGCGGCTGTAGCTGGCCAGCAGCACGCCCTTGATGCTGGCCGGGTTGTACAGGGCGGCATCGTCGAGGCCGAGCACCACGTCGCTTTCCTCGAGCATGCGGTTGAGCGGGCGGCTGTCGCGGGGATCGGGCCAGTACCAGGCGCTCACGGCCAGGCCCATGCCAGCCGCCTCCCGACGGATCTCCCGGATCAGGAAGCGGCTGTCGTTGCTGTAGACCAGACCGACCCGCTGGGCGCGCGGCAGCAGCTGGCGGATCAGGCGAAGCTGGCGAAGCGGCGGTGGGTCGCTCCACAGCAGGGTCAGGTGTGGCGGACGGCCTTCGCCCAGACGGCGAGAGGCCTGTACCCGGCTGACCTGCAGGATCAGGGTCGGCGGACCGTTGCTGTCCTGCAGGCGCCAGTCCAGGGTGTCGGCGCCCAGCAGGATCAGGCGGCTGTCGGCGGGCAGTGCGGCCGGTGATGGCAGTTGGGCGGCCAGCATGAACTGCACCCGGTCGTGGGGGCGGCGCGCCGCCAGGTCGGCCACGAACTGGCGAAGGGGCGGGCTGTCCTGGTGGGCGGCGACCATGATCTCCGCCGCATCGATGCGACTGCCCGCTGCCATCAGGCAGAGCAGCAGGCACGCGGCCAGGTATCTCATCCTTGAGAGAGTCGGCATGGTCAGAATTCAAGCTCGGCGGTCAGCCAGAATACCTGACGCGCGTCGTAATTGTTGTCTGACCAGCCGAGTGGCTCGTCATCCAGACGCTGCTGCAGAACCCCGGCGAGCTCCAGCTGGCTGCTGGCGAGGGGCAGGCGTTTGGCCAGGCGCAGGTCGAGTCGCTCGAAACGGTACTCGTTGAGCGCATCGGCGCCGTAGTAGAACAGCGTGCTCGACCAGCCGCGGCCCCAGTCGCGCAGCCAGCCGGCGGAGCCGCTGTGGCGCGGGCTGACGTCCTGATCTTTGGGGTACGAGGCATCCAGCTCGAGGCGGGCATGGCCCAGGCGCAGGCGGTCCCGTGCGGTCAGTCGCCAGTCCACCTCGGTTTCCGCACCGCGCAGGCGCAAGGTGTTGGCGTTGCTGGGCATGAATTCCTCGAGGGTGAGGGTCTCGCTGATCAGATTGGTGATCTCGTCGTGGAACAGTTTGACATCGACCCGCAGGCCGATGTCGGCAAAGTGGCCGTTGTAGCCCAACTCGCGGGAGCGCATGTGCTCCTGCTCGAGGTCGCCGCGGCCGCGGGCATGGGCGAAGTACCAGGCCTCGCCCTGGCCCAGCGCGGCCGGCCGCAGGTCGCGCACCCGGTAGCCCCAGTCGGCGTCGTTCTCGAACATGTCCGGCGAGCGAACCGCCTCGGAATACACCGCGCGCAGGCTGTGTGCCGGCGTGAGCAGGTAGTTGAGGGCCAGGCGCGGTGACAGCGACTCGCCGGCGCTGCTGTCGTGCTCCAGCATGGCGCCGCCCTGCAGCAGCCAGTGGCGGTCCGGATGCCACTCGAACTGGCCGAAGGCCCGGCCGATGTCCTTGCTCAGGTTGCCGCCCAGATAGGTTTCGCTGTCGGCCCGGTCGTGGCGGTAGCTGAGGCCGCTGACCAGGCGCAGGTCGTCGGACAGACTGAGGGTGTCCTGCAGCTCGAGGTCGAAGCGGTCCTCGCGGGTATCCTCGTTGATCAGGCCGCAGGAGTGCGCGAGCGTGCCGGTGCGCGGGTCGACGGTGGCCAGGGCCTGGTCGATGACCTGGCCGGCCAGCGCTTCCTGTTCGGCGCTGCCGTCCGGGGGCGTCATGATCCCGCGGCGCAGGTTGCGTCCCAGGCGTCGGACGTAGTCCGGCGACAGCGACCAGAGCTGGTGCAGCTGCGGACTGAAGGCGATCTGCGCCTCGCAGGCCCGCCATTCGCGCAGGCGCTCCCAGTGCTGCAGCGAGCTCTGCACGTACAGGCGATGGTCGGGGGCGAGGTCGAGGTTCCAGCGCAGGCTGGTGGCGTAGTCGCGGGCCCTGACGTCCGCCGCGTCATCCTGTTCCGCGGGTTGGGCGGCGATCGGAAACACCGACTTCTCGTAGCTGTTGGGCGCCTGGCTGGTGCCCTCCTTGAGGGCCAGCTGCCAGTCCAGCGACTGGCTGTGGCCGAGTTCCTGCTGCACGCGCAGGTTGAGGCGGTTGAGGCGACGGTCGTCGCGGACCTCCTCGCCGTCCCGGTCACGGTCGAAGCCGTCATCTTGCCAGCCCGACAGGGACAGGCGCAGGTCGCCCGTCTGCCAGCCTTCGCCCTGGCTGGCGTACCAGTCGGCGATGCCCCGCTGGCCGCGAGTGATCTTCAGGCGAGTGCCGTGGGCATCGCGCGGCGCGCGGGTGATGATGTTGATCACCGCCATCAGGGCGTTGGCGCCGTAGCTGACCGTGTTCGGGCCACGGAATACCTCGATGCGCTCGATGTCCTCGATGGCGACCGGGATGTCGCTCCAGTCGACCCGGGCGAAACCCGGGTGATAGACCGAGCGGCCATCGACCAGCACCTGCAGGCGGCGGGCCTGGGCGGCGTTGCTGCCGTGGTAGTTGACCGTGGTCAGGTTGCCGTCGGACACCACCAGCATGCCCGGCACCAGGCGCAGCAGTTCCGAGAGTTCGCGGGCGCCGCTGGCCCGGATCAGCTCGCGGTCGAGCACGCTGACACTGCCGGGGACCTCGGCCGGCGACTGCTTGAGACGCGTGGCGGTGAGTACCGGGGGGAGGTCGGTCGAGCCCACGAACAGGTCATCTGCCGACGCCTCCGCGCCGGCCAGCAGACCAATGCAGAGCGCCAGTGAATTGCGCAAAGGGGGCGACACGGGTATTTCTCCAAACCGGCTCTAGCTGGCGCGCATGTTACCCGAGAGGGGGCGACCTGCCAGTACGACCGGGTCACACTGGACTGGTCGACCGCCGGTCGCCTCGTATAATGCAACGATTGCCGCGCGATGCGGCGCGCTATGGACTCATCATGACTGAGCAGCAACCCATTGCCGTGCTCGGCGGCGGCAGCTTCGGCACCGCCCTGGCCAACCTGCTGGCAGAGAACGGCCGACGCGTGCACCTGTGGATGCGCGATGCGGCGCAGGCCGAGGCGATCCGCACCACCGGCGAGAACCCGCGCTATCTGAAGGGCATCAAGGTCCATCCGGCGGTCGAGCCGGTCACCGACCTGGCCGCCACCGTGCAGGCCTGCGATCTGGTGTTCGTCGTCCTGCCGTCCTCGGCCCTGCGCGCGGCCCTGCAGCCGGTGGCCGGCCTGCTCGCCGGCAAGCTGCTGGTCAGCACCACCAAGGGCATCGAGGCGCAGACTTTCAAGCTGATGAGCCAGATCCTCGAGGAAATCGCCCCGCAGGCGCGCATCGGCGTGCTGTCCGGGCCGAACCTGGCGCGCGAGATCGCCGAACACGCGCTCACCGCCACGGTGATCGCCAGTGAGGATGAGGAACTCTGCCGGCGCGTGCAGCAGGCCCTGCACGGGCGCACCTTCCGCGTCTACGCCAGCCGCGACCGTTTCGGCGTCGAACTGGGCGGCGCGCTGAAGAACGTCTACGCCATCATGTCCGGCATGGCCGTCGCCATGGGCATGGGTGAGAACACCAAGAGCATGCTGATCACCCGCGCGCTGGCCGAGATGACCCGTTTCGCCGTGCGCATGGGCGCCAATCCGATGACCTTCCTCGGTCTGGCCGGGGTCGGCGACCTGATCGTCACCTGCTCCTCGCCGAAGAGCCGCAACTACCAGGTCGGCTTCGCCCTGGGGCAGGGCATGAGTCTGGAGGCGGCGGTCGAGCGCCTCGGCGAAGTGGCCGAAGGGGTCAACACCATCCGCGTGCTCAAGGCGCGTGCCGACCAGCTCGGCGTGTACATGCCGCTGGTCGCCGGCCTGCATGCCATACTTTTCGAAGGCCGCACCCTCGAGCAGGTGATCGGCCTCTTGATGTCGGGTGAGCCGAAGACCGACGTCGACTTCATCGCCGCCGGCGATTTCTAGGGAGAGCGTTGCATGACCGAGAACAAACAGAGCTGTGAGAACCTCGCCTTGCGAGTGCTGTGGACAGCGGTATTCGTACTCGTCTGGCGGGTCGCCGAGCTGGTGTTGCTGGCCGTGGTGCTGGTGCAGCTGGTCTATCGCCTGTTCAAGGGCCGGCCGCATGTCGACGTGATGAACTTCGGCGACAGCCTGAGCCAGTACCTGGCGCAGATCGGCCGCTTCGGCAGTTTCCACAGCGACGAGAAGCCCTGGCCGTTCTCCGACTGGCCGACCCCGCGCGAGCCGCAGGGGGAGGGGGCTGCGGCCGTGAGCGCCGCCGACGTGCGCCCGCCGGAGCCGGCCGCGCCGCGCGACGAGTCTGCGGTCGAGGACACGCCGTCCGGCACGCCTGATGCCACCGCCAGCGCTCCTGCTGCCGAGCCGCCGGTCGCAGCGCCGCAGCCCGATGCCGCGCCGGCCCCCGAGGGCACGAGCAAGCCCGAGGCCGGTCCGGATACCCCGGCGGAGCCCAAGAAGTGAGGTTGTGGCTGTTGCGCCATGGTCAGGCCGGCCCCTACGTACACACCGGGGATCACCTGCGCGAGCTGACCGAGCGCGGCCGCCAGGAGGCCCTGCATGCCGCCGGGCATCTGCTCGGCGAGGAGCTGGATGCCATCCTGGTCAGCCCCTACGTGCGCGCGCAGCAGACCGCCGACCTGGTGCACGGGGCGCTGGGGCGTGCGGCGGCACTGATCACCCTCGACGGCATCACCCCCGACGACGATCCGCGCGAGGCCCTGCGCGTGCTGGCCGAGCGGCGCGAGCGCAATCTGCTGGTGGTCAGCCACCAGCCGCTGCTGGGGGCGCTGGCCGGCTTGCTGGTCCATGGTCATCTGCAGCAGCCGGTGGTGTTCAACACCGCGACCCTGGCGCTGCTCGAGGGGGAGATGCCGCTCGCCGGGCTGATGGACCTGCGCGCCCTGCATCATCCGCCGAGCCACTGATCCCAGATGAGCGTTCAGGTCGAGGAAGTCCGTTTCAATCTGCCGCACATCGAGCTGGCCGCCCACCTCTATGGTCCCGAGGACGGTCAGCCGGTGCTGGCCCTGCATGGCTGGCTGGATAACGCGATGAGCTTCGCCCGCCTGGCGCCCAGGCTGCCCGGCCTGCGCATCGTCGCCCTCGACCTGGCCGGGCATGGTCATTCCGGCCACCGCGCCGCGGGCGCCGGCTACCAGCTGTGGGACTACGCTCTGGACGCCCTGCTGGTGGCCGAGGAGCTGGGCTGGCAACGCTTCGCCCTGCTTGGCCACTCGCTGGGCGCCATAGTCGCGACGCTGCTGGCCGCCGCCCTGCCCGAACGGGTGTCGCGTCTGGCACTGATCGACGGCCTGTTCCCGCTGACCCACGAGCCCGAACTGGCGCCGGCCAAGCTCGGCGAGGCGCTGACCGCCCAGCTGGCCGCGGGGCGCAAGCGCAAGCCGGTCTACGCCAGTGCCGAACGGGCCGTGGAGGCCCGTCTGCGCGGCGGCTACCCGCTCAGCCTGGAGGCGGCCGAGCTGCTCGCCGGTCGCGGCCTGGTGCCACACGCCGGCGGATACACCTGGCGTACCGACCCGCGGCTGACCCTGCCTTCGCCGCTGCGCCTGAGTCCGGCCCAGGCCGAGGCCTTCGCGCGTGCGCTGCGCTGCCCGACCAGCCTGGTGCTGGCCGAGCAGGGTCTGCCGATCCGCGATGCCCATTGGATGGCCGTGCTGGAGAGCCTGCCGATCACCCTGCATCGACTGCCCGGCGGGCACCATCTGCACCTGGACGACGAGCACGGCGCCGCCGCCGTTGCAGACTGTTTCAAAGCCTTGTTCGCGGCACCTTGACTTGCTCCCGGCAACTGCCGAGGCTGGACGTCATTGCACGGAGAATCCGCATGATCGAGTTGTACCGCGCGCGCTTCCGCTCGCCACGGTCCCCCGCCCGCCCGCCGAACATCCTGCGCCGAGGCGCGGCCGCCGTCCTTGGCCTGGCGGCCCTGGCCATGCTGCCCGCCCACGCCGAAGTGCCGGGTAGCGCGGATCTGGACATCCTGCCGCGCCCGGCGCGTGCGGAGATCGTCGACTACCGGGTACAGGACAGTGTCGAGCGCCTCTATCCGCAGAGCGCCTTGCGCCGCATCAGCGGCCGCCTGCGCGTGGATGCCGAGATCGACGCCGTCGGCCGGCTCACCGCACTGACCTACGAGCTCTCCCCGGGTCACGGCAGCGGCGAGGCCTTCGCCCAGGTGCGCGCCACCCTGCTGGAACAGGGCGCACGGGCCCTGCACTGGTGCGAGGGCCGCGAGTGCGGTGCCAGCAGCCTGTGGGCCAACAACGTGTTCGGCAACGCCCGACTCTACGGACCGGACGAGCAGCAGGCCTACCTGCTCCTGCAGCTTGCCGCCCCGCGCCAGGACAGCCTGGTGGCGCTCTACGCGGTTACCCGCGGCACCCGTCGCGCCTACCTGCATGTCGAGCTGCTGGAGTCGGCGGCGCCGCTGGGCGAGCACCTGCCCAACGCGGAAACCCTGCTGCGCCAGCTCAAGGATGTCGGCGAGCTCACCCTGAGCGGGTTGCCCAGCGAGCCGGACGATCCCTGGCTGGCCTTGCTGGCCAAGGTCCTGCGTCTGGATACCGGTCTGCGTGTGCAGCTGAGCGGCCAGGATGCGCCGGCCTGGCGCGAGGCGCTGATCGAGCGCGGTACCCGCGCGGCCCGCCTGGAAAGTGCGGCGGCCGAGGCGCCAGCTCTGCGCCTGGAGCGGCTGCGTTGATGCCGACGACCGTTCTTCCGCTTTGCACTGTCGCCAGTTCGCTAGGGATGGCCCGATGATCGAGCACGACCGTTTGCTGGTACAGATCCTCATGCTGGGCCTGCTCGGTGCCTGCCTGTGGGTGCTGGCGCCGTTCTGGTCGGCGTTGTTCTGGGCTGCGGTACTGGCCTTCGCCAGCTGGCCGCTGATGCGTGGCCTCACCTACCTGCTGCGTGGCCGGGTGTCGGCGGCGGCCGGTATCCTGACCCTCGGCTGGATGTTGCTGGTGGCGGTGCCGCTGACCTGGCTCGGTTTCAACCTGGCCGACCGCGTGCGCAACACCCTCGACCTGCTGCGTGACCTGCAGGTCGACGGTCTGCCCGATCCACCGACCTGGCTGGGCGAACTGCCGCTGTTCGGCGAGCAACTGCTGGAGCTGTGGAATACCGTGGACGTGCAGGGCGCGGCCCTGTTCGCCACTCTCAAGCCGTACATGGGCGAGGTCGGCAACTGGCTGCTGGCGCGCAGCGCGCAGATCGGTGGTGGCGTGCTCGAACTGGCCCTGAGTCTGGTGCTGGTGTTCTTCTTCTATCGCGATGGCCCGCGGCTGGCCGACTACGCCCGGCAGCTGCTGGAGCGGCTGATGCACGGGCGGGCCGATCACTACCTCGAGCTGGTCGCCGGCACCGTGCAGCGGGTGGTCAACGGGGTGATCGGCACGGCGGCGGCCCAGGCACTGCTGGCCTTCATCGGCCTGCTCATCGCCGGGGTGCCCGGTGCGCTGGTGCTGGGCATCCTGACCTTCGTCCTCAGCCTGATTCCCATGGGGCCGCCGCTGGTGTGGATGCCGGCCAGCGCCTGGCTGTTCTGGCAGGGCCAGTACGGCATGGGGCTGTTCCTCGCGGTCTGGGGGCTGCTGGTGATCAGTGGCGTGGACAACGTGCTCAAGCCTTACCTGATCAGTCGAGGAGGCAACCTGCCGCTGGTGGTGGTGCTGCTCGGCGTGTTCGGCGGCATTCTCGCCTTCGGCTTCATGGGCCTGTTCCTCGGCCCGACCCTGTTGGCGGTGGCCTACAGCCTGATCGGCGACTGGCTCGCCAACCAGCCGCCCCAGCGACATTCGCCGCATTCCAGAGATGCCGGCTGAGGCCCCGCGGCGCCCTTTCTACCTCACTCAACGGAAGAGTCGAAATGCACAAGACAGGAATTGCCCTTGGCCTGCTGATCGCGGCGGGCGCGCTGGGCGTGATCGCCCCCTGGTACACCGGCACCCAGCTGGAAGGCACCTTGCAGGCCTCGATCAGCCAGAGCAACGCACAGTTGCGCGAGGCGCTGCCCGGCGCGGGAGCCAGCATGGAGCTGCTGTCGCTCGAGCGCGGCATCTTCTCCAGCACGGCCCGCTACCGGATCAATCTGGGGGATGCACTGTCCGACGACGGTACACCGGTCGAGCTGCTGTTCAGCGACCGCATCGAACACGGTCCGCTGCCGCTGTCGCGCCTGCAGGCCATGCAGTTCCAGCCGGTGATGGCCGCCAGCCGCTTCAATCTGGAACTGACCGACGCCGTGCTGCCGTGGTTCACCAGCAGCGGCGGCGCGGCACCGCTGACCGGCACGCTGGCTCTGGGCTACGACGAGAGCGTCACCGGCCGGATCAGGCTGCAGCCGCTGGAGGTCGCCTCCGCCGAGGGCAACATGCGCTTTTCCGGCCTCGACCTGGACGTGGCGCTGGGCGCGCAAGCCGCCAGCGTGCGCCTGAACGGCGGCATGGACAACCTGAGCTTCGAGTTGGCCCGTCCCGAGGGCGCGGTGCAGATCCGCCTGTCCGGTCTGACCCTGAGCACCGATCACCGCTTGGGCGCCTCGGGCTTCTACGTGGGCGGCAGTCGCCTGGCGTTGGCCAGGGCCGAGGTGCTCGCCGAGGATCAGCCGGCGCTGCTGATGCAGGATTTCGTGCAGACCGACCGGATCGAGGAGCGCGGGCAGAGCCTGGGCGGCAGCGTCGACTACACGGTCGGCGCGCTCAGCTACGCCGGCAAGCCGCTGGGTTCGGTGCGGCTGGGGATGAGCGTGGCCAACCTCGACGTGGCGGCTTTGCAGCAGCTGGAGGGCTGGTACAAGGAGTTCCTCGCCCGCCTCGAGACGGCGGAGGCGAGCGCGGCGCTGGCGGACACCGACGAGGCCCGTCTGCGCCAGAGCCTCGAGGCGCTGCTCGCCGGCAAGCCGAGCCTGTCGCTGGATCGCCTGTCGCTGAAGACCGCCAACGGCGAGAGCAGCTTCAACCTGCGTTTCGACCTGGCCAGGCCGCAGTCCTTCGAGCTGCCGCCGCCGGAGCTGGCCCGCCAGTTCGTCAGCCGGCTGGATGCACGTCTGGTGCTGGCCAAGCCGATGATCCGCGACCTGATCACCTACCAGGCGTCCCTCGAGCCGCAGGCCGACCCCGTCGCCGTGGCCCGTCAGGCCGCCGAGGCGGCGGAAATGGCCGGGATGATGGCTACCTCGATGCAGGTGGGCCGGGTGGAGGGCGACAACATCGTCACCAGCCTGAGCTACGCCGACGGCCAGGTCGATTTCAATGGCCAGGTCATGCCGGTCGAGGAGTTCGCCGGCCTGCTGATGGCCATGGCGCCGCCGCAGGCCATGGGCCTGATGTCGGGCGCGGCGGAGGCGGGCGGCATGGGCGGCCTCGGCGAAGAGCCGGTCGAGATGCGCGGGCTGCTCGAGCCGGAGGCGGATGCGGTTCTGGAGGCGGAGCAGGGGATGGACGCCAGCGCGAGCGAATGACCGGTTGGCTCCGCCGGCCGGCACGCGGCGGGAAGGCGCAAGCCTCCCGCCGCTGTCGTTTCAGCGGTGATGCAGTTCGTACTTGTCCAGCGAGTCGCTGGCGATCTGCCGGCCCAGGGCGATCAGCTCCGGCGCCTTGTAGAACTCGAAGAAGCGGCACACCCGCTTGGGCACGTTGACCAGGATGTCCGGCGGGTAGCCGGCGATCTTGTACTGGGCCAGCGAGTTCTGCATCACCTCGATGCTCTGGTTGATCATTTCCAGCAGGCTGTCCGGGGCTTCGTTCTCCACTACGTGCAGATGGCTGGCCTTGGCCGCGGCGACGCCGTGGGTCGAGTGGGTCGGTTCCAGCTCCACCGAACCGCCGAGCAGGGCGGGTAGTTCGCCGTCGTCACGGCGGCGGAACGGCAGATGTGAGCCCAGTGCGCCGATCAGCTGGTCGAGGCGGCCCTTCATCGCCTGCGGCCGCTCGAGCACCGGCAGCTCGTACTGCAGCTGGTTGCTGGCGTTGACGTTGACCGCGACGATCAGATCGCAGCGACTGGACACCACCGGGACGATCGGGATCGGGTTGAGCAGGCCGCCGTCCACCAGCACCCGCGAGCCTTGCACCACCGGGGTGAACAGGCTGGGGATCGCCGCCGAGGCGCGCATCGCCTGGTGCAGGCAGCCTTCCTGGAACCACACCTCCTGCTGGTTGGTCAGGTCGGTGGCCACTGCGGTGTAGGGGATCGGCAGGTCCTCGATGTTGATGTCGCCGAGGAACTTGCGAATCCGCCCGAACACCCGCTCGCCGCGAATCGCCCCCAGCGAGAAGCTGACGTCGAGCAGGCGCAGCAGATCCAGATAGTCGAGGGTTTCCACCCAGTCGCGGTACACCGGCAGCTTGCCGGCGGCGTAGATGCCGCCGATCACCGCGCCCATCGAGCTGCCGGCGATGCAGGCGATCCGGTAGCCCCGCGCCTCCAGCTCCTCGATCACGCCGATATGCGCATAGCCCCGGGCGCCGCCCGAGCCCAGCACCAGCGCGACACTTTTGCCCATGATGTTTCCCCCTGCAAAGTTGGCCGGCCCTGGCGCTACATGCCTGCCGGCCGGGTGTATCGGCCGCGTATCTGCGTATCCTCCACGCCCATGGTTTCAGTATGGACCTCGCCGGCCGGGCTGTGGGTGTTGCCCCGCGCCCTTTGCTAGAATCCCCGGCCTCGAGAATGACCCCGGAGTGCCTCCATGAGCGAACCGATCCGCCTCACCCAGTACAGCCACGGCGCCGGCTGTGGCTGCAAGATTTCCCCCAAGGTGCTGGAAGTGATCCTCGCCGGCAGTGGCGCGCAGAACCTCGACCCGAAACTGTGGGTCGGCAACGCCTCGCGTGACGACGCGGCGGTGTACGCCATCGACGAGGAGCGCGGGGTGGTCTCCACCACCGACTTTTTCATGCCCATCGTCGACGATCCCTTCGACTTTGGCCGCATCGCCGCCACCAATGCGATCAGCGACATCTACGCGATGGGCGGCGACCCGCTGATGGCCATCGCCATCCTCGGCTGGCCGGTCAACCTGCTGGCGCCGGAAGTGGCGCGCGAGGTGGTGCGCGGTGGCCGCGCGGTGTGCGACGCTGCCGGCATCCCGCTGGCCGGTGGCCACTCCATCGACGCCCCCGAACCGATCTTCGGCCTGGCGGTGACCGGCATCGTCGAGAAGCGCTTCATGAAGCGCAACGACACCGCGACCGAAGGCTGCAAGCTGTACCTGTCCAAGCCGCTGGGCATCGGCATCCTCACCACCGCCGAGAAGAAGGGCAAGCTGCGCGCCGAGGACGTGGGCCTCGCCCGCGACTGGATGTGCACGCTGAACAAGCCCGGCGCGCGCTTCGGCAAGCTGGCGCAAGTCAAGGCGATGACCGACGTCACCGGCTTCGGCCTGCTCGGCCACCTGGTGGAAATGGCCGACGGCAGCGGTCTGACCGCGCGCATCGACTATGCCGCAGTGCCGCGCATCGCCAGCGTCGACTACTACCTGGACCAGGGCTGCGTGCCCGGTGGCACCCTGCGCAACTTCGACAGCTACGGCGAGCGCATCGCGCCGCTGCCGGAAGTGCAGAAGCTGCTGCTCTGCGACCCGCAGACCAGCGGTGGCCTGCTGCTCGCCGTGGAGCCGCAAGGCGAGGCCGAGTTCCTCGCCGTGGCTGCCGAGCTGGGCCTGGAGCTGGCGCCGATCGGCGCGCTGGTGGCCCGACAGAGCCACGCGGTAGAGGTGCTCTGATGCGTCCCAACAGTGCCCATTACCGCGACATCTTTCTCAACGACGTGCCGCTGATGGACGTGCGCGCCCCGGTGGAATACATCAAGGGCGCCTTCCCCAACACGCTCAACCTGCCGCTGATGAACGACGTCGAGCGGCAGAAGGTCGGCACCTGCTACAAGCAGCACGGCCAGGACGCCGCCATCGAGCTGGGCCACCAGCTGGTTCGCGGCCAGCTCAAGGCCGAGCGCATCGAGGCCTGGGCCGCCTTCGCGCGTGCCAACCCCGAGGGCTACCTGTACTGCTTCCGCGGCGGCCTGCGCTCGCAGATCACCCAGCAGTGGCTCAAGGAGGAGGCTGGCATCGAGTATCCGCGGGTGATCGGCGGCTACAAGGCGCTGCGCAACTTCCTCATCGATACCACCGAGGCGGCGGTGGCCGAGTGCGACTTCGTCATCGTCGGCGGCATGACCGGCACCGGCAAGACCGAGGTGCTGGCCCAGCTCGACAACGCCATCGATCTGGAACGACACGCCAACCACCGCGGCTCCAGCTTCGGCAAGCACGCCACGCCGCAGCCCGGGCAGATCGACTTCGAGAACCTGCTGGCCATCGACCTGCTGAAGAAGCGCGCGCAGGGCATCAACGCGTTCGTGGTCGAGGACGAGAGCCGGCTGATCGGCAGCTGCTCGCTGCCGCTGCCGCTGCACCACGGCATGCAGGAATACCCGCTGGTGTGGCTGGAGGACAGCCTGGCAGGGCGCGTCGAGCGCATCCTCGGCGACTACGTGATCGACCTGTCCGCCGAGTTCGTCGCCCTGCACGGCGCGGAGCAGGGCCTGCCGGCCTTCGCCGAGCGCCTGCGGCAGAGCCTCAGGAACATCGTCAAGCGCCTAGGCGGCGAGCGCTACCAGCGCCTGGCGGCGATCATGGACGAGGCGCTGGAAGAGCAGCTGCGCAGCGGCAAGGTCGACCTGCACCGTGGCTGGATCGAGGGCCTGCTCGGCGAGTACTACGACCCGATGTACGCCTATCAGCGCGAGAGCAAGGCGGCGCGCATCGAGTTCAGTGGCGACCAGCAGGCGGTGGTCGAGTACCTGCGCCAGCGCGCCCGGCGCTGAGGCTTTCGCAGCGCAACGACAAGGGGGCGTGCCCGGCCGGGCACGTCCCCTTTTTGCTGCTCGCTCAGGCCGGAGCGTCGTGGATCGCGTGATGGCGCAGTGGCGCGCGGCTCCGGCATGCGGCCCGGGCGTGTCGCAACCAGCGGCAGTCGTCGCTGGTATGAGGCTTGCTTCAGGTGAAGCCATCGCTACAGATGAATCAGGCAGGGACTGGGCTGATGACCGCCACCCGTTTTCTCGCACGCATGCCGCTGGATACCGAGCGCGGCCATCGGCATCGCCCTGGGCGTGCAGGCCTGCGCCTTCTGCAGGTCGTCCAGCGTCATCCTCGCCGTCTACGACTGAGGTCGGCGCCATGGGCGATCCGCAACGTCACGTCCGCCGCCAGGCGGGGTTTGGCGTTGGCAGCGGCGATCGGCGCGGGTCACACTATTCCGCGCGGGCTGCGATTCGTCGCTGGCCGAGTGGTTGCACGGGTGCAGCCCTCGGCGCACTCGGGCGCCGTGGTACCAGACAGATTGTGAGGAGGACCCCGGCCGATGCCGCTGACCGAACAGGATTTCGCCGCCCTGCGCCTGACGCTGGAGCTGGCTTCGCTGACCACCGTGCTGCTGCTGCTGATCGGCACGCCGATCGCCTGGTGGCTGGCGCGGACCCGCTCGCGCCTGAAGGGGCCGGTGGGCGCCGTGGTGGCGCTGCCGCTGGTGCTGCCGCCGACCGTGCTGGGCTTCTACCTGCTGGTGCTCATGGGGCCGCACGGCCCGGTCGGCCAGCTCACCCAAGCACTCGGTCTCGGTACCCTGCCGTTCACCTTCGCCGGTCTGGTGGTCGGCTCGGTGTTCTACTCGCTGCCCTTCGTCGTCCAGCCGCTGCAGAACGCCTTCGAGGCGATCGGCGAGCGCCCGCTGGAGGTCGCCGCGACCCTGCGCGCCGGTCCCTGGGACACCTTCTTCAGCGTGGTGCTGCCGCTGGCGCGGCCCGGTTTCGTCACCGCCGCCATCCTCGGTTTCGCCCATACCGTCGGTGAGTTCGGCGTGGTGCTGATGATCGGCGGCAACATTCCCGAGCGCACCCGCACGGTGTCGGTGCAGATCTTCGACCATGTCGAGGCCATGGAGTACGCCGCGGCGCACTGGCTGGCCGGTGGTATGGTGGTGTTTTCCTTCCTGGTGCTGCTGGCGCTCTACACCAGCCGGCGCGCCAGGCCGGCCCTGGGCTGAACGGACGGGGAGTCCCGCGCATGAATGCCGCTGTTGAACCTGATCTGGCTGACCGCATCCGGGCGCGCTTTCGCCTGGCCTGGGCGGGCTTCGACCTGGATGTCGATCTCGATCTGCCTGGCCGCGGCGTCACCGCACTGTTCGGTCACTCCGGCTCGGGCAAGACCACCTGCCTGCGCTGCGTCGCCGGCCTGGAACGCGCGGCCGAGGCGCGTCTGGAGGTCAACGGCGAGCTCTGGCAGGACAGCGCCGCCGGGGTGTTCGTGCCGCCGCACCGGCGCGCGCTGGGCTACGTGTTCCAGGAGGCCAGCCTGTTCCCCCATCTGAGCGTGCGGCGCAACCTCGAGTTCGGCCTGCGCCGGGTCGATGCGGCCAGCCGGCGGGTGTCCTGGGCGAACGTCATGGAGCTGCTCGGCATCGGCCACCTGCTCGAGCGCATGCCCGCGCGGCTGTCCGGCGGCGAGCGCCAGCGCGTGGGCATCGCCCGGGCACTGCTCACCAGTCCGCGCCTGCTGCTGATGGACGAGCCGCTGGCGGCGCTCGACCTCAAGCGCAAGAACGAGATCCTGCCCTATCTGGAGCGCCTGCACGATGAACTGGACATCCCGGTGCTCTATGTCAGCCACTCGCCGGACGAGGTGGCGCGCCTGGCCGATCACGTGGTGCTGCTCGACCAGGGCCGGGTGGTCGCCCAGGGGGCACTGCAGGAAACCCTGGCGCGTCTCGACCTGCCCACCGCCTTCAGCGAGGACGCCGGAGTGGTGATCGAGGCGCGGGTGGCCGCGCACGACGATGCCTACCACCTGAGCCGCCTGGACTTTGCCGGCGGCGAGGTGCTGGTGGCGCGTCGTGCCGCGGCGATCGGCCAGCGCCTGCGCTTTCGCGTGCATGCCCGCGATGTCAGCCTGGCGCTGTCGCGCAGCGAGGACAGCAGCATCACCAACGTGATCGCCGCCACGGTATGGGCGCTGGTCGAGGCCGACACGCCGGCCCACGTGTTGGTACGCCTGGATGCGGCAGGCACGCCCTTGCTCGCGCGCATCACCCGCCGCTCCAGCGATCATCTGCAGCTGGCTCCGGGGCTGGCGGTGTGGGCGCAGATCAAGGCGGTGGCGCTGCTGGGCGAAAGCTGACGGCAGCTGCGTTCGAACTAACCACTTTTCGCGTCGGTCACTAGAATTGTGGAAATTCCCTGCAAGGAGACTTCGATGATGAAGAGCTGGATGGTGTTGCCGGTGCTCGCCCTGGGCGTGGTGCTCGCCGGTTGTGCCGGCAAGACGCAGAACCGCGATGGCTGTGCCTATTCGCTGGATGCCGCCTGGAAGGAGCTGGATATCGCCAAGGCCGAAGGTTTCGCCGGTACGGTCAGCTATTCCAAGGCCCTGTCGCTGCTCACCGCGGCCAAGACCCAGCAGCAGTTCGAGGCCTACGATGGCTGCGTCAGCAAGGCCGAGCGGGCGCGTTTCTATATCCGCGAGTCGCGCGCCGGGCGCTGACGGATTGCCCGCGGCATCGGGCAGGTTGCGCCGCCGATCTGCCTCGCCAGCTGCCCTGCGGAGTCACGCCGGTGGCCCGTGGGGATGTACCGACCCACTGCGAAAGGAAGCGCTGTCATGTCCAACCCCTATCAGCCACCCGCCGCCGAGCTGCAACCCGCTGCCGGCGAAGGCTCTCGCCGGCTGGGCGAGCCCGCGCGCTGCAACGCCGGGCGTGGCATCGACTGGCTCGTCGACGGCTGGCGGCTGTTCCTGCGTGCTCCCGGCATGCTGCTGGGCATGTCGCTGCTGCTGCTGATCCTCTACGGGCTGGTGTCGCTGATTCCGCTCGTGGGCAGCCTGGCCAGCCTGCTGTTCTGGCCGGCGCTCGCCGCCGGTCTGTTCCTGGCCCTGCGCCATGCCGACGAAGGCCGGTCGGTGACCTTCGCCGATCTGTTCGAGCCCTTCGCGAACCTCGCAGGACTGATAACGCTGGGAGCCTGCTACCTGCTGGCCTTGCTGCTGCCCCTCGTCATCGTCTTCGGCACGCTGGTGGCCGCGGGGCTGCTGGCGGCGATGGCCGAAGGTAGCGCCAGTCACATGGATGCGATGATGTCGATGATGCCGGCATTTCTGCTTGCCGGGCTGCTGCTCGCCGCCCTGCTGACCCTGGTGGCCATGGGGTTCGTTTTCGCCCCCATCCTGGTCCACCAGCAGCGCCTGCCGGCGATCGAGGCGATCCGCCTGAGTTTCGTCGCCTGTGTGCGCAACTGGCTGCCGTTCCTGCTGTGGGGGCTGGCGCTGCTGCTGGGCTTCGGTCTGCTGAGCCTGCTGAGCATCGTGCCCTTCGTGGGGCCGCTGCTCCTGCTGGCCGCCGGTCTGCTGCTGATGCCGTTGTCGGCCGCGTCGCTGTACTGCGCCTATCGCGACATCTTCTGGTGCTGAGCGGCGGCGACCGGGCCGGCGTCAGCAGCTGGCCTTGTCGCAGCCTGAAGCGGGCGCGGCGGCCAGGTCGCTCTGCAGCTGCTCGTAGCCGCCGGCATCGATGACCTGCGTGTAGCCCATCTCGACCAGGGTCTGCCGGGCGATCTCCGAGCGGCGGCCGCTGCGGCAGTAGAGGACGATGGGGGTTTCCTTGTCGGCGGCGACGTTGCCGATCAGCTCGCCGATCCGGTCGTAGGCGATCTGCCGTGCGCCCGGCAGGTGGCCTTCGGCGAACTCGCTCGGCGTGCGCACGTCGATCAGCAGGTGCGCGCCGCTGCGGATGGCGGCCAGGGTTTGCGGCGGGGTGTCGGCCTGGCAGGCGGACAGCGGCAGGATCAGGCCCAGGGCAAGCAGCAGGCGGCGCATCGGGAAACTCCTCTTCGATCTGCCAATACCCTAACAGACCGGGGCTCCCGCGTGAGTGCGGCAGAGCGGCGCGCGGCCTGCCGTCAGTCGGCCTTGCGCCCGGTCATGTGACGCAGGTAGGCGAGCAGGTGGTCGAGTTGCGCCTCGCTCAGCGCCGCCTCGGAAAAGCCCGGCATGCGGCCCTGCGGCCAGTGGCGCAGGGCCTGCGGGTCGCGGATGTAGCGGCGCAGCAGGTCGGCGCGCAGGTATTCGGTGGGATTGTAGGGCAGGTTGAGGTCGGGGCCGAAGGCGGCGTCGCCCTGCCGGTTCAGGCGGTGGCAGGCCAGGCAGTGCTTCTGGAATTGGGCGAAGCCGAGGTTGACCGGGTCGTCCGCCGCCAGCGCCGGATCGGGGCGCAGCGCCGGGAAGCGCTCGGCCACCGCTGCCAGCACGCGCAGGCGCACCATGCGGAACGGCCACTGCTCGGGGCCGATCTGTTCGGCCTCCGGGTCGGTCCACACCAGATAGAAGGGCCCTGCGCTCCGGCCGGTCTTGCCCAGCGCCGGCCACGGGTGGGCCGGGTCCTCCACCGCCAGCCAGGCACGTGCGCCGGGGGCGTCGAGCAGGGCGGCGGCCGGCAGTTCGGCGGCGAAGCCGTCGTCGGCCACAGCCTGCAGGTGATCCCCCGGCTGTACCCCCTCGAGCAGTTCGGCCAGCGGCAGGGCGCGATAGCGCATCGGCTGCTTGTAGGCCACGTCGGCGGGGATCTCGATTGCGCGGCTGGCCGGGTGGGCGAGCAGCTCGGCGCTGCTGTAGCGGTGGCTGCCGTCGGCCAGCTCGACCAGCAGGTCGCCGGCGCTGGCGAGCGGAGCGAGGAGGGCGAGCAGGAGCGGCAGGACACGCATGGCAGGGCTTCCGGGCAAGGGCGATGGGGCGCAGCCTAGCAAACTTGGCAGGGGGCGTCCCGGCCGCGTAGCATCGGCTTCTTTTGCGCAAGGAAGGGTCATGCTCGCCGAGTTGTTCGCCGTGATGGCGCCGGTGCTGATCGTCGCCGGTATCGGCTACGCCTGGGTCCGCTCCGGTCAGGCCTATCCCACCGATTTCGTCGCCCGTCTGGTGCTGAACATCGCGACGCCCTGCCTGGTGCTGTCCAGCCTGAGCCGTACCCAGCTGGACATGCAGGCCTTCGGCCAGATGGCGCTGGCCTGCGTGGCGGTGTCGGTGCTGATGGGCGCCCTCGGCCTGCTGCTCAGCCGGCTGATGGCGCAGGACTGGAAGGTGCTGGTGCCGGCCTACCTGTTCCCCAATACCGGCAACATGGGGCTGCCGATCAGCCTGTACGCCTTCGGCGAGCACGGTCTGGCGCTGGCGGTGGCCTTCTTCCTGATGCTCTCGGTCGGCCACTTCAGCCTCGGCATGATCCTTTCCGGTGCCGAGCGCTCCTGGCGCAAGCTGCTGGTCAACCCGATCATCCTCAGCCTGGTGGTGGCCCTGCTGGTGCGGATGTTCGATCTCGAGCTGCCGCGCTGGCTGGCCAACACCACCAGCCTGCTCGGCGGCATGGCTATCCCGATGATGCTGATCACCCTCGGCGTGTCGCTGGCGAGCATTCGCGTGCAGCACCTCGGCCACGGCATGCTGCTCGGCGGCCTGCGCATCCTCTGCGGCGCGGCGCTGGGCTGGCTGGTCGGCGCGGCCCTCGGCCTGCCGCCGCTGGCGCAGGGGGTGCTGGTGCTGCAGTCGTCGATGCCGGTGGCGGTGTTCAACTACCTGTTCGCCGTGCGCGCAAACCGCTCGCCGGAAGCGGTGGCGAGCCTGGTGATGTGCTCGACGCTGCTGGCGTTCGTCCTGGTGCCGCTGCTGCTGGCCTGGTGGATACCGGCGGTGCGCTGAGGTCAGCCGATCAGCCGGGTGAGGTTGGGCAGCACCAGCAGGAGGGTGATGCCCAGCACGGCAAATGCGGCCTGCCGCCATTTCGGATTCTGGGTGGACTTGATCATGTTCGGACGCCTTCTTCTTGTTGTTGGCGCTGGAGAGGACTCTGCCTCCCATTGGTAAGCTGCTGGCAGTCGGGTCTATGCGGTCAAGAAGGGCCGCCGCCAGCTGCTTTCCTAATCTAGAAGCCCCGACGGCAAAGGGTTAGCGGCATTTTACGAAAAATGACGACCGGCTCCGGCGCCGGCCGTGCGCGGCGGCGAGTTTTCGTCCGCGAGGCCCGCGCCAGAGGGGGTGGGTGTTCCGCAATGGTTGTCGGGCAATGCAGTGCCGTTCGTCGGATTCATTCCGGCAAATGGGCTTCAGCCCAGGCCGACCACGGCGCGCAGGGCGGTCGCGTCTTCCCGTGACAGCCCGAGGTTGACCGCCTGCGCCGCCACTTCGCCGATCACCAGGATCGCCGGGCTCTTCAGGGCGAAGGCGGCGGCGTCCTGCTGCATGGCGCCCAGCGTGCTGCGGCACTCGCGCTGCTGCGGCAGCGAGGCGTTCTCGATCATCGCCACCGGCAGGTCGGCGCGCATGCCACCGGCCAGCAGGCCGTCGCGGATGTCGGCCAGCTTGGCCACGCCCATGTACACCACCAGGGTGGTGCCGCTCTGCGCCAGCGCCGGCCAGTTGAGGCTGCTGTCGTCCTGGGTGTGGGCGGTGACCAGGGTCACGCCGCGGGCCACGCCGCGCAGGGTCAGCGGGATGCCGCAGTTGGTGGCGCCGGCCAGGCCCGCGGTGATGCCGTTGACGATCTCGCTGGCGACGCCGCGGGCGGCCAGCCAGTCGGCCTCCTCGCTGCCGCGACCGAAGATGCACGGATCGCCGCCCTTCAGGCGCGCCACGCACTTGCCCTGGCGGGCGTAGCGCAGCATCAGGCGGTGGATGAATTCCTGCGGCGTGGAGCGGCAGCCGCCGCGCTTGCCGACGCCGATGACGCGGGCCTTGGGGCAGTGTTCGAGCACCGCCGGGTTGACCAGGTCGTCGATCAGCACCACCTCGGCCTCGCCCAGGGCGCGCACCGCCTTGAGGGTCAGCAGTTCCGGATCGCCGGGACCGGCACCGATCAGCCAGACTTTTGCGCTCATGTTCACCACCTCTCTCGTGTCGCTGGCCGGCGTTGCCACGCCGGTGGGGCATTCATCGATCTGCGTAGGGTGGGTTAGCCGCTTGCGGCGTAACCCACCGACGATGCCGCCAGGCATCGTGATTGCCGGCCTTGCGGCCGGTTGGTGGGTTACGACCTGCGGTCTAACCCACCCTACGGTTCGTTTCAGGCCGGGGCCTTGGTCAGCATCCGCTTGATTTCCGGTACGCAGGAGCCGCAGCTGGTGCCGCACTTGAGTTCCCGCTTGAGGCCGTCGAGGTCGAGGCCGCGCTCGATGCCTTCGCGGATCGCTGCCTCGCTGACGTTCATGCAGCTGCACAGCGTCTTGCTCTTGCAGGCGCCGGCGTTGCCCGGCGGGGCGCTCAGCGGGGCGAGCAGCCAGCGGCGCAGCTCCACGTCGGCCTTGCCTTCCTCCCACAGCGCCTTCAGCCAGTCGCGCGCGGCGGTCTCGCCGGCCAGGCGGATGGCGGTGATGCGGCCGTCCTCGATGCGCACGCGCTTGCCGACGGTGCGCCGCGGGTCGTCGTAGGCCAGCACCGGGCCTGCGTCGAGGCCGAGCAGGGCGTCGATGCTTTCCAGCAGTCCGCCCTCGGGGGCCACGGCGCTGGCGGCCTTGAGCAGCAGCGCCGGGCGCTCGCGGCCGGTGAGGGTCAGGCTGGCGTAGGCGAAGCCTTCCAGCAGCGGGCGCAGCGCGGCGAAGCGCTGCTGCACCTCGCCCTCGACCAAGGCGAACAGCTGCCAGGGCAGCTCGACCTTGTCCACCTCGACCCCGGCGTGCTTGAGTTCCGGCTGCTTGGACAGCGGGTCATAGGCCGGCAGGGTCAGCACGTTGGTGCCCAGCCCCTTGAGGAAGCGGTCGCCCCAGTGCATCGGCAGGAAGGCCTGGCCGGGGCGCACGGCCTCGTCGGCCTGCACCGGCATGATCAGGGCGCCGCGGCGGCTGCGCAGCCTGACCAGTTCGCCGCTGGCCAGACCGCGGCGGCGCAGCTCGTCCGGGTGCAGCGACAGCACGGCTTCCTCGACGTGGCCGAACAGGCGGGCGACGGTGCCGGTGCGGCTCATGCCGTGCCACTGGTCGCGCAGGCGGCCGGTGTTGAGGGTCAGCGGATAGCGCGCCTCGCGCGGCTCCTGCGGCGCACGGTACGGGTCGGCGTGGAAGCGGGCGCGACCGCTGGCAGTGGGGAACACCCCATCGGCATACAGGCGCGGCGTACCGGCGATGGCGCCGGCCGGGAACGGCCACTGCTGCGGGCCGAGGTCGTCGAGCAGCGCGTGGCTGAGACCGGACAGGTCCAGATCGCGGCCGGCGGTGAGCAGCTTGTACTCCTCGAACAGCGCCGCCGGGCTGGCGAAGTCGAACAGGCTCGGCAGGTTGGGGCGCAGGCGCTGCTCCAGGCGGCGGGCGAAGTCGCAGGTGATCGCCCAGTCGGCGCGTGCCTCGCCCGGCGCCGGTACGGCGCGGCGCACATGGCTGACGCGGCGCTCGGAGTTGGTCACCGAACCTTCCTTCTCGCCCCAGCCGGCGGCGGGCAGCAGCAGGTCGGCGTAGCGGCAGGTCTCGGTGGTGGCGTAGGCCTCCTGGACCACCACGAACGGGCAGTTGGACAGCGCCTCGTGGATCTTCTGCTGGTCGGGCATCGACTGCGCCGGGTTGGTGCAGGCGATCCACAGCGCCTTGACCTTGCCCACGCGTACCGCCTCGAACAGCTCGACGGCGGACAGGCCGGTGGTTTCCGGCAGGCTGTCGACGCCCCAGTAGCCGGCGACCTCGGCGCGGTGCTCGGCATTGCCGGCCTCGCGATGGCCAGGCAGCAGGTTGGCCAGGCTGCCGGTCTCGCGCCCGCCCATGGCGTTGGGTTGGCCGGTGAGCGAGAAGGGGCCGGCGCCGCGTTTGCCGATCTGCCCGGTGGCCAGGTGCAGGTTGATCAGCGCGCTGTTCTTGGCGCTGCCGCTGCTCGACTGGTTGAGGCCCATGCACCACAGGCTCATGAAGCTGGGCGCCTGGCCGATCAGTTCGGCGCACAGTTGCAGACTGTCGGCGGAGATGCCGCAGATGTCGGCCACCGCCGCCGGGCTGTAGTCGCGCACCAGCTTCTTCAGCGCGTCGAAACCTTCGGTGTGGGCGTCGATGTAGGCGCGGTCGATCCAGCCTTCCCACAGCAGGATGTGCAGGATGCCGTGGAACAGGGCCACGTCGGTGCCGGGCAGGATGGCCAGGTGCAGGTCGGCCAGGTCGCAGGTGTCGGTGCGCCGCGGGTCGACGACGATGATCTTCATCTCCGGGCGGGCGGCCTTGGCCGCTTCCAGGCGGCGGAACAGCACCGGGTGGGCGTAGGCCATGTTGCTGCCGGCGATCAGCAGGCAGTCGCTCTGCTCGATGTCCTCGTAGGAGCAGGGCGGGGCGTCGGCGCCCAGGCTGCGCTTGTAGCCGACCACCGCCGAGGACATGCACAGCCGCGAGTTGCTGTCGATGTTGTTGGTGCCGACCAGGGCGCGGGCCAGCTTGTTGAAGGCGTAGTAGTCCTCGGTGAGCAACTGGCCGGAGATGTAGAAGGCCACGCTGTCCGGGCCGTGCTCGCGGATGGTTTCGGCGAACACGTTGGCGGCGTGCTCCAGCGCGCTGTCCCAGTCGCTGCGGGCGCGCGCCAGCTCCTTGCCGAGGCGCAGCTCGGGATACAGGGCGCGGGCGGCCAGATCGCCGGTCAGGTGCAGGGTCGAACCCTTGCTGCACAGGCGGCCGTAGTTGGCCGGATGCGCCGGATCGCCCTGTACGCCGGTGATGTGCTCGCCGTCGTGCTCGATCAGCACGCCACAGCCGACGCCGCAGTAGCAGCAGGTGGAGGCGGTGGTCTGGGTCGGCCGGGTCATGGCAGTCGCTCCGTCGTGGTTCAGGCGTAGGGTGCGCCGTGCGCACCGATGGGCGTTGGTGTTCGGGGTGCGCACGGCGCACCCTACGGGGCAGGCGTCAGGGCCAGCAGCACGCGGCCGCCTTCGACCTTGACCGGGTACTGGTGCGCGCAGCCGATATCCGGCTCCAGCGCCTGGCCGCTTGCCAGGTCGATCTGCCAGTTGTGCAGCGGGCAGGCGACGCGCTTGCCGTAGATCAGCCCCTGGGACAGCGGGCCGCCCTTGTGCGGGCAGCGGTCGTCGAGGGCGAACACCTCGTCGTCGGCGGTACGAAAGAGGGCGATGTCACCCTGGGGCGCGGCGACGATGCGCGCGCCGAGCACGTTGATTTCGTCCAGGGCGCAGATGTCCAGCCAGTTCATGTCGTTTCTCCTCAGTCTCGGTCGCTTGCGGCATCGGGTGACAGGTGCCGGTCCTGCCGGTGGGCGTTTTCCTGGGCGCCGCCCGGCAGGACCTGCCCCTGGCATGTCGGGGTCAGGTGGGTTCCATCAGCCTGACCGGGATACGCGCGAACTCCTTCTGCAGCGCCGGGGTGGCGACCTGCTGCTGCCACGGGTCCTGCTCGAAGGACAGGGCGAACAGCAGGCGCTGGTGCAGCTCCTTGCGCCGCGCCTCGTCCTCCAGCACCGCCTTCTTGATGTGCTCGAGGCCGACGCGGTGCAGGTAGTGCACGGTGCGCTCCAGGTAGAACGCCTCCTCGCGGTACAGCTGGAGGAAGGCCAGGCTGTACTCCATGACTTCCTCGGCGCTCTTGAGCTTGACGAAGAACTCGCCGGCTTCGGTCTTGATGCCGCCGTTGCCGCCGATGTAGATCTCCCAGCCGGAGTCGACGCCGATGATGCCGACGTCCTTGATGCCCGACTCGGCGCAGTTGCGTGGGCAGCCGGAGACCGCCAGCTTGACCTTGTGCGGCGACCACATGCCGAACAGTGCGTGCTCGAGGTCGATGCCCATCTGCGTCGAGTTCTGCGTGCCGAAGCGGCAGAACTCGCTGCCGACGCAGGTCTTCACGGTGCGGATGGACTTGCCGTAGGCGTGGCCGCAGGGCATGTCCAGATCCTGCCAGACGCCCGGCAGGTCCTCCTTCCGAATGCCCAGCAGGTCGATGCGCTGGCCGCCGGTGACCTTGACCATCGGCACGTTGTATTTCTCGGCCACGTCGGCGATGCGGCGCAGCTCGGCCGGGGTGGTCACCCCGCCCCACATGCGCGGCACCACCGAGTAGGTGCCGTCCATCTGGATGTTGGCGTGGGCGCGCTCGTTGATCAGGCGCGACTGCGCGTCGTCCCTGGCCTCGCCCGGCCAGGTGGAGATCAGGTAGTAGTTCAGCGCCGGACGGCAGGTGGCGCAGCCGTTGGGGGTGCGCCAGTCCATGAAGGCCATCGCAGCGGCCATCGAGGTCAGGTGATGATCGCGGATCGCCTTGCGCACCTGGCCGTGATTGAGGTCGCTGCAGCCGCAGATGGCCTTTTCGCTCTTGGGCTTGACGTCGGCGGCGCCGCCGACGGTACTGATCAGGATCTGCTCGACCAGGCCGGCGCAGGAGCCGCAGGAGCTGGCCGCTTTGGTGTGCTTCTTCACCTCGTCGACGCTGAACAGGCCGTTTTCCTGGATGGCCTTGACGATGGCGCCCTTGCACACGCCGTTGCAGCCGCACACCTCCATGTCGTCGGGCATGTTCGCGGCGCTGTGCTGGCCCTGGTGGCCGACGTCGCCGATGGCGTTCTCGCCGAAGCCGGCCGCGCCGAACATCAGGTGGTCGCGGATCTCGCTGATGTTGGCGCGCTCGCGCACCTGGCGGAAATACCAGCCGCCGTCGGCGGTGTCGCCGTACAGGCAGGCGCCGACCAGCACGTCGTCCTTGATCACCAGCTTCTTGTACACGCCGCCGATCGGGTCGGAGAGGGTGATGGTCTCGGTGCCGTCCGCGCCCATGAAGTCGCCGGCGGAGAACAGGTCGATGCCGGTCACCTTGAGCTTGGTCGAGGTCACCGAGCCCTGGTACATGCCGATGCCGAACTGGGCCAGGTGATTGGCGCAGACCTTGGCCTGCTCGAACAGCGGGGCGACCAGGCCGTAGGCGATGCCGCGGTGGCTGGCGCACTCGCCGACGGCGTAGATGCGCGGATCGAAGGTCTGCAGGGTGTCGCTGACCAGGATGCCGCGGTTGCAGGCGATGCCCGCGCGCTCGGCCAGTTCGGTGTTGGGGCGGATGCCGGCGGCCATCACCACCAGGTCGGCGGGGATCACGTCGCCGTCCTTGAACTGGGCGGCGCACACCCGGCCTTCGCCGTTGTCGAGCAGGGCGGCGGTGTGGGTGTTGAGGCGGAAGCGGATGCCGCGCGCTTCCAGGGCGGTCTGCAGCAGCTGGCCGGCGGTCCTGTCCAGCTGGCGATCGAGCAGCCAGTCGCCGATGTGCACCACGGTGACGTCCATGCCGCGCAGCTTGAGGCCGTTGGCCGCCTCCAGGCCGAGCAGGCCGCCGCCGATCACCAGCGCGTGGCGGTGGGTCTTGGCGGTCTCCATCATCATCTCGGTGTCGGCGATGTCGCGGTAGCCGATCACGCCGGCCAGATCGTTGCCGGGGACCGGGAGGATGAACGGATTGGAGCCGGTGGCGATGATCAGGCGGTCGTAGGCGGCCTCGCTGCCATCGGCGGCGATCACCTTGCGGTTGCGGCGGTCGATGTCGACCACCTTGCAGCCGATGCGCAGGTCGATACCGTTGTCCTTGTACCAGTCGAGGTCGTTGAGCACGATCTCCGCGAAGGTCTGCTCGCCGGCCAGCACCGGGGAGAGCAGGATGCGGTTGTAGTTGGGATGCGGCTCGGCGCCGAAGACGGTGATGTCGTACAGGTCCGGCGCGAGCTTGAGCAGCTCCTCCAGGGTGCGCACCCCGGCCATGCCATTGCCGACCATCACCAGCTTGAGCTTGTTCATGGTTTCTCTCCCGTCGCGGAAACCGACCTGCGAAAAACAAAAAAGGCGTCCCGCCGTTGCCAGCAGGACGCCTTTGTCCGATTCCCGAATCGCTCGGGGAGCGCGCCCCTCGCCGTTGAGGGTTACGCCCGATGAATTGTTGGATCGAACAAAGCATATTGCGTGCCAGGTTTCTGAATATGGCTTTTTGCGGGGCTTCGGCGGGCGTCTTGCGGGAGTCGGGCGTGATGGCCGGGGTTTGCTGGCACCGCTTTGATGCGGTTCGCCTCGTTGTGGTGCGTCGGCGCCAGGCTGCAGGCGATATTCGGGCGCAGTGCAGGGCTTACGCCTTGAGTGTCAGTACCAGCAGCACCAGGTTGGCCAGCAGCGAAACCAGCGCCAGACCGCGCCAGAACTTCAGCGGCTCGCGTTCGAGCAGCGGGCGGTTCGGCAGATCGCGGGCACGGCGTTCGCCCTGGTCGAGCGCCAGCAGCCATTCCTCGCAGGTCTCGAAGCGCTGCGCCGGGTTGGCGGCGACCGCCTTGAGCAACAGCTCGTCGAGCCAGGCCGGTAGGTCAGGCCGGTAGCGGCTGGCCGGGGTTGGCGCCTTGTTCGGCGGCTGTTGGAAGGGCTCCAGCTCGCCGTAGGGATACTGGCCGGTAAGCAGGCGGTACAGGCAGACGCCGGCGGCGAACAGGTCCTGGCGCGGCTCCGGGGCGGCGCCGGCGAAGGCTTCCGGGGCGATGTAGCTGGGTGTGCCGGGCAGGCTGTGCGCTTCGTCGCTGGACAGTCCGGGGCAGTAGGCCAGACCGAAGTCGAGCAGCAGCAGTTCGCCGCCGGCACCGGCCAGCAGGTTCTCCGGCTTGATGTCACGGTGCAGGATGTTGCGCCGGTGCAGCTGGCTCAGCGCGCGCAGCAGACTGCGCGCGGTCTGTAGCCAGTCGGCCAGCGGCAGCGGCCCCTGCTGCTCTAGACGTGCGGCCAGGGTCTGTCCGGGGTGTTCGCGCATCACGAAGTACAGGTGCTGGCGCTGCGGCAGGCCGTGCACCTCGGGGAAGCCGAGGCCGGCGACCCGGCGCAGGAACCACTCTTCCTGCAGCAGCGCCTGCTGGGCGCCGGGCTCGTCGGCGCGGCCGGCCGGCAGGGTCTTTAGCAGCCAGGCGCGACCCTGGCCGTCGCGCACCCGGTAGAGCAGCGACTGGCGGGTCTCGGCGAGCAGGCCCGCAACCTGCCAGCCCTCGAACTGCTGGCCGTCGCGCAGGCGCGGCGGCAGCGGCCACTCGGGCAGGCTGGCGAGGGTGTCGGCCAGGCTGGTTTCCGGCAGCTCGTCGACGCGCACCACCACGGCGCTGGCGTTGTCCTGGCTGCCGGCGTGGTGCGCGGTGGCGACCAGGGCGTCGGCGATCGCCTGCGGTTCGTGCTCGGCGGCGAGGATGTCGCCGATCACGCCGTCGTCGAGGCTCGCCCAGATACCGTCGCACAGCAGCAGGTAGGTTTCGCCGGCCTGCAGGTCGCCGTCCAGGTAGTCCATCACCAGGTGCTGGTCGAGGCCGAGGGCGCGCTTGAGCACGTGCTGCATGCCTTCCTGCTCCCAGACGTGCTCGCTGGTCAGGCGCCGCAGCTTGCCGGCGTGCCAGCGGTAGGCGCGGCAGTCGCCGACGTGGGCGAGGGTGAAGCGCCGGCCGCGCAGCACCAGCGCGGTGAGGGTGGTGAGCAGCGGCTGGCCATTGCCGGCGCTGTGCAGCCAGCGGTTGTGCGCCACCAGCAGGCGGTCCAGCGATTGCGCCACCGGCCAGGTTTCCGGGGTGGCGTAGTAGTCCAGCGCCAGCGCCTGCAGGGTGGCGCGCGCCGCCAGGCCGCCGTCGGCGCACTGGCTGACGCCGTCGGCCAGCGCCAGCAGATGGCCCTTGCTGGCGGCCAGCGCCGGCGCCGGGGTCACCACGCGGATGGCGTCCTGGTTCTCGGCCCGCGGGCCGGTGGCGGTGGCTTCGCCGATGGTCAGCTGCAGGGGCATGGGACAGTCCTGTCAGGTTGGGGGCACGGTGCGCATGGCGCACCCTACGCGGGCCGGCCAGTAGGGTGCGCCGTGCGCACCAGAGGGGCGTCCCGGTGCGCAGGCGCATCCTACAGTCTTAGACCCGCGCGGCGGTCACCGCGGCCGAACCCCAGGTGGTGCGCCAGCGCAGCTTGACGCTGTGCAGGCCGATCCAGGCGACCACGCCGAGGGAGGCGAACAGCCACAGGCCGAGCTGATAGTCGCCGGTGGACTGCTTGACCGCGCCGAGGCCCGCGGTCAGGGCGAAGCCGCCGATGCCGCCGGCCATGCCGATCAGCCCGGTCATCACGCCGATGGTCTGGCGGAAGCGCTGCGGCACCAGCTGGAACACCGCGCCGTTACCGGCGCCCAGGCTGAGCATGGCGACCACGAACAGCGCCAGCGCGGCGGTCGAACTGGGCAGGTTGAAGCCGACCACCGCGATGCACAGCGAGGCCACGGTGTACATCACCAGTAGGGTGCGGATGCCGCCGATACGGTCGGCCAGGGCGCCGCCGAGCGGGCGCAGCAGGCTGCCGGCGAACACGCAGGCGGCGGTGTAGTAGCCGGCCTTGACCGGGTCGAAGCCGTACTGGTCGTGGAAGTAGCCGGGCAGGGTGCTGGCCAGGCCGAGGAAGCCGCCAAAGGTGACGCTGTAGAACAGCATGAACCACCAGCTGTCACGGTCGCCCAGTGCCTTCAGGTAGTCGCCGACGGCCTTGGGCTGGGGGCGCTCGGGGGCGTTCTTCGCTACGCTGGCGAAGATGATCAGGGTCAGCACCAGCGGGATCAGCGCCAGGCCGAACACGTTGCCCCAGCCGAAGGCGCTGGCCAGACCCGGCGCGAACAGCGCAGCCAGCACGGTGCCGGAGTTGCCGGCGCCGGCGATGCCCATGGCCTTGCCCTGGTGCTGCGGCGGATACCACTGCGAGGCCAGCGGCAGGGCGACGGCGAAGGAGGCGCCGGCGAAGCCGAGGAACAGGCCGAGCAGCAGGGCCTGCTCATAGCTGTGCACGCCCTGCGTCCAGGCCACGGCAAGGGCGGCGATGACGATCACCTGGCCGACCAGGCCGGCGGTCTTCGGCGAGGTACGGTCGGCGAACAGGCCCATCAGGAAGCGCAGCACGGCGCCGGCGAGGATGGGTGTGGCGACCATCATCGCCCGCTGCTGGGTGGTCAGGCCGAGGTCGGCGGCGATCTGCACGCCCAGCGGGCCGAGCACGTACCAGACCATGAAACTCAGGTCGAAATAGAGAAATGCGGCGAACAGGGTCGGTGTATGGCCGGCTTTCCAGAAACTCGTGTTCATCTTGTTGGCACCTCTTGGCAAGGTTCGCGAAAAAAAGACCGGGCGCGGATGGGCGGCTTGGCTGCTCCATCCGCGGCCCGGAGGCGCTCGGCTTGTGGCTGGGCGCTGGTGGCAGAGCCACCTCAGGGACAGGACACCGTGAACGTCGGGCGGATCGCGCCGTGGCGTTCGGCCCCGGGCGTTGGGGCAAACAAAAAAGGCGTCGCATCACCGCAGCCTGAGCTGGGTGGTGCGACGCCTTTGTCGTGGTGGAGCAGCCGCCGTTGGCTGCCGATGACATAGTGTCAGCAAGAGCTGTGCCAAGGTCGCTGGAGCGCTGATTCAGGCTTCGACGGCCGGCTGTTGGCGTGGAGAGTGATTCAAAATGGAGCGTGGCAGGCGCTTCTGCTCTGCGATGGGGCGCCTATGTGACGGGCCTCTGTGGGCAGGTGAGAAGGGCGTCTTTCGATGGGCAATCAGGCCACAGTGTGGCTCAACCACAAGCTCATCAAGCCAGCCCGGCTGCGTACGCCGAACTTCCGGAATATGTTCGTCACGTACGAGTGGGTGGTGGAAACTGCCAGCCCCAAGCGCTGGGCGATCTGTTTCTCTGTCGCGTCGGTCAGGAGCAGCTCCAAGACCTTGAGCTCGTGCGGGGCCAATGGTGTCGAGGAGAGCAGCAGGCCCTGGTTGAGCATCCGTGCCTGCTTCAGATCGGTAACGTCGCGGGCAACTCCAATGCGTACCTGTTCCGACTCCAGCAGGCGCGCGGACCACATCACATGCACCACGCGGCCGTCCTTGTGGCGATATCTGTTTTCAAACCCGATCCGCTGCCATCCGGTTGTGACAATCCTGGCTTCGGCCATGGTTTTTTCGCGGTCCTCAGGGATCACGAAATCGATCATGGCGTTGCCGACCATTTCCTCGGGCGTGTAGCCGAAGATGCTTGCGCAGGCGGCGCTTGCGTAGGTTATCCGGCCGTTGAGATCGACAATGAACACTGCGTCCAGCAATAAATCAGCAAGCCTCGATATGTCTTTTTGCAGATTCGGGCGCTTCAGTTCATTGAGGTCAAGTGTGCCGGTCATGATGGTTTTCGGGCTGAATTAAATTCCTCAGCCGGATATTGAGTTGCTATTCCTAGGCTTTAAAAAAGTTTTTCATTCTGTGCGCTGGCATTCGTGGTGTCAATGTGACATCCATCTCTCCCGGCTGGAGAGACCCAGTGAGGTCCGAGAAGTCCTGCCAGCTAGTATGCATTGCTCCGCTGGTCGTATTGCTGCTGTTGTCCGGCGAGGAGGACATACCGGTCAGTCACGGGAGCAGGAGAGCTTGATCCATCCTCGGGAGCTGTAGAAGCGACCAGTCTCTCTGAAAATCGCATAACGGGTCGCCTGCCAGGTAGCAGTCGATTTGCTGCAGGCCATGGAGCGGATCTTCTGATATGCCCAGCGCCATCTCTTGAGTATTCCCCGGTGGCTGCCTGAGCTGTTTTGAAGGTTTTGGTCCTTTGGTGATTTTGACATGGTGATAGGCCTCTTCCATTGCCTTGTTGTGATTGCCAACTCAAGCACGCTCGTGTACTTGGTAGGTGGTAGCATTGCCCCAATGTAAGTCCATGCCCGTATTGCGGGTTCTTGGTGCATGCGCAACCGAGCGCATGTTATTGAATTCGGCTGATGCACCGTACCCTGCTATTTAGCAGGGTACGGTGCTGCTCATGATGACTTCCGTTAACTGTCGGATGCCATGCCCCTCAGGTGTATCGCGGGCTGAAGAGGAGCCGTGTGTCGGCAGCTGCTGGTTGTAGCCGGCGACAGGGGCGGTCTTCGCAGGGCTCTCGTCACCCGCAGCACTATCGCAACGCGTTTAGCCGCAAGGCGCGGATTTACGTTTCCCGCAAACCAGGGCCGCCCTGGCTCGGAAAGTGCGGCAAACCTATTTCCTATCGGCTCGCGGCATGGGGAACATCACCACCGGCCCTTCGGGCATGTCGCCGGGGGGCAATGCCATGGGCGCCGGTTGGCCGGCCGGGCCGAGGTGCTTGACCAGCTGGTAGATGGCGCGCAGGTCGTCGTCGGTCATGCGCTGCAGGGTCTGGTTGGGCATCGGTGGGCGGTAGTTGGCGTTCTTCGCCAGGGTCAGCCAGTCGCTCTCGCTGAGCCTGGGCAGCACCAGACGCAGGTTGCTGGGGTAGGTGGTGCCCCAGGGGCCGTACCAGCCGAGGCTGTCGCCCTTCAGCCAGTCGCTTTCCGGGACCTTGTCCGGGGCCATCAGGTAGCCGGAGGTGTGACAGTCGTTGCAGCCGGAAATCTGCACCAGATAGCGGCCGCGCTCGATCAGTTGTTCATCTGCCTGGGCTTGGGGAATGAGGGGCGTTGCCGCCAGCAGGGCGGCAGGGAGCAGGGTTCGCAGCGGCCGCATGGCCTTCTCCTGTCATGGACTGTCCGCAACAGGTATAGCGCATGGCCAGCGCAGTTCGCTGCCCCGGCAGTGCCCGGGCGATGGATGGCCATCGACCGGGTGCCGTGTGCAGGTCAGGCCGCCGGCCGGCGCTGGCGCTGGTAGAGGAACTCCAGCACCGCGGCGCGGTACTCGTGGTAGCGCGGATCGTGGGCCAGGGCCATGCGATCGCGCGGGCGGGCGAGGCGGACGTCGAGGATGTCGCCGACGGTGGCCGCCGGGCCGTTGCTCATCATCACGATGCGGTCGGAGAGCAGCACCGCCTCGTCGACGTCGTGGGTGATCATGATCACCGTGTTGCCCAGTTCGGCGTGGATCTCCATCAGCGAGTCCTGCAGGTGGGCGCGGGTGAGGGCGTCGAGGGCGCCGAACGGCTCGTCCATCAGCAGCACCTTGGGCTGCATGGCCAGCGCGCGGCCGATGCCGATGCGCTGCTTCATGCCACCGGAGATCTCGCTTGGGCGCTTGTCGCGGGCGTGGGTCATGTGCACCAGGGCGAGGTTGTGCTCGATCCACTCGCGCATCTCGGCCTTGCCCTTCCGGCCCTTGAACACCTGCTGCACGGCCAGCTCGATGTTCTGGTAGCAGGTCAGCCAGGGCAGCAGGCTGTGGTTCTGGAACACCACCGCACGTTCGGGGCCGGGAGCGTTGACCTCCTTGCCGTCGAGGATCACCCCGCCGGTGCTGGCTTGGTAGAGGCCGGCGACGATGTTGAGCACGGTGGACTTGCCGCAGCCGGAGTGACCGATCAGCGAGACGAACTCGCCCCTGGCGATCTTCAGGTTGACGCTCTGCAGGGCACAGAACAGGCCCTTGTCGGTGGGGAAGCTGATGCCGACGCCGCTCAGTTCGAGGTGTGCATTCTTCATGGCGATCTCCTTAGCGCAGGTCGGCGTTCTTGTCCCAGCTGACGCGGCGCTGCAGGCCGAGCATGAGACGGTCGAGGACGAAGCCGATCAGGCCGATGACGATCACGGCGACCATGATGCGGCCGAGGGAGTTGGAGCTGCCGTTCTGGAACTCGTCCCAGATGAATTTGCCGAGGCCCGGGTTCTGCGCCAGCATCTCGGCGGCGATCAGCACCATCCAGCCGGTGGCCAGCGACAGGCGCAGGCCGGTGAAGATCATCGGGATGGCGGCCGGCAGCACGATGCGGCGCACGTGCTCGAGCGGCGACAGGCTGAGCACGCGGCTGACGTTGAGCAGGTCCTTGTCGAGGTTGGCGACGCCGACCGTGGTGTTGATCACCGTCGGCCACAGGCAGCACAGCGCCACGGTGAAGGCCGAGGTGACGAAGGACTTGGCCAGCAGCGGATCGGCGCTGGTATAGACGGCACTGACCACCATGGTCACCAGCGGCAGCCAGGCCAGCGGCGAGACCGGCTTGAACACCTGGATCAGCGGGTTGACGGCGCTGTAGATCGGCTTGCTCAGGCCGCAGACGATGCCCAGCGGGATGGCCAGCAGCGAGGCGATGGCGAAGCCGGTCAGCACCGTGTACAGGCTGGTGAGGATCTGCTTGAAGAAGGTCGGTTTGCCGGTGTACGGGCGCACGACGACCTTGGCGTCGGGGTCCCTGGCCAGGCGCTCGGCGTTGCGCGCTTCCTGGCGGGCGTGGAACTCGTCTGCCTTGCGTTGTTCGGAGACATGCTCCTGCACCAGGCTGGAGAACTGGCCGACCACCTGGGTCGGGCCGGGGAACTTGCCCAGACTGGTGTCGATGCTGCCGGCGACGACCTGCCAGAACAGCAGGAAGGCCAGGATGCCGGCGGCGGGCAGCAGCAGGATGGGCGTCCAGCGTTGCACTACGGCGGTCTTGCGGGCGGACTTGATGGTGTCCTGGATCGGCTTGGCGACGGCGGGATTGCTCATCGTCTGGTCCTCGGGGCTGAGGGGAGCCGGCGTGGCCGGCTCCCGGGGCGGCAGTGACGTCACAGGGAGGAGTCTTTCTTCAGACCGATCTTGAACTGCTCGATGTAGGCGTTCGGCTTGCGCCCGTCGTAGGTGAGGCCGTCGATGAAGTCGCTGCTCGGCGCGCGGAAGCCTTCCTCATCGGCCGGCGGGAAGTCGGAGGCCTTGGCCTTGCCCTCGGCGACCAGTTCGGCGGCGGCCGCCTGGTAGGTCTGCGGCTTGTAGACCTGCTTGGCGGTCTCGAAGTACCAGCTGTCCGGCTGGGTCTCGGCGATCTGGCCCCAGCGGCGCATCTGGGTCAGGTACCAGATGGCGTCGGAGTAGAAGGGGTAGGTGGCGTGGTGGCGGAAGAACACGTTGAAGTCCGGGACCTCGCGCTTGTCGCCTTTCTCGTACTCGAAGGTGCCGGTCATCGAGTTGGCGATCACCTTGGCGTCGGCGCCGACGTATTCGGGGCGAGCGAGGATCTGCACGGCTTCGGCGCGGTTGGCGTTGTTGTCCGCGTCCAGCCACATGGCGGCGCGGATCAGCGCCTTGACCAGGCGCTTGTGGGTCTCCGGGTTGGCCTCGGCCCAGGCCTTGGACACGCCGAGCACCTTCTCCGGGTTGTTCTTCCAGATCTCGTAGTCGGTGATCACCGGCACGCCGATGCCCTTGAATACCGCCTGCTGGTTCCACGGCTCGCCGACGCTGTAGCCATGGATGGTGCCGGCCTCCAGGGTCGCCGGCATCTGCGGCGGCGGGGTGACCGAGAGCAGGGCGTCGGCGCTCAGGGTGCCGGTGATGTCGCCCTGGGCCGGGGCGTAGTAGCCGGGATTGATGCCGCCGGCGGCCAGCCAGTAGCGCAGCTCGTAGTTGTGGGTCGAGACCGGGAACACCATGCCGAGGTTGAACGGCTTGCCCTGCGCCTTGTACTGCTCGATCACCGGCTTGAGGGCGTCGGCCTTGATCGGGTGCACCGGCTTGCCGTCTGCCATCGGCACGTGCTTCTTCATTTCCTCCCACACGGCGTTGGACACGGTGATGCCGTTGCCGTTGAGGTCCATGGAGAAGGCGGTGACCACCTCGGCCTTGGTGCCGAAACCGATGGTTGCGCCCAGCGGCTGACCGGCCAGCATGTGCGCGCCGTCCAGCTCGCCGGTGATCACCCGGTCGAGCAATACCTTCCAGTTGGCCTGGGCCTCGAGCGTGACGTACAGGCCCTCGTCCTCGAAGAAGCCCTTCTCGTAGGCGATGGCCAGCGGCGCCATGTCGGTGAGCTTGATGAAGCCGAGCTTGAGTTCTTCCTTCTCCGGATCGGCGGCCAGGGCGGTGGCGCTGCCGAGCAGCAGGCCGGCGGCGCAGGTCAGCCTGGCCAGGGTGCGTTGGATGGAGCGACGGCGATCGTGCATGGTGATTTTTCCTGAGGTCAGAAACGAAAAAAGACGTCGCAAGCGCGCCGATCCTGTGGGGATCAGCTGGCTTTTGACGTCTTTGTCAGTTCGTCCCGATCACCGCCGTTGGCGATCCGAAGACGGATGTGCGGTTACCTCTGCAAGGGGCTTGCCAGTTTTTCGGCGCGAGGCTTGGTGTGCTGGGGAAAGGAAAAATGCTCTGCTAAATCAGTGGCTTGGGGGTGTGTTTGGGGTGGGCGGTGGCCGTGATGGAGCGGGGTGAGGCGGCATGGGGCAGGTTGGTGCGCTTTTGCGGCGCACCGGAAGGGGCATCGACGCCCGCTTGGCGGGCGTCGATGGTCAGTTTCAGGGCTCCTTGCGGGGCTTGGCCTCGAGCAGGCCGTCGGCGCGGAACATCGCCTTGATGCCGCGGATCGCCTGGCGGGTGCGGTCGAGGTTCTCGATCAGCGCGAAGCGCACGTAGTCGTCGCCGTAATCGCCGAAACCGAGGCCCGGCGAGACGCAGACCTTGGCCTCGGCGAGCAGCTTCTTGGC
The DNA here is from genome assembly GCF_900104805.1 of Pseudomonas oryzae. Classification (NCBI taxonomy): domain Bacteria; kingdom Pseudomonadati; phylum Pseudomonadota; class Gammaproteobacteria; order Pseudomonadales; family Pseudomonadaceae; genus Pseudomonas; species Pseudomonas oryzae. The sequence goes on along the minus strand of NZ_LT629751.1, from coordinate 1,967,357 downwards.
GAACTCCAGCGAGCCGAGCTGGGCGTAGGCTTCGGGGATCTTGGCCCAGATGTACATCGACGCCTTGGGCTTCTCGACCATCCAGCCGATCTCGTGCAGGCCCTTGACCAGCACGTCGCGGCGCTCGCGGTACTTCTCGGCGATGTCGCGCACGCACTGCTGGTCGCCTTCCAGCGCGGCGATGGCGGCCACCTGCAGCGGGGTGAAGGTGCCGTAGTCGTGGTAGCTCTTGATCCGCGCCAGGGCGCTGACCAGCTCCTGGTTGCCGACCATGAAGCCGATCCGCCAGCCGGCCATGTTATAGCTCTTCGACAGGGTGAAGAATTCCACGGCGACGTCCTTGGCGCCCGGCACCTGCATGATCGACGGCGCCTTCCAGCCGTCGAAGACGATGTCGGCGTAGGCCAGGTCGTGCACCACCAGGATGTCGTACTGCTTGGCCAGCGCCACCACGCGCTCGAAGAAGTCCAGCTCCACGCACTGTGCGGTGGGGTTGGAGGGGAAGCCGATGATCATCATCTTCGGCTTGGGGATCGCCTCGCGGATCGCCCGCTCCAGCTCGGCGAAGAAGTCGACGCCGGGCACCAGCGGCACCGAACGCACCTGGGCGCCGGCGATCACCGCACCGTAGATGTGGATCGGGTAGCTGGGGTTGGGCACCAGCACGGTGTCGCCGTGGTCGAGGGTGGCCAGCATCAGGTGCGCCAGGCCTTCCTTGGAGCCGATGGTGACGATGGCTTCGCTGTCCGGGTCGATCTCGACCTCATAGCGTTCCTGGTACCAGCGCGAGATGGCGCGGCGCAGACGCGGGATGCCGCGCGAGGTCGAGTAGCCGTGGGTGTCGTCGCGCTGGGCGACCTGCACCAGCTTCTCGACGATGTGCGGCGGGGTGGCGCCGTCGGGGTTGCCCATGCTGAAGTCGATGATGTCCTCGCCACGGCGGCGGGCGGCCATCTTCAGCTCGGCGGTGATGTTGAAGACGTAGGGGGGGAGACGATCGATGCGCGCAAAGCGGCGCTTGCCGTGTTCGGCCATGATTTCCTCGGAGTACGTAAGCGCCCGGAACCGTCCGAGCGACGTTGGCCAGTGCGCTGGCCTGCGCGAAGGAACATACGCCAGCCGCCCGACGCCTGCAAGCGGCGCAGAGATAGCTTTGTGTCGTCAGGGCGGGCGGTGGGAGCTGGCCCGGTTAGTGCTGCACCACTGGTTTTTCCCTAGCCATGGTGCAGCTCATGAAGGCAGTCAGTCTCAGGACCGGGACGCAGGTTTCGCCCGGCAGCGAATTTCTCGATACCCGCTTCGGCAGCAAGGAGCTCAGGATCACGGTGATCCGCAACCCGGACCGGCTGGTCGCCGACCGGGCGCTGCCGGAGGGGGCCGACGTCCAGCTGGCCACGCTGGACAACCCCTTCCGCCTGGTCCGCGACCTGACCAACATTCTCGGCTCGGCGAAGACGGGCGATGTGCTCCTGCTGGTGTGCGGCGGGGAAAGGCTGTACCGGGCGACGCTGAAGTTTCTCGGCCTGGGCTGAGGGACGCTGTGTCGGGTGTCGAACCCGGACGGGCGTGCGAGGCACGCCTTGTCGGAGTCGCTACATCTATCGGGCGCCCCTCGCCGGGCGCCCTCGCCGAACTCAGTTGCCGAGCATCTCGTGCATCGAGATGATCTGCTCGGCCACCTGGATCAGCTTCTGCTGCTTGCTCATCGCCTGGCGGCGCATCAGGGTGTAGGCCTCTTCCTCGTTGCACTGGCGCATCTTCATCAACAGGCCCTTGGCCAGCTCGATGCGCTTGCGTTCGGCGAGTTGCTGGTCGCGGGCGTTGAGCTGGGCGCGCAGGGCCTGGTCGCTCTCGAAGCGGGCCATGGCCACGTCGAGGATCGGCTGCAGGCGCTGGGCGTGGATGCCCTCGACGATGTAGGCGCTGACTCCGGAACGGATGGCCTGGCGCATGACGCCGGGGTCGTGCTCGTCGGTGAACATGACGATCGGGTGGGGCTGGTCGCGGCTGAGCAGGCAGACCTGCTCCATGACGTCGCGGCCGGGTGATTCGCTGTCGATCAGGATCACGTCCGGGCGCACGGCGGCCACCCGCGCCGGCAGGTCGACAGTGAGGCCGGACTCGTCGATCACTTCGAAGCCGGCTTCGTTCAGCGCGCTCTTCAGGCGGCCGACCTTCTTCGCGGTGTCGTTGATCAGGAGGATGCGCAGCATGGGCAGACTCCGGGCTCAGAGGGCCAGCGACTGGCGTTCGGCCAGCGCGTGAAGGTCGAAACCGTGGGCGTAGGCGGCCGGCTCGCGGCCGTCCCAGACCTTGCCGTCCAGCAGGGTCGAGCGGCGCATGGCCTCGGGGATGGCGATGCCCAGCGCGCCGGCGGCCTCGCGGTACAGCGCGAGCTGGTGCACCTGGCTGGCAATCTCATGGTACTGCGGATCGTCGCGCAGGAAACCCCAGCGGCGGAACTGGGTGAGGAACCACATGCCGTCGGACAGGTAGGGCATGTTCACCGCGCCGTCGGCGAAGAAGCGCAACGGATGCGCATCCAGCCAGGCATGGCCGAGGCCGTCCTGGTACTGGCCGAGGAAGCGCGGCTCGAGGGTGGCCACCGGGGCGTTGACGAACTCGGTGGCGCTGAGTAGCTGGGCGGTGCTGCGGCGGTTCTCCAGGCCCTGGTCGATGAAGCGGCAGGCTTCGAGCAGGGCCATGGTCAGGGCGCGGGCGCTGTTCGGGCACTGATCGACGAACGCGCGGGTGACGCCGAGGACCTTCTCCGGGTGATCCGGCCAGATCGACTGGCTGGTGGCGACGGTGAAGCCGAGGTTCTCGTCCACCGCGTGGGCGCCCCAGGGATCGCCGGCGCAGAAGCCGTCGATGCGTCCGGCCCGCAGGTGGGTGACCATCTGCGCCGGCGGCACCACCACGCTGTGCACGTCGGTGAGCGGGTGGATGCCATGGCTGGCCAGCCAGTAGTACAGCCACAGGGCGTGGGTGCCGGTGGGGAAGGTGTGGGCGAGGGTCAGGCGTGCACCGCTCTGGTGCGTGCGCGCGCGCAGTGCTTCGCCGTCGGTCACGCCGGCCGCGCGCAGGGCCTGACTCAGGGTGATCGACTGACCGTTCTGGTTGAGGCCCATGAGGATGGCCATGGGCGTTACCGGGCTGCCGAGGCCGAGATGGATGCCGTAGACCTGGCCGTAGAGCATCTGTGCGGCATCCAGCTCGCCGCTGAGCAGCTTGTCGCGCAGGCCGGCCCAGGAGGCCTGGCGGCGCAGGTTGAGGGTCAGGCCGTAGGGCTGGGCGAAGCCCTGGGTGGCGGCGACGATCAGCGGCGCCGAGTCGGCCAGGGCCATGAAGCCGAGTTCGAGGACGTTCTTTTCCGGGGCATCCGAGCCGGCGACCCAGGCCAGGGCGTCGGTGCGAGGCATTGCGTGGTGGTCGGTCATCGCGTGTGTTCCATCGCTGCACAAAAAAGCGCCGTACCGGCCATCGCGCGGGGCGACAGTCGGGTACGACGCCATTGTCGGGGAACGGCTCCGCCGTTGGAGCGTTCTGCTGACTCGAGCAAAGCAAGCGCTGTGCCAGGAGGCAGAAAAGAAGAAGCCCCGCACGGGGCGGGGCTTCTTCCTACAGCGGTCTAGCGCTTACCGGACTCAGGCCTGCAGCACCGGGATGTTGGCCTTGGCGGCGGCATCCTTGTACTCGGCGATCTGGTCGAAGGACAGGTAGCGATAGACGTCGGCAGCCATGCTGTCGATGTTCTTCGCGTACTCCATGTACTCCTCGACGGTCGGCAGCTTGCCGAGGATGGAGGCGACAGCCGCCAGCTCAGCAGAAGCCAGGAACACGTTGGTGGCGTCGCCCAGACGGTTCGGGAAGTTACGGGTCGAGGTGGAGACCACGGTGGAACCGGTCTGCACGCGAGCCTGGTTACCCATGCACAGCGAGCAGCCCGGCATTTCCATGCGCGCGCCAGCCTTGCCGTAGATGCCGTAGTAGCCTTCCTCGGTCAGCTGGTGGGCGTCCATCTTGGTCGGCGGAGCCAGCCACAGACGGGTCGGAATACCACCCTTGACCTTGTCCAGCAGCTTGCCGGCGGCGCGGAAGTGACCGATGTTGGTCATGCAGGAACCGATGAACACTTCGTCGATCTTCTGACCGGCTACGGTGGACAGCAGGCGGGCATCGTCCGGATCGTTCGGCGCGCAGAGAACCGGCTCCTTGATCTCGGCCAGGTCGATCTCGATGACGGCGGCGTATTCGGCGTCGGCATCGGCGCTCAGCAGCTGCGGGTTGGCCAGCCAGGCTTCCATGGCCTGGGCGCGACGCTCCAGGGTACGGGCATCGCCGTAGCCTTCGCCGATCATCCAGCGCAGCATGGTGATGTTGGACTTCAGGTACTCGGCGATGGCGTCTTCCGGCAGCTTGATGGTGCAACCGGCAGCCGAACGCTCGGCGGAGGCGTCGGACAGCTCGAACGCCTGCTCGACGGTCAGGCCTTCGAGGCCTTCGATCTCGAGGATGCGGCCGGAGAAGATGTTCTTCTTGCCCTTCTTCTCGACGGTCAGCAGGCCAGCCTGGATCGCGTAGTAGGGGATGGCATGGACCAGGTCACGCAGGGTGATACCCGGCTGCATCTTGCCCTTGAAGCGCACCAGCACGGATTCCGGCATGTCCAGCGGCATCACGCCGGTGGCGGCGGCGAAGGCGACCAGGCCGGAACCGGCCGGGAAGGAGATGCCGATCGGGAAACGGGTGTGCGAGTCACCACCGGTACCGACGGTGTCCGGCAGCAGCATGCGGTTCAGCCAGCTATGGATGATGCCGTCGCCCGGACGCAGGGACACGCCGCTGCGGTTCATGATGAAGTCCGGCAGGGTGTGGTGGGTCTTGACGTCGATCGGCTTCGGATAGGCGGCGGTGTGGCAGAAGGACTGCATCACCAGGTCGGCGGAGAAGCCCAGGCAGGCCAGGTCCTTCAGCTCGTCGCGGGTCATCGGGCCGGTGGTGTCCTGGGAACCGACGGTGGTCATCTTCGGTTCGCAGTAGGTGCCCGGACGCACGCCCTGGCCTTCCGGCAGACCGCAGGCGCGGCCGACCATCTTCTGGGCGAGGGTGAAGCCCTTGCCGCTGTCAGCCGGAGCTTCCGGCTTCTTGAACAGGGTGGACGGCGCCAGGCCCAGCTCGGCGCGGGCCTTCTCGGTCAGGCCACGGCCGATGATCAGCGGGATACGGCCGCCAGCGCGGACTTCGTCCAGCAGGACTTCGGTCTTCAGCTCGAAGGTGGTGATGACTTCTTCGGTGCCGGCCTTGCAGACCTTGCCAGCGTACGGGTAGACGTCGATGACGTCGCCCATGGCCAGGTTGGTGCAGTCGAATTCGATCGGCAGGGCGCCGGCGTCTTCCATGGTGTTGTAGAAGATCGGGGCGATCTTGGTGCCGAAGCAGAAGCCGCCGGCGCGCTTGTTCGGCACGTTCGGGATGTCGTCACCGAAGAACCACAGCACGGAGTTGGTGGCGGACTTGCGCGAGGAGCCGGTGCCGACCACGTCGCCGACGTAGGCGACCGGGTAGCCCTTGGCCTTCAGCTCTTCCATCTGCTTGATCGGGCCGACCGAACCCGGGACGTCCGGGTTGATGCCGTCGCGGGCCATCTTCAGCATGGCCAGGGCGTGCAGCGGGATGTCCGGGCGCGACCAGGCATCCGGAGCCGGGGACAGGTCGTCGGTGTTGGTTTCGCCGGTCACCTTGAACACGGTCAGGGTGATCTTCTCGGCGACGGCCGGACGGCTGGTGAACCACTCGCCCTCGGCCCAGGAGGCCATCACGGCCTTGGCGGCTTCGTTGCCCTTCTTGGCGCGCTCGGCGACGTCGTGGAAGGCATCGAACATCAGCAGGGTGTGCTTGAGCTGTTCGGCGGCGACGGTGGCCAGCTCGGCGTTGTCCAGCAGCTCGACCAGGGTGGCGATGTTGTAGCCGCCCTGCATGGTGCCCAGCAGCTCGACGGCGCGGGTCTTGGTCAGCAGCGGGGAGCTGGCTTCGCCCTTGGCCAGGGCGGTCAGGAAGCCGGCCTTGACGTAGGCAGCTTCGTCCACGCCAGCCGGAACACGGTTGGTGATCAGGTCAACCAGGAATTCTTCTTCGCCAGCCGGCGGATTCTTCAGCAGCTCGACCAGAGCAGCGGTCTGCTCGGCGTTCAGCGGCTGGGGCACGACGCCCAGGGCGGCACGCTCTTCTACGTGTTTGCGGTAGGCTTCAAGCACAGTATTACCCTCATCAGTGGTCCCATGCGGGAGTCCGGGACTCGCGTCCAGAAGCTGTTTTCAAAGTTTTACGCCGGACTGTGACGGAGGCATGTCGGTGAGGGAGCCGCCTGACGAAGCTCGTCTCACCAACCGCTTCCTGCCGGGTATTACTGTGCTCGTGACGCTTTGAAAACAGCTTCGATCGGACATTCGCGCCTGTAACAAGGCAGGCGGATTCTAATGGAATCGGTCCGATAAGTTAAGCAATACGCCCGGCCGGTGGCGGGTGACCCGGCTTAGACAAAGGGCTAAGATGCGTCCCCGTACCCGCATCGCCCCTGCTTTTCCCATGCCCAATCAGCGCATCAAGACTCCTTGCATCGGCCTCTGCTCAACGGTCTACGGCGACCTGGTGTGTCGCGGCTGCAAGCGTTTCCACCACGAGGTGGTGAACTGGAACCTGTACGGCGAGGAGGAGAAGCGGGCGGTGTGGCAGCGCCTGGAGGCGCTGCTGGTGCAGGTGGTGGCGGCCAAGCTGGAGGTGTTCGATGCGCAGTTGCTGCGTCGCCAGCTGGAGCAGCGGCAGATCCGCTACGCGCCCCAGCAGTCACCGTACTGCTGGGCCTATCAGCTGATCACCCGCGGGGCACGGGTGATCCAGCAGGTCGAGGCCTACGGCATCGTGCTGCTGCCGGAGTTTCGCGACAGCGGTCTGCCGGAGCTGCGCGACGCCATCGATCGCGAGTACTTCCTGCTCTCCGAGGCGCACTACCAGCGCTACATCGCGCCGCGCTTCCTGGTCGATGGCGTCGACTATCGCGTCTGACCGCGTTTTTCCGCCTGCAGCAGCTGCTCTTCCAGGTGCTCGCAGATATCGTCCGGCTTGACCACCAGCACGTCGCTTTCCAGGGTGTCCAGCACCACCTCGGCGGTATTGCCGATCAGCACGCCGGACAGGCCGGTGCGCGCCACGCTGCCGATCACGGTCACTCCGACATCGAGCTGCAGGGCCAGCTGTGGGATCAGGATGTCGGCCGGCCCCTCGGCAACGTGCAGCTGGCGGTTGCTCAGGCCGTACTCGTCCTGGAAGCGCTGGCAGGCCTCGCGGTAGCGCGCGGCGATGGTCTCGCGCAGCTGGAAGGTCGGGTCGGCGGCGGACAGCACCGGCGCCGGGTGGGCGCTCAGCACGTGCAGCTCGCCCTTGGCGAGATGGGCCAGTTCGTAGGCATGGCAGACGATGCCGGCGTGCAGGTCGCGATGCTCGGGGTCGTCGCTGCCGACGTCCACGGCAGCCAGCACCTTGCCGCCGCTCCATGGGCGGTCGGTCTTGACCAGCAGCACCGGGCAGGGGCAGAAGCGCATCAGCTTCCAGTCATCCGGGGTGAGCAGCGCCTTCTTCAGCGGGTTGTCCGGCAGGTGCTGCTTGATCACCAGTCCGCAGCCTTCGGCCTGCTGGGCGGCGATGATGGTCTGGTGCGAGCTTTCCTGCCAGTCCTGGCGCGCCGTCACGGTATAGCCGTCCACGCGCAGTTCCTCGGCGATCTCGTCGAGGAAGGCCGAATGATCGTGCAGCTTGTCGCAGACCAGCAGGTGCAGCTCGGACTGGGTGGCATTGGCGATCAACCTGGCCCGCTTGAGCGCCAGTCCCTGGGTGTCTTCGGGTTCCAGTACTACCAGGATGCTGCGGATCTCTTGCATGGTCTTCTCCCTCGGCGGCTTACGACTTCAACTCTAGGCGCAGTCGGGGCGCTTGCCGCTTGATGCGCGTCAAGCGGTGGGCATGCCGCCTGGCGACGGCGGTCGTATAATGCCCGGCTTCCCAAGACTAGCCGGATTGCCATGTCCCTGCTCCCCGAGATCGAGAGCTTCCTGCTCTGCCCGACCCCCCAGGCCTGGATCGACCAGGCGCTGCAGCATCCAGAGATCCTGCTGATCGACCACGCCAACTGCGAGAAGAAGGCCGCCGGCACGGCGCTGACCCTGCTGTTCCGCCATGTGGAGAAGGAAGACCTGCAGTACAAGCTGTCGCGCCTGGCGCGCGAGGAACTGCGGCATTTCGAACAGGTGGCCGAGCTGATGAAGAAGCGCGGCGTCGCCTACCGGCCGGTCAGCGCCTCGCTGTACGCGCAGCGCCTGCACGCGCACATCCGCAAGAGCGAGCCGGGCAAGCTGGTCGACACCCTGATCGTCGGTGCCTACATCGAGGCACGCTCCTGCGAGCGTTTCTACCGCCTGGCGCCGTTCCTCGACGAGGAGCTGGGCAAGTTCTACGTCTCGCTGCTCAAGTCCGAGGCGCGCCACTACCAGGACTACCTGAACATGGCCCGCCAGTACGCCGACGGCCCGATCGACGAGCGGGTGGCCTTCTTCGCCGAGATCGAGCGCCAGGCGATCCTCACTCCCGACACGGAGTTCCGCTTCCACAGCGGCGTGGCGGCCTGAGGCCGCCGCTCTCAGAAGCTCGTCTCGCGCACCAGCACGGCCAGCGCACTGCGCAGGTAGCGCCAGGCCGGCGCCTCCCAGCGGGCGTGCAGCACCACCTGGCCGCGCCAGGACTGCCCGGCGAGGCTCTCCAGTGGCGACTCCACGGCCAGGCTGACACGGTAGGCGCCATGTTCGGGCACCAGCTGCTCGCCGCGCTGGCGGGTCAGGATGTGCCCGCCGGCCTGGACGGCGAGCATGCCGTCGGCAAGCACGCGGGTCGCATCGGCGTCTATGTTGGTGACCCGCAGCCGCAGCAGCGGCCCCTCGCCGGCGTCGCTGACGAAGGCGCCGCGATCGCCGACGCGGATACGCTTGACCTGCTCCTCGTCGAGATAGGTCTCCACCAGGCTGCCTTCGCCCACCAGGAGGGCGATCCGTTCCTTGGCCGCCAGCCATTGCCCGGCATGCAGGTCAGGGTCCAGATCGCGTAGCCGGCCGGCGAAGGGGGCCTTGGGCGTGTAACGGCTCAGCTCCTCGTCGAGGCCGCTCAGCTCGGCCATGGCGGTGGCCAGCTCTTCCTGACGGCTCTGCAGCAGGGCGCGCGATTCGCTGTCGAAGCCAGCCGAGGCAGCCTGCCAGCGCAGTGCCGCGATCCGCGCCAGCAGTCCCTCGCGGCGCAGGCGCAGTTCGGGCGTGGCCAGACCGAGCAGCTCGGCGCCGGCCGGTACCCGCGCGCCCTCGGCGAAAGGCAGGCGCTCGACCTGCGCCGGACCGGGGGCGAACACCGGCCAGATCTCGGCTGCGCGCAGCACGCCGCTGGTGTGCAGGCGACCGGGCCAGGGCACCAGCAGCAGGACGAGCAGGCCGCCGAGCAGCAGCAGGTTGATCAGGCTGCGGCGACGGCTGCGGATGCGTGGCCAGCGTGCGCGCCAGCCCTGCAGTTCATGGCGGATGGGCATGGCGATGAACCAGACGATTTCCACGAGAAAGAGAAAGATCCCCACCAGTTTGATGAAGAAGTGATAGACCAGCACGGCAATGCCGAGGAAGACCACCAGGCGGTAGATCCAGGTGGCCCAGGCGAAGGCGATCAGCCAGGCCTCGCGCCGCGGGGGGAAGTGTTCGGGGCGCTCCTCGCCGAGGTCGAACAGATACTCGCGCAGCTTCCAGCGCGCCAGGGCGAAGCTGCGTTCGTGCAGGTTGGGCAGGTCCAGCCAGTCGGAGAGGATGAAGTAGCCGTCGAAACGCATGAACGGGCTGGCGTTGATCGCCAGGGTGGCGACCCAGCTGGTGGTGGCCAGCACGAAGGCTGCCGAGCGCAGCTCGCCGTCGGGCAGCAGAGCCCAGGCCAGGGTGGCCCAGGCGGCGATCACCAGCTCGGTGAGGATGCCGGCCGAGGCGACCTGCAGGCGCTGCCAGCGGCTGGTCAGTCGCCAGGTCTCGTTGGTGTCGGTATAGGCCATCGGCCAGAGCACCAGGAAGGCCACCCCCATGCTCGGAATCCGGCAGCCGAAACGCTTGGCGGTGAAGGCATGTCCCAGTTCGTGCAGCAGCTTGACCACCACCACCGCCACCCCGTAGGCCGCCAGGCCCTGCCAGCTGAAGGTGTCGACCAGCGAGGCGAGGAAACCGTCCCACTGGCGAGCTACCTGGGACAGCCCTGCCGCCAGGGCCAGCAGCGTCAGCACGGCGAAGCCGCGGCTGGCGAACAGTCGGGTGAACGGCAGCCAGCGGTCGAGCCAGGCATCCGGATGCCACAGCGGTACGCGGAAGAACAGGTAGTGGTGCAGCAGCCACTTGAAGCGACTGCCCTCCATGCGGGCACGGCGCTCGGCCAGCTGGCGGGCGCTATCCCGGCCGGCCGGCTTGAGCAGCTGGTTGTCCAGCAGGAAGCGCACCACCTGCTGCACGTCATCGGCGGTGAGGTGCAGGGTGGTGCCGGCCGCGATGGAGGCGGCAATCGCCTCCGGGTCGTCGAAAGACCAGCGCTGCAGGATCTCGAAGGTCGGCCAGTCGACGCTGAAGAAGCGGTTGCGTACCGGGTCGTGCAGCGTCCAGCTCGGCTGACCATCGGCGAGCACCGGCCCCGGCAGCAGGTCGAGCTCTTCGCGTAGTTGCGGCAGGCCCATGTCTACAATCCGATCGTGGTGCGAATGCTCGCCATGGGGCGCCGCAGCACCCAGTAGACCAGCGGCACCCAGCGCCCGCGCAACTTGGCGTTGCCCTTGAGGCCGACGCGGTGGTGGGTCGGCTCCTCGAGAGTGGCGCGCAGACGATAGGCATAGCTGCCGTCCGGACGCTGCACTGCTTCGTGCGCCAGATAGCGCAGATGTGCCTGCACCGGGTCGAGCGGATTGGCATTCAGGTACAGGCTCACCGCGGCGGTGTCGGCCAGCGGGATGGCGTCGGCCAGCGGCACCCAGGCTTCGACCTCGACGTCGCCGGGCGGGGCGATGCGCATGATGCGCTCGCCCACCTCGACCGGCCGGCCGATCCACTCCGAAGGATCGTCGAACAGGACGATACCGTCGCGCGGGGCGATCACCCGGGCGCGGTTCAACTGATCGGTGATGAAGGCCACCTCGGCGCGCTTTTCCTCGATCTTGCCGGTGAGCACGGCTAGCTGGGCCTTGGACTTGGGATCGAGCAGCGCCTGCTGCATGGTCTGCCGGTATTCGGTTTCCGCGGTCGCCAGTGCCTGGCGTGCGACCTCCAGACGCGACTGGATCAGCAGCTCGTCGAAGCCGAACAGCGGCTGTCCCTTCTCGACTTCCTCGTTGGGCTGGACGTGGAAGGCGTCGATCACGCCCTCCAGCGGCGCGCGGATCACCGCCGGATGCGCCGGCACCAGCTCGCCCGGGGCCAGCACGCTCAGGCGTACGGGCAGCACCGCCAGCACGGCGACGGCCAGCGACCAGCGTAGCGCGCGCGCCTGCCACCAGCGCCGCTGAACCGGTGCGCGGGGGGCGGGCTGGCGCCGTTGCCACGGCCAGCGTGCGGCGGGCTGCCGAGCCTGCCAGGCATGTCGCCAGATGTCCAGCCACTCGGCCAGCACGGCCAGCTCCCGGTCCGTCCAGGGCAGGTCGCGGGCCAGCAGCAGGCCGCCGAGCAGGGCGCCCGGTGCCTCCGCCGCTTCGCTCGCAGCGCTCGTCCAGCCCAGCCACAGGCCATGGGCAGGCAACCATTCCGCCCACTCCGCGGCCAGCGCCTCGGGAAGGCTGTCCGCCGCGACGCGCGCGATGCTCTGGCCGTTGTCTGCGAGTTGCCGGCAGACCTTGCCCAGCCATTGCGCATAGGGCACGTTGGCCTCGACCTGGATCACGCCGGACAGGGCGACGACACCATGAGTCGTCGTCCATAGCGCTGCCTGGCGATAGGGCACCAGTTGGTGGCTATCGTTGACCGCGATGTACTCCAGCTCGGGCAAGGACGCGGCATGCCGCGTCCGGCGTCCAAGCTCGAGCAATGCGGCCAGCGGATTGGTTTCCTGCACTGCTTACTCCTCAGAGAACCCGGGCCTTGGCGGCCACCTTGCCGACAGGCAGTTCGGCGAAGGCGAATGTCGGGCGTTTGGCCGCCATGCGCAACTGTTCGCTGAGGCCTGGGCGGCCGCTGCCGGTGCTGGCGCTGCGCTTCTCACCGATGGAGATGCGGAACATCGTGCTCACCTCGCGCCCCTGGCTGTCACGGGCGGTTACCTTGATGGCGATCTCGCCACGGAAGCCTTGCGGAGCCACCACCTCGAACTTGCCGGTCATCGGGTTGAAGGTCAGCCACTCCGGCAACTGCTCGCCGTTCGCCTGCATCGCCGACAGCGCCACCCGCGCCTGCGGATCGGTATGCACGAAGGCGTCGTAGGGGATGGCGAAGCTGCTGACCGCGCCGGCATCGGCGTACTGGTCACCCATGCCGCGGTAGAGGGTCAGGGTCGGCTCGGGCGCCTCCATCACCACCACGCGGAAGCCGCTGCTGCTGGTGTAGACGTCGCTGAACACCGCGCTGCGCATCGGATCCATTTCCGACGAGAGCGGGCCGCCGGCCGTGACCTGCTGCCTCGAGTCCGACAGCGCCGCGTCCAGAGGCGTGCTGCCGCCATTGCTGGCCACCGGTGTGACGGGCGCCGGGCCGGAAGAGGTGTCGGGCGCTGGCGGGTTGACTGCCGGCGGTGAAGGCGGCAGTGGTGCACTCGGTGTCGGCTGCGCCGGCGGGGCATCGTCCAGTCCGCGGACGGTCACCTCCACGATGCTGCTGGTGCCATCCAGGGCCTGGACGGTGAAGCGCTCGACGATGCTCTCGCTGCTGGTCAGGCGCTGAACCTGGCTGGCGGCATTGTCCAGCACATAGGTCCAGTTGCCGTTGGTATCGACGCTGAAGGTGCCATAGCCGCCGCTGACTGCCGGTTGTGCGACGAAACTGGCCTGCCCGCTGTCGGCATCGCTGATCGACAACCTGCCACCGGTCGTCAGGCTGGTGTCTTCCCTGACAGAGCCGCGTGCCTGCTCGCCTGTGCCGATCACGGCAGCGTCGTTGACACCGGTGATGGTTACCTGCACCTGGTGCTCGGTGCCGTCGAGGGCCTTGACGGTGAAGGTCTCGAGCTTGGTCTCGCCGGCCTTGAGGTACTGCACGGCGCTGTTGGCAACGCTGTAGGTCCAGGCGCCGTTTGCGTCGATGCTCAGGCTGCCGAGGGTGCCGGGTGCGGCGCTGACCGTGGCCCGGAACCTGGCCTCGCCGGCGTCGGCATCGCGGATGGTCAGTCTGCCGGAGTCGGTGAGGGTCGGGGTGCTGGCATCCTCGGTCACTGCGCCGCTGGCGTCGCCAGAGATGACGGCAGCGTCACTGGTCGGGGTAACCAAGAAGGTGAGGGTGCCGGTATCGGTGAGACTGCCGTCGGTGACGGTGTAGTCGAAGCTGTCGGTGCCGTTGAAGTCGGCCGGCGGGGTGTAGGTGTAGCTGCCGTCGGCGGCCAGCACCAGGGTACCGCCCTGGGCGGTGGTAAAGGTGCCGGCGACCACCGACAGGCTGTCGCCGTCGAGGTCGGAATCGTTGGCATCCAGTTCGATCACCGAGCTGAACGGCACGTCCTCGGTGACGGTCACCGTGTCGTCGACAGCGACTGGCGCATCGTTGACCGGAGTGACGGTGACAGCGACGGTGATCGTGTCGCTGCCGCCCTGACCGTCGCTGACCACCACGGTGAAGCTGTCGCTGCCGTGGTAGTCGGGGCTCGGCGTGTAGGTCCAGCGGCCGTCGGCCGCGATGGTGACGGTGCCGTGCGCCGGGTTGCTGCCCTTGGCGTAGCTCAGACGATCGCCGTCGACATCGCTGGCGGTCAGCTGGCCGCTGACCGGGGTGTCCTCGGTGGTGCTGGCCGTCTGGTCGGGGGCAACCGGAGCGTCGTTGACCGGGGTGACGGTGACTGTGACGGTGATCGTGTCGCTGCCGCCCAGGCCGTCGCTGACCACCACGGTGAAGCTGTCGCTGCCGTGGTAGTCGGGGCTCGGTGTGTAGGTCCAGCGGCCGTCGGCCGCGATGGTGACGGTGCCGTGCGCCGGATTGCTGCCCTTGGCATAGCTCAGACGATCGCCGTCGACATCGCTGGCGGTCAGCTGACCGCTGACCGGGGTGTCCTCGGTGGTGCTGGCCGTCTGGTCGGGGGCAACCGGGGCGTCGTTGACCGGGGTGACGGTGACTGTGACGGTGATCGTGTCGCTGCCGCCCTGGCCGTCGCTGACCACCACGGTGAAGCTGTCGCTGCCGTGGTAGTCGGGGCTCGGCGTGTAGGTCCAGCGGCCGTCGGCCGCGATGGTGACGGTGCCGTGCGCCGGATTGCTGCCCTTGGCGTAGCTCAGACGATCGCCGTCGACATCGCTGGCGGTCAGCTGACCGCTGACCGGGGTGTCCTCGGTGGTGCTGGCCGTCTGGTCGGGGGCAACCGGGACGTCGTTGACCGGGGTGACGGTGACTGTGACGGTGATCGTGTCGCTGCCGCCCTGGCCGTCGCTGACCACCACGGTGAAGCTGTCGCTGCCGTGGTAGTCGGGGCTCGGCGTGTAGGTCCAGCGGCCGTCGGCCGCGATGGTGACGGTGCCGTGCGCCGGATTGCTGCCCTTGGCGTAGCTCAGACGATCGCCGTCGACATCGCTGGCGGTCAGCTGACCGCTGACCGGGGTGTCCTCGGTGGTGCTGACCGTCTGGTCGGGGGCAACCGGGGCGTCGTTGACCGCCGCCACGCTCACCGTGACGGTGGCGGTGTTGGAGGTCAGGGCACCGTCGGTCACCGTGTAGGTGAAGTCGGCGACACCGTTGAAGTTGGCGTTCGGGGTGAAGGTGACGGTGCCGTCGGCGTTGAGCACGGCGGTACCGCCGGTGCCGCTGGTGACGCTGGCGATGGTGAGGCTGTCGCCGTCGATATCGCTGTCGTTGCCGAGCAGCTGGGCGGCGGTGAAGGTCACCGGAGTGTCTTCGCTGGCGGTCAGGCTGTCGTCGTCGGCGACCGGGGCGTCGTTGACGGGGGTGACCACGATGGTGGTGCCGCCCGTGACCGAGGTGGTGCCGTCGCTGACGCTATAGCTGAAGCTGCCGACCGCGTCGCCAGCGTTGTAGTCGGCCGGGGCGTTGTACTTGAGGCCGGTCAGTTCGGCGCTGGTCAGGGTCTGGCCGTTGGTGACGGGAGTGCCGTCGGCCAGGGTGACGCTGCCCAGGGTCGGCAGGCCGGTCACGGTGATGGTCAGGCTGTCGCCATCGACATCGCTCGGGGCCGCGAGGCCCAGGTCGGTGCCGGTGGACTCCTCGGCCACGCTGATGGCGCTGTCGTCGGCGACCGGGGCGTCGTTGACGGGGGTGACCACGATGGTGGTGCCGCCCGTGACCGAGGTGGTGCCGTCGCTGACGCTATAGCTGAAGCTGCCGACCGCGTCGCCAGCGTTGTAGTCGGCCGGGGCGTTGTACTTGAGGCCGGTCAGTTCGGCGCTGGTCAGCACTTGGCCGTTGGTGACGGGAGTGCCGTCGGCCAGGGTGACGCTGCCGAGGGTCGGCAGGCCGGTCACGGTGATGGTCAGGCTGTCGCCATCGACATCGCTCGGGGCCACGAGGCCCAGGTCGGTGCCGGTGGATTCCTCGGCCACGCTGATGGCGCTGTCGTCGGCGACCGGCGCGTCGTTGATCGGGGTGACCACGATGGTGGTGCCGCCCGTGACCGAGGTGGTGCCGTCGCTGACGCTATAGGTGAAGCTGCCGACCACATCGCCGGTGTTGTAGTCGGCCGGGGCGTTGTACTTGAGGCCGGTCAGTTCGGCGCTGGTCAGGGTCTGGCCGTTGGTGACGGGAGTGCCGTCGGCCAGGGTGACGCTGCCCAGGGTCGGCAGGCCGGTCACGGTGATGGTCAGGCTGTCGCCATCGACATCGCTCGGGGCCGCGAGGCCCAGGTCGGTGCCGGTGGACTCCTCGGCCACGCTGATGGCGCTGTCGTCGGCGACCGGGGCGTCGTTGACGGGGGTGACCACGATGGTGGTGCCGCCCGTGACCGAGGTGGTGCCGTCGCTGACGCTATAGCTGAAGCTGCCGACCGCGTCGCCAGCGTTGTAGTCGGCCGGGGCGTTGTACTTGAGGCCGGTCAGTTCGGCGCTGGTCAGCACTTGGCCGTTGGTGACGGGAGTGCCGTCGGCCAGGGTGACGCTGCCCAGGGTCGGCAGGCCGGTCACGGTGATGGTCAGGCTGTCGCCATCGACATCGCTCGGGGCCGCGAGGCCCAGGTCGGTGCCGGTGGACTCCTCGGCCACGCTGATGGCGCTGTCGTCGGCGACCGGGGCGTCGTTGATCGGGGTGACCACGAGAGTGACGGTGCCGGTGACCACGCTGTTGGCCTCACCCTGACCGTCGTCGACGGAGTAGGTGAAGCTGCCGACCACATCGCCGGCGTTGTAGTCGGCCGGGGCGTTGTACTTGAGGCCGGTCAGTTCGGCGCTGGTCAGGGTCTGGCCGTTGGTGACGGGAGTGCCGTCGGCCAGGGTGACGCTGCCCAGGGTCGGCAGGCCGGTCACGGTGATGGTCAGGCTGTCGCCATCGACATCGCTCGGGGCCGCGAGGCCCAGGTCGGTGCCGGTGGACTCCTCGGCCACGCTGATGGCGCTGTCGTCGGCGTCCGGAGCGTCGTTGATCGGGGTGACCACGAGAGTGACGGTGCCGGTGACCACGCTGTTGGCCTCACCCTGACCGTCGTCGACGGAGTAGGTGAAGCTGCCGACCACATCGCCGGCGTTGTAGTCGGCCGGGGCGTTGTACTTGAGGCCGGTCAGTTCGGCGCTGGTCAGGGTCTGGCCGTTGGTGACGGGAGTGCCGTCGGCCAGGGTGACGCTGCCCAGGGTCGGCAGGCCGGTCACGGTGATGGTCAGGCTGTCGCCATCGACATCGCTCGGGGCCGCGAGGCCCAGGTCGGTGCCGGTGGACTCCTCGGCCACGCTGATGGCGCTGTCGTCGGCGACCGGGGCGTCGTTGACGGGGGTGACCACGATGGTGGTGCCGCCCGTGACCGAGGTGGTGCCGTCGCTGACGCTATAGCTGAAGCTGCCGACCGCGTCGCCGGCGTTGTAGTCGGCCGGGGCGTTGTACTTGAGGCCGGTCAGTTCGGCGCTGGTCAGGGTCTGGCCGTTGGTGACGGGAGTGCCGTCGGCCAGGGTGACGCTGCCCAGGGTCGGCAGGCCGGTCACGGTGATGGTCAGGCTGTCGCCATCGACATCGCTCGGGGCCGCGAGGCCCAGGTCGGTGCCGGTGGACTCCTCGGCCACGCTGATGGCGCTGTCGTCGGCGACCGGGGCGTCGTTGATCGGGGTGACCACGAGAGTGACGGTGCCGGTGACCACGCTGTTGGCCTCACCCTGACCGTCGTCGACGGAGTAGGTGAAGCTGCCGACCACATCGCCGGCGTTGTAGTCGGCCGGGGCGTTGTACTTGAGGCCGGTCAGTTCGGCGCTGGTCAGGGTCTGGCCGTTGGTGACGGGAGTGCCGTCGGCCAGGGTGACGCTGCCCAGGGTCGGCAGGCCGGTCACGGTGATGGTCAGGGTGTCGCCATCGACATCGCTCGGGGCCACGAGGCCCAGGTCGGTGCCGGTGGACTCCTCGGCCACGCTGATGGCGCTGTCGTCGGCGACCGGAGCGTCGTTGATCGGGGTGACCACGAGAGTGACGGTGCCGGTGACCACGCTGTTGGCCTCACCCTGACCGTCGTCGACGGAGTAGGTGAAGCTGCCGACCGCGTCGCCGGCGTTGTAGTCGGCCGGGGCGTTGTACTTGAGGCCGGTCAGTTCGGCGCTGGTCAGGGTCTGGCCGTTGGTGACGGGAGTGCCGTCGGCCAGGGTGATGCTGCCCAGGGTCGGCAGGCCGGTCACGGTGATGGTCAGGCTGTCGCCATCGACATCGCTCGGGGCCGCGAGGCCCAGGTCGGTGCCGGTGGACTCCTCGGCCACGCTGATGGCGCTGTCGTCGGCGACCGGGGCGTCGTTGACGGGGGTGACCACGATGGTGGTGCCGCCCGTGACCGAGGTGGTGCCGTCGCTGACGCTATAGCTGAAGCTGCCGACCACATCGCCGGCGTTGTAGTCGGCCGGGGCGTTGTACTTGAGGCCGGTCAGTTCGGCGCTGGTCAGGGTCTGGCCGTTGGTGACGGGAGTGCCGTCGGCCAGGGTGACGCTGCCCAGGGTCGGCAGGCCGGTCACGGTGATGGTCAGGCTGTCGCCATCGACATCGCTCGGGGCCGCGAGGCCCAGGTCGGTGCCGGTGGACTCCTCGGCCACGCTGATGGCGCTGTCGTCGGCGACCGGGGCGTCGTTGACGGGGGTGACCACGAGGGTGACGGTGCCGGTGACCACGCTGTTGGCCTCACCCTGACCGTCGTCGACGGAGTAGGTGAAGCTGCCGACCACATCGCCGGCGTTGTAGTCGGCCGGGGCGTTGTACTTGAGGCCGGTCAGTTCGGCGCTGGTCAGGGTCTGGCCGTTGGTGACGGGAGTGCCGTCGGCCAGGGTGACGCTGCCCAGGGTCGGCAGGCCGGTCACGGTGATGGTCAGGGTGTCGCCATCGACATCGCTCGGGGCCACGAGGCCCAGGTCGGTGCCGGTGGACTCCTCGGCCACGCTGATGGCGCTGTCGTCGGCGACCGGGGCGTCGTTGATCGGGGTGACCACGAGAGTGACGGTGCCGGTGACCACGCTGTTGGCCTCACCCTGACCGTCGTCGACGGAGTAGGTGAAGCTGCCGACCGCGTCGCCGGCGTTGTAGTCGGCCGGGGCGTTGTACTTGAGGCCGGTCAGTTCGGCGCTGGTCAGGGTCTGGCCGTTGGTGACGGGAGTGCCGTCGGCCAGGGTGATGCTGCCCAGGGTCGGCAGGCCGGTCACGGTGATGGTCAGGCTGTCGCCATCGACATCGCTCGGGGCCACGAGGCCCA
This sequence comes from Pseudomonas oryzae, assembly GCF_900104805.1. Taxonomy (NCBI): domain Bacteria; kingdom Pseudomonadati; phylum Pseudomonadota; class Gammaproteobacteria; order Pseudomonadales; family Pseudomonadaceae; genus Pseudomonas; species Pseudomonas oryzae. The sequence goes on along the minus strand of NZ_LT629751.1, from coordinate 1,948,253 downwards.
GGTCGGTGCCGGTGGACTCCTCGGCCACGCTGATGGCGCTGTCGTCGGCGACCGGGGCGTCGTTGATCGGGGTGACCACGAGGGTGACGGTGCCGGTGACCACGCTGTTGGCCTCACCCTGACCGTCGTCGACGGAGTAGGTGAAGCTGCCGACCACATCGCCGGCGTTGTAGTCGGCCGGGGCGTTGTACTTGAGGCCGGTCAGTTCGGCGCTGGTCAGGGTCTGGCCGTTGGTGACGGGAGTGCCGTCGGCCAGGGTGACGCTGCCCAGGGTCGGCAGGCCGGTCACGGTGATGGTCAGGCTGTCGCCATCGACATCGCTCGGGGCCGCGAGGCCCAGGTCGGTGCCGGTGGACTCCTCGGCCACGCTGATGGCGCTGTCGTCGGCGACCGGGGCGTCGTTGACGGGGGTGACCACGATGGTGGTGCCGCCCGTGACCGAGGTGGTGCCGTCGCTGACGCTATAGCTGAAGCTGCCGACCACATCGCCGGCGTTGTAGTCGGCCGGGGCGTTGTACTTGAGGCCGGTCAGTTCGGCGCTGGTCAGGGTCTGGCCGTTGGTGACGGGAGTGCCGTCGGCCAGGGTGACGCTGCCCAGGGTCGGCAGGCCGGTCACGGTGATGGTCAGGCTGTCGCCATCGACATCGCTCGGGGCCACGAGGCCCAGGTCGGTGCCGGTGGACTCCTCGGCCACGCTGATGGCGCTGTCGTCGGCGACCGGGGCGTCGTTGACGGGAGTGACCACGAGGGTGACGGTGCCGGTGACCACGCTGTTGGCCTCACCCTGACCGTCGTCGACGGAGTAGGTGAAGCTGCCGACCGCGTCGCCGGCGTTGTAGTCGGCCGGGGCGTTGTACTTGAGGCCGGTCAGTTCGGCGCTGGTCAGGGTCTGGCCGTTGGTGACGGGAGTGCCGTCGGCCAGGGTGACGCTGCCCAGGGTCGGCAGGCCGGTCACGGTGATGGTCAGGCTGTCGCCATCGACATCGCTCGGGGCCACGAGGCCCAGGTCGGTACCGGTGGACTCCTCGGCCACGCTGATGGCGCTGTCGTCGGCGACCGGAGCGTCGTTGACGGGAGTGACCACGAGGGTGACGGTGCCGGTGACCACGCTGTTGGCCTCACCCTGACCGTCGTCGACGGAGTAGGTGAAGCTGCCGACCGCGTCGCCGGCGTTGTAGTCGGCCGGGGCGTTGTACTTGAGGCCGGTCAGTTCGGCGCTGGTCAGGGTCTGGCCGTTGGTGACGGGAGTGCCGTCGGCCAGGGTGACGCTGCCCAGGGTCGGCAGGCCGGTCACGGTGATGGTCAGGCTGTCGCCATCGACATCGCTCGGGGCCGCGAGGCCCAGGTCGGTGCCGGTGGACTCCTCGGCCACGCTGATGGCGCTGTCGTCGGCGACCGGGGCGTCGTTGACGGGGGTGACCACGATGGTGGTGCCGCCCGTGACCGAGGTGGTGCCGTCGCTGACGCTATAGCTGAAGCTGCCGACCACATCGCCGGCGTTGTAGTCGGCCGGGGCGTTGTACTTGAGGCCGGTCAGTTCGGCGCTGGTCAGGGTCTGGCCGTTGGTGACGGGAGTGCCGTCGGCCAGGGTGACGCTGCCCAGGGTCGGCAGGCCGGTCACGGTGATGGTCAGGCTGTCGCCATCGACATCGCTCGGGGCCGCGAGGCCCAGGTCGGTGCCGGTGGACTCCTCGGCCACGCTGATGGCGCTGTCGTCGGCGACCGGGGCGTCGTTGACGGGGGTGACCACGATGGTGGTGCCGCCCGTGACCGAGGTGGTGCCGTCGCTGACGCTATAGCTGAAGCTGCCGACCGCGTCGCCGGCGTTGTAGTCGGCCGGGGCGTTGTACTTGAGGCCGGTCAGTTCGGCGCTGGTCAGGGTCTGGCCGTTGGTGACGGGAGTGCCGTCGGCCAGGGTGACGCTGCCCAGGGTCGGCAGGCCGGTCACGGTGATGGTCAGGCTGTCGCCATCGACATCGCTCGGGGCCGCGAGGCCCAGGTCGGTGCCGGTGGACTCCTCGGCCACGCTGATGGCGCTGTCGTCGGCGACCGGGGCGTCGTTGATCGGGGTGACCACGAGGGTGACGGTGCCGGTGACCACGCTGTTGGCCTCACCCTGACCGTCGTCGACGGAGTAGCTGAAGCTGCCGACCGCGTCGCCGGCGTTGTAGTCGGCCGGGGCGTTGTACTTGAGGCCGGTCAGTTCGGCGCTGGTCAGGGTCTGGCCGTTGGTGACGGGAGTGCCGTCGGCCAGGGTGACGCTGCCCAGGGTCGGCAGGCCGGTCACGGTGATGGTCAGGCTGTCGCCATCGACATCGCTCGGGGCCGCGAGGCCCAGGTCGGTGCCGGTGGACTCCTCGGCCACGCTGATGGCGCTGTCGTCGGCGACCGGGGCGTCGTTGATCGGGGTGACCACGAGGGTGACGGTGCCGGTGACCACGCTGTTGGCCTCACCCTGACCGTCGTCGACGGAGTAGCTGAAGCTGCCGACCGCGTCGCCGGCGTTGTAGTCGGCCGGGGCGTTGTACTTGAGGCCGGTCAGTTCGGCGCTGGTCAGGGTCTGGCCGTTGGTGACGGGAGTGCCGTCGGCCAGGGTGACGCTGCCCAGGGTCGGCAGGCCGGTCACGGTGATGGTCAGGCTGTCGCCATCGACATCGCTCGGGGCCGCGAGGCCCAGGTCGGTGCCGGTGGACTCCTCGGCCACGCTGATGGCGCTGTCGTCGGCGACCGGGGCGTCGTTGATCGGGGTGACCACGAGGGTGACGGTGCCGGTGACCACGCTGTTGGCCTCACCCTGACCGTCGTCGACGGAGTAGGTGAAGCTGCCGACCACATCGCCGGCGTTGTAGTCGGCCGGGGCGTTGTACTTGAGGCCGGTCAGTTCGGCGCTGGTCAGGGTCTGGCCGTTGGTGACGGGAGTGCCGTCGGCCAGGGTGATGCTGCCCAGGGTCGGCAGGCCGGTCACGGTGATGGTCAGGCTGTCGCCATCGACATCGCTCGGGGCCGCGAGGCCCAGGTCGGTACCGGTGGACTCCTCGGCCACGCTGAGGGCGCTGTCGTCGGCGACCGGGGCGTCGTTGATCGGGGTGACCACGAGGGTGACGGTGCCGGTGACCACGCTGTTGGCCTCACCCTGACCGTCGTCGACGGAGTAGGTGAAGCTGCCGACCGCGTCGCCGGTGTTGTAGTCGGCCGGGGCGTTGTACTTGAGGCCGGTCAGTTCGGCGCTGGTCAGGGTCTGGCCGTTGGTGACGGGAGTGCCGTCGGCCAGGGTGACGCTGCCCAGGGTCGGCAGGCCGGTCACGGTGATGGTCAGGCTGTCGCCATCGACATCGCTCGGGGCCGCGAGGCCCAGGTCGGTGCCGGTGGACTCCTCGGCCACGCTGATGGCGCTGTCGTCGGCGTCCGGGGCGTCGTTGACGGGGGTGACCACGATGGTGGTGCCGCCCGTGACCGAGGTGGTGCCGTCGCTGACGCTATAGCTGAAGCTGCCGACCGCGTCGCCGGCGTTGTAGTCGGCCGGGGCGTTGTACTTGAGGCCGGTCAGTTCGGCGCTGGTCAGGGTCTGGCCGTTGGTGACGGGAGTGCCGTCGGCCAGGGTGACGCTGCCCAGGGTCGGCAGGCCGGTCACGGTGATGGTCAGGCTGTCGCCATCGACATCGCTCGGGGCCGCGAGGCCCAGGTCGGTGCCGGTGGACTCCTCGGCCACGCTGATGGCGCTGTCGTCGGCGACCGGGGCGTCGTTGATCGGGGTGACCACGAGGGTGACGGTGCCGGTGACCACGCTGTTGGCCTCACCCTGACCGTCGTCGACGGAGTAGGTGAAGCTGCCGACCGCGTCGCCAGCGTTGTAGTCGGCCGGGGCGTTGTACTTGAGGCCGGTCAGTTCGGCGCTGGTCAGGGTCTGGCCGTTGGTGACGGGAGTGCCGTCGGCCAGGGTGACGCTGCCCAGGGTCGGCAGGCCGGTCACGGTGATGGTCAGGCTGTCGCCATCGACATCGCTCGGGGCCGCGAGGCCCAGGTCGGTGCCGGTGGACTCCTCGGCCACGCTGATGGCGCTGTCGTCGGCGACCGGAGCGTCGTTGACGGGGGTGACCACGATGGTGGTGCCGCCCGTGACCGAGGTGGTGCCCTCGCTGACGCTATAGCTGAAGCTGCCGACCGCGTCGCCGGCGTTGTAGTCGGCCGGGGCGTTGTACTTGAGACCGGTCAGTTCGGCGCTGGTCAGGGTCTGGCCGTTGGTGACGGGAGTGCCGTCGGCCAGGGTGATGCTGCCCAGGGTCGGCAGGCCGGTCACGGTGATGGTCAGGCTGTCGCCATCGACATCGCTCGGGGCCGCGAGGCCCAGGTCGGTGCCGGTGGACTCCTCGGCCACGCTGATGGCGCTGTCGTCGGCGACCGGGGCGTCGTTGATCGGGGTGACCACGAGGGTGACGGTGCCGGTGACCACGCTGTTGGCCTCACCCTGACCGTCGTCGACGGAGTAGGTGAAGCTGCCGACCACATCGCCGGCGTTGTAGTCGGCCGGGGCGTTGTACTTGAGGCCGGTCAGTTCGGCGCTGGTCAGGGTCTGGCCGTTGGTGACGGGAGTGCCGTCGGCCAGGGTGACGCTGCCCAGGGTCGGCAGGCCGGTCACGGTGATGGTCAGGCTGTCGCCATCGACATCGCTCGGGGCCGCGAGGCCCAGGTCGGTGCCGGTGGACTCCTCGGCCACGCTGATGGCGCTGTCGTCGGCGACCGGAGCGTCGTTGGTTCCGGTCAGAGTGATAGTCACCGTCTGATCGAACGTACCACCATGGTCGTCACTGATAGTGACGGTATAAACCTGCGTGCGGACTTCACCCTCGGCCAGGCTGTCGAGCGCGCTCGCGGCGACGCTGAATGTCCAGCCGACGCTGTTGGCGTTTTGATCGACTGAGCCCAGTACCAGGCTGCCCAGCGGGCTGGCGATGGTGTTGCCGCTGCTGTCCTTCACCACTGAGTTCAGCTGTGCCGTGTGGCTGTCGGCCAGATCCACATCGGCAAATACGATCCTGCCGGTTCGGCTGAGGCTGCCAGTATTTTCATCGGCGGCACCATCGGTGCGCTCGCTCAGCTCCGCGCTGACTACCGAGATGAGTGAGCTGGTCGCCAAGTACGCTGCTTTCTGCACGCCAGGCAGCGGGTCGCCGAAGGTTGCATTGGTGATGGCGATGCTGCCGGAGCTGTCGACGATCCTGAAGGACCAGCCGCTGTAGCCATCCCGGCCATAGGCGATGATGGTGCCCGGGGCGATCGAGAGGGTCGCCCCCTCCCAGGCCAAGGCCTGCGAAGTGTCGATGGTGGTGTTGGCCAGCGTCAGCTCTGCAGCGCTGACGCTCCTGATCGTGGGGGCATCGTTGCTGCCGGTGATGGTGATGGTGACGGTCTGTTCGACGCTGCCGCCCTTACCATCACTGATGGTTACCGTATAGACCTGCGTGATCACCTCGCCTTGGGCGAGGCCGTCGAGGGCACTGGCGGCGACGCTGTAGCGCCAGCCCAGGGTGTCATCGGTCTGGTTCAGCGGGTCGAGCGTCAGGCTGCCCAGAGGAGCGGCCAGGGTGTTGCCGCTGCCGTCCTTGACGGTGGCGCTGACGCTGGCGGTATGCGTGTCGGCAGGGTCGAGGTCGGCGAAGCCGATCGTTCCGCTGTCGGTGAGGTTGCCGATATTCTCGTTGCTGGAGCCGTCCGCGCGCTCGGTGACGCCACCGGTGTCATCGGTGCCGGAGCTGCTGATGGTCGGAGCATCGTTGGTGGCGATAACCGCGATGGTGGTCAACGCACTGTTGGACTGGTTCACTCCGTCGCTGACCTTGACCACGACGAGACGGTCGCTGGTGTCGGGAGCGTCGCTGCCGTTGCTGAAGGCTACCGCGCGGATCGCGGTCTGGTAGTCGGCCTTGCTCGCGCTGCCGCTCAGGCTGACGGTGATCTGGCCGGTCACGCTGGTGTCGATGGTGGCGGTGATGCCGGTGGGCAGGCTGCCGACGCTCAGTGTGTCGCCCGCCTTGGCGTTGGTCAGGACGATGGTTGCCGAGGCCAGGTTGATGCTGTCGACGTCGACGATCAGCGCGTCGCTGTCGGCGATGGCCACGGCGCTGCCGTTCTCGGTGTAGCTGGTGCGGTAGTCGGCACCCGTAGCGGAGGAGGAGTTGTTGCCGTCGAGATCGAGTTCGGGCGCATTGGCGACCGGAACGTCGTTGTCGACGATGGTCGCGCTGCCGGTGACGCCCAGCGGATTGGTCACGGTCCCGGAGACACTGCCGGTGGACAGGGTGAAGCTCTGGTCGGCTTCGACCTCGCTGTCGTCCACCGTGGCGATGCGCAGCTTCACCGAGAGTTCGCCGGCGGCGATGGTCACCGGCCCGCTGACGGTCACCCAGGCCGAGCCGTTGTAGTACTGCAGTTCGGAGGCGGCCGCGGTATCGCTGCCGAGAATCGCCGAGCCGCTGGCGAGCGTCGGCGAGAAGCTGATCGGTGCCGTGGCCGGCTTGTCGATACTGACGACGAACTCGGCCGGCTGGCCCTCGTTCACGCTGATGTTGGCGACGCTGAGGGTCGGGCGATCATCATCCAGTGTCGCGCTGTCGGGAGTGCCGCTGGTATTGCCGGCGAGGTAGATGGCGCCTTCGCCTTCGTCGTTGATGGTGCCGATGCCGGTGCTCGAGCTGCCGTCGCTGGTGGTGGCGATCAGGCTGAAGGACTCGTTGCCTTCGTGGGTGCCATCCTGATTGACGGCCACGCGAACCAGCAGCTTGCCGCCGGCCGGAATGGCCGGCAGATTGCCGGCGTCGTAGGCGACCCAGCTGCTGCCGTTGAAGTATTCGAGTTGGCTGCCGATGTCCGCGCCGGTTCCGCTGAGGGTGGCCCGGGCATCGCTGACTGCCAGTCCCGTCGAATTGCTGAGGCTCAGGGCGACACGCACCCCCGTGCCGCCGCTGACGGTGAACATGGCGTATGGCGAGCCCTCGTTGACGAAGATGTCGTTGACGGCGACGGTGTCGCTGGCCCCCTGGATTGTGATGGTGAGGACGGCGGTATCCGACAGGCCCGTGCCGTTGCGGTCGGTCACGGTGTAGTTGAAGCGCTCGGTCAGCGTCTGTCCCGGGGCGAGCGCATTGACGGTGCTGTTGCTGTTGTCGACGACATAGCTCCAGCTGCCGTCTGCATTGAGCGTCAGCGAGCCGTAGCTGCCGGCCAGTGCGCTGCCGACCGTGCCGGCGGTGCCGGAGCCTTCGGCGCCGCCGGTTCTGACCGCGCTCACCTTGAGCTCCGCGGCGGTGTCGTCCACGTCCCGGTCGTTGGTGAGCACGTTGCCGACGGGGTTGTAGCCCGCGGTGGCGTTGCCGATGCCGCCGGCCTCGGTGGCGCTGGCACTGTCGTCGGCTGCGGCCGGCGAGTCGTTGGCGCCCTGGATGGTGATGGTGAGGGTGGCCGAATCTTTCAGGCGCGTGGTGCCATCGGCCGCCAGTTGGCCGTTCTCGATGGTGTAGATGAAACTGTCGCTCAGGGTGTCCGTGCTGCCGCGCAGCGCCTGCACGTCGGCATTGTCATTGTTGAGGCTGTAGCTGTAGGTGCCGTCGGCGCGCAGGGTCAAGGTGCCGTACAGGCCGGCGATCTGGCTGTCGCTCGCGCCGATGGCGGTGTTGCTGGCTGCGCTGCTGGCCCGCACAGCCACCACGGTCTTGCTGCCTGCGGGGGTCGTGTCGTTGCCGAGCAGGTTGCCGCTGGGGTCGCTGCCGCCGCTGGCATTGGCCACGCCACCCTTTTCCGTGGCGGTTGCGGTATCGGCCACCGCATTCGGGTCGTTGGCGCCGGAGCCGGTCACCGTGATGTACAGGGTGGCGGTGCTGGTCTCGCCGCTGGCATCGCGCATCGAGTACTGGAAGCGCTCGACTGCCGACTGGCCGGCGCTCAGGGCGGGATTGTTGGCCGTCGGGGTGTAGGTGTAGCTGCCATCGGCGTTCAGCACGAGGGTACCGTACTGACCGGTCAGATTGTTGCCGGCGGTGGCGCCGGCACTGAAGGTCAGCGTCTGGTTGGTGATGCTGACTGCCGAACTCAGAGTCACGGAGGTGATCTTGCCGCTGGCGTCGTAATTGACGGCGGTGACCGTGGGGGCTGTCGCCAGCCCGGTACCGCCAACGCTCATGCCGACGGCGATGGTGCCGCTGGGGGCCGAAACCAGCACACTGGTCGAGCTGTTGACCGTCGTTCCATCGATGGTGCCGTCGTAGTACTTGGTACCGTCGATGAAGCTGAACTTGGTTACGCCCTTGAATGCACTGGTATCTGAGAACGTGAATGACAGGTTGGTGCCGCTGCCGTTCTTGGTCAGAATCGTGACGGGAGTGGTGCCATCGGCATGGAACAGCTGGGTTCGCGTGCCATCGTCATTGAGCTTGTATACGTACTGAGTGCCTGTGACCTTTACCGAGCTTGCACCGGAGGTGGTGACGGTGGTGGTGAAGGTAACGGTGCTGTTGGTGGTGGCTGTCGCCGTTCCGTCGATTCCCACGCCCGTGATCGTCTTGCTCTCTCCGTAGCGATCCGGATCCGTGTCATTGCCCAGAACGTTGCCAGTGGCCTTGCTGCCCAACGGGTCGTCGCTGGCGTAGGCGGTGGCGTCGGTGCGCAGCGACTCCTTGGCGGTGTTGTAGTCGTCGGCGGCGACGGGAATATCGTTGGCGCCCTGGATGGTGATGGTCAGCGTGGTGGTCGCCGAGCCGCCCTTGCCATCCGAAACCGTGTAGGTGAAGGTCTCGCTCAGGGTGTTGCTGCTGCTGCGCAGTGCCTCGACGCTGGCGTTGCCATTGTCGACGACGTAGGTATAGGTGCCGTTGGCCGCCAGCGTGAGCTGGCCGTACTGGCCGGAGACGACCGCTGCGCTCGAACTGCTGGCGGTACCGGTGTTGGCGGTGCTGTTGCTGGTGACCTTGGTGACGGTCAGCTGATCCGCATTGGCGTCGGTATCGTTGCCCAGCACATTGCCGCCGGCATTGCTGCCGGAAGTGGCATTGTTCAGGCCGCCGGCTTCCACCGCAGTACCGCTGTCGCTGCCGGCCACCGGCGCCACGTTGCGTGGCAGCAGCGCGTTCAGGGCGGAGTCGACGCGGTCGGAGGACGAGCCGACGTTCTTCATGTTGGCGGCCTGGTTCTTCCAGCCGAGACTGTCGAAGTAGCTCTGGTCGACCACCAGGATGAAGCCGATGTTGTCGGCCACGTTGCCGTCGCCATCCATGTTGCCGTCGGCCTGGGCGGTGGCGAGCGAGTTGAAGTCCCGGTCGGTCCAGAAATAGAAGCCCTTGACGTCGCCATTGCTCTTGATCGGTCGGCTGATCCAGCCGTAGTACTGCTGGCCGCCGATGTTGATGCCGATGGCGGCGACGTCGTTGCCGCTGAACAGGTTGCTGGCGGTGTCGTCGTTGATGGTGGCGGCGCCTAGGCTGGTGAAGGCGAAGTCGTGGCTGTTCGACTCCTTGCCTGCCGGAGTGGTCGCCACATTGACGGCGTAGGCGTTGCTGAAGCTGAAGTTGGCCAGTTCGACCTCGATCGCTTCGCCCTCCAGCTGCAGCGTGGCGTGGTCGTCGTCGCTGGCGAAGCCCGGCGTGCTGCTGTCGCTGCCGGTGAGTTCGGCGGCGAAGCGCTGGCCCTCATCGCCTGCGGTATCCGCCGTCCGGTTGAGCAGGCGATCGATATGGTGGCCGTACTCCTCGACCAGCAGGCTGGTCAGCCGCTGGCTGTCGAGTGCGGGCAACCAGTCGCTGTTGAGGTAGATGGTCGCCTCGCCATCCGGACCTTGCGCGGCGTAGGCGGCCAGGGCGCCTTTCATCTGCGCGTTGTCCAGCAGCTGGACCTCGATGGCGAACTCACCGCTGGCGATGGCATCGCGCAGCTGGCCGAGGTTGTCGGACCACTGGGCATCCGGGCTGGCTTGCCCGCCGTTGAACAGGGCGAACAGCTGCTCGTCGGTGGCGTTGGCCAGATAGTCCTTGATCAGTTCGCTGGCCCGCGTGCTTGCTTCTTCGAGGGGTGGGGTCTGCGCATCGACATGGAAAAGGTTGCCTGCTTCGGCAGCGGTCTCACTGGGCGACGTGCCGGTCGCCGGTGTGTCGCTGGCCACGGCGGGGCTTTGCTCATCGACCGGGGCGTAGGCAGCCATGAGGCTCGCCGTTTCAACCGTGGTAGTGTCGGCATGCCGCTCGGCGGCTCCACTCGCGGTATCCGTCACCTCGGCCGCTGCCGCACCGTCGAACACGAAGCGCTGCTCCAGTGCCATCGGCCTGGGACTGCGGCGCACCAGACGACTGGTGGCCGGGGAAGCGGTGGAGGGTTCCGAACTGACGTTGCGGTCTTGAGTCTTGTTGTCGCCCATGTCTGCTTGTCTTCCGTGTGTGCTGCCGGTGGCGTTCTGCAGGCTGTCCGATCCCGAGGTGGGAGTCGTGTGCCGAGTGGTCAGGGTTGGCTGGGCGGCGTGACGCGAACGCGCCCGCTCATGCCGGTAATGAGTTCCGCGAAGCTGCCGTCTATGGCGGCGGCGACCTTGATCGATTGGCTAACCGGGTCGATGCGCGCCCCCAAGCGGGTGAAGCGTGCCGGGTAGACCTTGCCGGTCTCGTCGATCTCGACCTCGAAGCCGAGCCCCGGCTTCAGCCAGCCCAGCCAGGCCGATGGCACGAGAAACTCGAGTTCCAGCACGCTGTCGTCGATGATCTCCAGCATCGCCTGGCCGGGCTGGACGTACTGCTGGCTGCGTACTTTCTGCTCGGCGATGCGGCCGGAGAAAGGCGCGGGAATGCTGCACTTGTCGAGGACCGACTGCTGCACCCCGACCTCGGCGGCGGCTTTCTGCACCGCCGATTGCGACAGGTTGAGTTCCACCTGGCCGATGGAGTCCAGTTCGGCCAGCCGCTTGTTGGCCTTGTGGGTGTACTCGGCTGCGGCCAGTTCGGCCCGCGCCTTCTGCAGCATGGCCTGCTGCATCGAGCAGTCGAAGCGCACCAGCAGTTGTCCGGCCTTGAACTGCTCACCCTCGCGCAGGGGCAACTGGCTGATCTTGGCGCCGATCTCCGCAGCAATGGTGGTGAACTGGCGCGGCATCAGTTGGGCACGGATCTCCTGGCGCTCGATGCCGGTGCGCGCCGGCGCCGGCAGACCGTCTTCGGCCTGGAGGAGGCCAGAGTGGGCCAGCAGCGCCACCAGCGGCAGCAGGCGGATGCTGCGCATGATCACGAACGATCTCCCTGGCGGCCCGGCTGGCCGAGGTCGAACCAGTCGTGCTGGCCATCGATCAGGGCGCGGGTCAGCTGGGGCAGCGGCATGTCGTCGACGCCGCCGATCCGCGGCTCGACGCCCAGGGTCGACTGCAGGCGCGCCTCGGCGGCCTGCACCTGGGCGAGCGCCTGGTAGCGGCGCAGCAGGCTGAGGATTGCGGTGGTCTGGTTGGCGACCATGTCGAGCTGGCTCTGCATCTGGCTGCTCTGGCGGTTGTTCATGTGACCGCTGATGCGCTGGTCGGTCTGCCAGATATCGTCCGCGCGCTCGAATTGCTTGAGGGCGTTGGCCA